>NZ_CAUTEG010000032.1:0-23092 GCF_963537195.1 Oribacterium sinus | reverse complement strand
ACCAGCAGCCACAGGGAGTTCTTTCTCTTCTGAGATAAGACTTTCTAAGAAAGCTGGGAAATACTTTCAAAAAACAAGGAAAACCGGGGCCGGTAGGGGCTCCGGTTTTTTTGTGCTGTAAATGAAGCGCTCGGATAAGATAAAATAGAGTCTGCCACAACAGAAAAAAGTATAAGATAATAGGAACAGTCTCTAAGACAATAGGAACAGTGTCTAAGACAATAGGAAAAATGTCTAAAACCATAAGGAAAAGTATAGTGAAAAAGCCTCCTGTGAGCCATTGCATTTTTATGTTAGAGTAGGAAGAGGCATTTGGACAGAAGATAGAGGAGGAACCCTTATGGCTTTATCATTTCGAGAGAAAAAAGACTGCGCTTACGACGCCATTTCCTTAGGAGAAATCATGCTTCGCTTGGATCCGGGAGAGGGCCGGATTCGTACCGCCAGACAATTCAAGGTTTGGGAAGGTGGCGGAGAGTACAACGTGGTGCGGGGACTTCGACGCTGTTTCTCTTTGAAAACTGCGGTAATTACAGCATTTGCGGCAAATGAAATCGGATACCTTGTAGAAGACTTTATTCTACAGGGAGGCGTGGATACATCCTTTATCCATTGGGCGAAGACGGATGGCATCGGAAGAACCTGCCGAAACGGTCTAAACTTTACGGAGCGGGGCTTCGGAGTAAGAGGTGCCAAGGGCTGTTCCGACCGGGCAAATACCGCCATTTCCAAGCTGAAGAAGGAAGATATTGATTTGGATAGAATTTTCGGGGAGCTGGGGGTTCGTCTGCTGCATACCGGAGGCATTTATGCGGCTCTTTCCGAGCAGTCCGGAGAAACCATGCTGGCAGTGATGGAAGCGGCAAAGAAGCACGGCACGGTGATTTCCTACGACTTAAATTATCGCCCCTCCATGTGGGATGCCATCGGGGGCGTAGAGAAGGCACAGGAAGTGAACCGGGAAGCGGCTAATTTCGTGGATATTATGATGGGAAATGAAGAGGACTTCACCGCCTGTCTTGGTCTTCATGTAGAGGGACAGAAAGACTTAAAGCATTTGGATCCTAAGGCCTATGGGAAAATGCAGGAAGAACTGGTAAAGCTTTATCCCAACTTCAAGGTGGTGGCTACCAGCCTTCGAACCGTACACAGTGCTACGGTAAATGACTGGTCCGGCATTTGCTATGCAGAGGGCCAGGTGTATGAGGGAATGTCCTTCCCCAAGCTGGAAATCTTTGACCGTGTAGGAGGGGGAGATTCCTTTGCCTCAGGCCTTCTGTACGGATTAATGGAAAAGGGAGATCCTGCCCTGGCTATCCAATATGCGGTTTGCCACGGTGCTTTAGCCATGACCACACCGGGAGACACCACCATGGCCAGAAAAGAAGAGGTGGAGGCGCTGATGAAGGGAGCTGGCGCAAGAGTGCTTCGATAGGATAAGCCGGAATTTGGCGTCGTAATTTAAGGGAATAAAAAAGGAACTGTAATCGAAAGAGTAAATTAGTTTTGGCAGTATAGGTCTAAAATCGGGGCACGCTCTCGCTAACTTCGCCACCTAGCAGTACTAACTTCTAGCATCGCTTTGCTCGCTTTCAGTAAGTACTGAGGGGCTCAGATTACCCCCCATTTCAGACCTATACTGCCAAAACTTTCACTAAACTCTGATTTTATTACAGTTCCTTTTTTTATTCCACTGTCACGGACTTCGCCAAGTTTCTGGGCTTATCCGGATCGAAGCCCTTTAACAGGCTAACCTGGTAGGAGAGGAATTGTAGGGGGAGCACCAAAAGGCTTCCGGCAAAGAGGGGATGGGTCTTAGGTACACTAAGACTTCCGGCAAAGTCCTCTTCTTCGATAGCGATATCTTCCATCCGAATGGCAAAGCATTTTGCGCCACGGCTTCGTACCTCATGGATATTGGAAATGCTTTTTCCCGCAAGCTCTTCTTGAGAAAGAAGACCGATAACCGGGCTGCCCTTTTCGATTAAGCTGATGGTGCCGTGCTTTAATTCTCCGCTGCTATAGCTTTCACAGTGGATATAGCTGATTTCCTTCAGCTTCAAAGCGCCCTCCATGGAGATGGCCCAGTCTAAGCCTCTTCCCAGGAAGAAAATGTTGTCCGCATCCTTAAGTTCCTTTGCCATAGGAAGGATTTCCTGATCGAAGGAAAGACATTGCTGAATTTTTCCCGGAAGAAGGAAAAGCTCTTCTGTTAAGCTCCTAGTCTCTTCCTTGCTGATTTTTCCCTTTGCCTTAGCCAGAAGCAGGGAGAAAATGTAGCCTGCGGCAAGCTGACAGCTGTAGGCCTTGGTGGTGGCTACCGCAATTTCCGGTCCTGCCTGGGTGTAAA
The DNA here is from genome assembly GCF_963537195.1 of Oribacterium sinus. Taxonomy (GTDB): domain Bacteria; phylum Bacillota; class Clostridia; order Lachnospirales; family Lachnospiraceae; genus Oribacterium; species Oribacterium sinus_A. The sequence goes on along the minus strand of NZ_CAUTEG010000032.1, from coordinate 20,742 downwards.
AGACAAAGTCGGATTCTCTGGCAATGGCTGAGCCTTTCACATTTACGATGGAAAGGGTTTTCGCTCCTAATTTCTTGGCTTCCTTTACGGCAGCCAAGGTATCCGCAGTTTCTCCGGACTGACTGATGCTGATTACCAGTTCGCCCTTTTCCAAAATAGGGTGGTTATAGCGGAATTCGCTGGCCAGCTCCACCTGCACCGGAACTCTGGCCAAGCTTTCGCAGACGGATTTTAAAACCCATCCCGCGTGGTAGGCAGAACCGCAGGCAATTACCCGGACTCTGGAAATCTCCTGAAAATCCTTTTCCGTCATGGAGAAGGCTTCATAGGAAAATTCCGGATTTTCTGAATTTACCGCATTTCCCACATTTCCCGAATTTACCGCATTTCCCGCAGTCTCTTCATTTTCCTGCTTGCAGGCATAGAGCAGGGTATCCTTCACAACCTTAGGCTGCTCAAAGATTTCCTTTTCCATAAAATGAAGATACTCTCCCTTATGAATCTGGCTCTGATCCAGCTCTGCGATAGCGGAAGAACGCTGTACTTCTTCGGCATTTTTATTGTAAATATGGATTTCCTTTTCGGAAAGGCTTAGAATTTCCCGATTTTCCACAGGGTAGATTTCCTTGGTATAGTCCAAAAAGGCGGAAACATCGGAAGCAAGATAAAAGGCATTTTCTCCCTTACCCACAATCAAAGGACTGTCCTTACGCATGGCATAAAGAGTCTTTTCATCCTCCTGGAACATGATGGCAAAGGCATAAGAGCCCTTCAGCTCCTTTTGTACGGAGAAGAGAGCTTTTAAAATGTCCTTATCCTTCCGGTAATAATATTCAATCAGGTTTACCGCTACCTCCGTATCCGTGTCGGAGTAGAAGCTATAACCCTGTTCCTGTAAAAAATTCTTAAGCTCCGCAAAGTTTTCAATAATCCCGTTATGCACCAACACCACTTCCTTATGCATGGACAGGTGGGGGTGAGCATTTTTTTCACTGGCCTTACCGTGTGTGGCCCAACGGGTGTGGCCGATTCCCATGGAGTAGGGAAGCTGACATTCTTTGTCAGCCGCAACCTTCTTTTTCAATTCTTCTAATTTTCCTACAGCCTTTACCACTGTGAAAGGCTGAGAGTACAAAGCGATTCCCGCAGAATCATAGCCTCTGTATTCCAGACGGGAAAGACCGGCCAGAAGAATATCCTTTGTATTCCCCTGCCCAACAAAACCAACAATACCGCACATTGTAAATTCCTCCTATTTGATTGTTTTCGGTGCGGAGAAAGCTTTTGTTACGATTTTGATTTCGCTTTTTTTCTTTCCCTAACGATGCACTACTCCGAAACAGCATCCGCCGAATCTTTCGATGACTGTTTACCTCGTCGGCTTTGGGGTTCCCGAAGCCCTGGCGCTAATTTTTCTTTTTTCCTCAGAAAGAAAAATTTGTGTTATGATACCATGGTGAAAAAGAACTTGGGAATGCTTTTTTGCAAATTTTAAAGAAAAATTCTTTTTCCGGAGGATATTTCTAAAATTGTCGTAAAGAAAAGCAGGGATGCGCATCGTTAGGGAATCCTTGGAAAATCCTCGGAAAAATGCAGAAAAGCCTTGACAATACAAGGGAAATTCTATAAAGTGATAAGGCTGTTATTACAGCGGAACAGAAGCAGGGCAAATGCCCGGGCTACATTAAATACTGAAATCAGTCCCTTGACTGGACCAGAGTAAGTAGCCTACACATAGGAGGTTGTTATGAATTCATACGTAGCAAAGGCTTCTACTATTGAGAGAAAGTGGTTCGTAGTAGATGCAGAGGGGAAGACACTCGGACGTCTTGCATCAGAGATCGCAGCAGTACTTCGTGGAAAGAGAAAGCCCACATTTACTCCGTTCTTAGACTGTGGTGACTATGTAATCGTAGTAAACGCAGAGAAGATTACCGTTACCGGTAAGAAGCTGGAGCAGAAGCTGTATCGTACTCACTCTCGTTATGTTGGTTCCATGAAGGAAACTTCTTTGAGAGATATGAGAGCAAACAAGCCGGAGCAGGTTATTGAACTTGCCGTTAAGGGAATGCTTCCCAAGGGTCCTTTAGGTAGACAGATGTACAAGAAGCTTTTCGTGTATGCTGGTCCGGATCACAAGCACCAGGCTCAGCAGCCAGTTGCACTATCAATCTAAGGGAGGATAAAAAATGGCTACAAACAGAAATTACGGCACAGGCAGAAGAAAAAGCTCTGTAGCAAGAGTATATATCATGCCAGGAACAGGAAAGGTAACCGTAAATAAGCGTTCTATCGACGAGTATTTCGGATTAGAGACATTGAAGACCATCGTTCGTCAGCCACTTGTGGCAACACAGAACGAAGGAAAGTTGGATGTTCTTGTAAACGTTAAGGGTGGCGGAACCACAGGTCAGGCCGGTGCAATTCGTCATGGTATCGCAAGAGCACTTTGCGAGATGGATAGCGATTTCCGTCCTGTCTTAAAGAAGTCCGGTTTCTTAACCAGAGACTCTCGTATGAAGGAGAGAAAGAAGTACGGATTGAAGGCAGCTCGTCGTGCTCCACAGTTCTCCAAGAGATAAGAAAAGACATATTCAGTATGTGGGACTCCCCAAGTTTTTGGGGAGTCTTTTCTTATCCCGTAAACTTGCGAGTTGCTCGCCCAAGGCTCGCAACTACTCGCGGTAAGATGCCAAAGGGCATCTTGCTGGTCGCTCGTACAATTCACCAAGAGATAAGAAAAGACATATGCAGTATGTGGGACTCTCCAAGTTTTTTGGGGAGTCTTTTCTTATCCCGTAGAACTGTGGGCTACTCGCGGTAAGATGCCAAAGGGCATCTTACTCATCGCTCGTACAGTTCCAATCCCGATTCCAACCCTACTCTTTATCTAAGAGCCAATCAGATAGATTTTTGATCTGAATACCGTTGTAATTTCCAATAGTTAATCGGTCACCGGTTAAAATAATTTTTTTGTAGTTATCACGGATATTGGTCAGTGGTTTCAGTTCTCGGTCAAAGGTTTCTTTTGCGGTCATATCTGCGGTGACCTGGAAGTAGGTATAGGCTCCCTGTTTTTCTGCAACGAAATCAACCTCAGTATTACCCAGCTTTCCAATCATCACACGGTACCCTCGACGCAGGAGCTCAAAATAGACGATATTTTCCAGCGAAAATCCAAGATCGTATTGGCTGCGAGGCAAGATAAAGTTTCGCAAACCTAAATCTACAATATATAGCTTACGATTAGCTTTCAGGAGCTGTTTTCCAACGATATCGAAACGTTCTGCAGAATAGAAAATAAAGGACTCTGTAAGAGCCTCAACATAATCACTCACGGTGTTAGGAGAGATTTTTCTTCCATTTGAACTCAGATAATCAGTAATGCTCCGGACAGATATCGGATTTCCGATAACACCGGACAGATATTTTGCGATGGTTTTTAGTAGAAAAATATCTGAGATTTTCCTTTTCTCCGGACTCTTTTCTTTCCTCGCTTGCCGATCTTCGATATCTTTTACAATTACTGTATTGTAGATACCCTCCAGATAAGTTTCGAGTTTTTCTTGCGTGCAATCCATTGTGGCTATATAGGGAAGTCCCCCAACCCGCATATATTCTGTCAGACCTCGCTCTTGATCCATTTTGCAAATTTCAAGAAATTCTTTGAAGGATAGAGGAAGCATTTTGATTTCGACATATCGACCGGTTAATAGTGTAGTCAGATCTCCGGAAAGCATATAAGCATTGGAACCGGTAATGTAGATGTCCACATCAGCTTTTATATATAGACTATCTACGACTTTTTCAAAGGATGGGACCTTCTGAATTTCATCTAAAAAGATGTAAGTCATCTTCCCTTTACATAAACGATGTTTAAGATAGTCATAGAGCTTTTGATAGTCCTGCAGCTCTTCATATTCCAAATCTTCAAAATTAATGGAAATAATTTGTTCATCGGAAATATTATTAGCTTTTAACCATTCTTGGTACTGCATAAGCATTGTGGATTTTCCGCAACGGCGGATACCGGTGACAACTTTGATGAGCTGTTCATCCTTCCATTGAATCAGACGATGCAAGTATTCTTTTCTTTTAACCAATGTAATCACCTCCATAATATAATATTCCAATATTAGCGCAAAATACAGAACAAAGCAATTTTTATTCCGAAATGGGAACAAAATAATAATAAATATAAATATATTCCAATATTGGAATATAAAATGATGATGTGTATGTTTCTAAAAGGATAGAATCGAAATTTTGTATTTTTCTACAAACAGCAGAGAAGATTTTTGGAACATTTTCTTAATAAGTTTTTAAAATGGATAAAAAAATCTTGTTTTTTAAAAAGCAGAGGAGTATTCTACTTCCATCTTTCAGAGATACGTTATTCGGTTCTGAAAGCAAAAAAAGAAAAAATGTTTTTTTCTGCATAGGCAGAAGAGAGGAGACTATTATGAGAAAGATGGTTAGAGGATTATTAGTACTTGCAGCAATGACAGCAGCTCTTACAATGGTAGCATGTTCCGGTAAGAAGGCAGAGACCACTGCAGCAGCTGAGAGCAAGATGGAGACTGAGGCAGCTAAGGAGTCTGTAAAGGCTGACGACAAGAAGGATGACAAGAAGGATGACAAGAAGGATGCTAAAGAGACTACTGCAGCAGCAGAAGAGTCCAAGAGCACAGAAGAGTCTTCCAAGTAATTTTTGAAAAACTATAGGGGGAGCCTGTGAAGGCTCTCTTTTTTTGTTATCGAGAGATGGAGTGTTCTTAGGGGATTATAAGGAGCGTTACTATGAAGGAAGTAAAGAAAATAGAAGGAACAAACATTTTCCTACAGGAATGTATTAGGGAAATCGAGCAAGCGGTGGATTTGGACAGTATCACCGTGGAGCGAGCCGTGTTCGGTCTCTTTTTCTCCGGGGTGAAGCTTTCCACAGGTCAGGGAGGTTTATGCTTTACGCCGGTGAAGGAGATTCCGGAGGCCGTGTGCTGCCCAAGCTCTGCGAAGGCTATGCCATTTTCCGGAAAGCTGAAAGGGAGAGGGGTTAGAGCCTATCTCGAGGATATTTTCTCGGAGAATATCTTAAGAAGAACTTTGGGAATCGCTGCCTTAAATGCGCTCAGTACTCTGGTGTGGGATAAGACAGAGCATCCGGAATACGAGCTTTTACTTGGTGTGGATGCCTTTGATGAAATTGATGTAAAGAAGTATCAGAAATCCGTAGTGGTGGGGGCGTTGGTGCCTATAATCCGAAAGTTAATGCAGGAAAATGCGGATTTTCATATCTTGGAAAAGGACAGCAGAACCTTAAAGGAGCGGGAAATGCCCTATTATCTTCCTCCGGAAAGGGCGGGAGAATGCGTGCCGGAGGCGGACTTATTAGTAATTACCGGGGTGACGATTTTGAATGATACCCTGCCTGGACTTTTGTCTATGGCGAAAAAGGATGCGGAAATTTTGGTGGTGGGTCCTACCGCAAGCATGCTTCCGGATTGCCTCTTTTCTAAAGGCGTTACGATGCTTGGGGGAATTCAGGTGACGAAGGCGGATGAGCTTTTGGACATCATCAGTGAGGGAGGCTCCGGCTATCATTTCTTCGGAAAATATGCGGAACGGACCGTGCTTCGTCGAAGATAAAGCATAGGAAAATCCTGCAGCGATGATTCCACCAGCTATACCCAGGGCTCTATTGACATTGATGTAAAGCCGGATGGAAGCGGAAGCTACTATAACAGTGAAACCGGTTTAAGCATTAAAAATGATGGACAGGGAAAGGCAGTGATTACTCTTGGTAATGACGAAAAGACCGTAGATGCCAAGCCTTTGGAGAAGCCTACAAAGCTGCCAAAGCTTTCCATGGTTCCCGCAGTACCTAGCCTGGAGGCCAACAGCCTTTTGATTACTCTGGATTCTGGCGTGCTTTTCGATGTGGATAAGTATGATATCCGTCCGGATGCGGAGAAGATTTTAAATGATTTGGCAACGGTGTTAAAGGAAGCGGGTATTACCTCCTTCCAGATTGACGGACATACCGACTCCATGGATACGGATGAACACAATCAGGTGCTTTCCGAGAACCGTGCAAATTCCGTAAAGAGCTATTTGGCTTCTCAGGGCGTGACTGCGGAAATCACCACCCACGGTTACGGAGAAAGCCGTCCTGTTGCTACCAATGATACCGCAGAGGGAAGACAGCAGAACAGACGTGTAGAGATTATTGTTCCTACCGCATAAAAGAACAGGATTAAAAGTAAATTTGCTAGAAAGCCAAATTGCTATAAAGTCAAATTGCTTTAAAATCAAATTACTAGAAAGCCAAATTGCTATAAAGTCAAATTGCTTTAAAGACAAATGAAATGAAAGATGTAAAGAACCTGAAATGCAGCACCGGGAGTTTCCTATTAGGAAATTCGGATTGTTGCAGGAAGCTAAAGCTACCATGGTTTTTTACATCTTTTTTTATTTTGCATAGGTGTGCTGGGGAAGGTACAGGAGAGTTTCTTTTAAGGACAAGGGTGGAGGAACTTAGGATAGCCGGTAAAAACATATGGCTTTATCCTTGTGAATAAGAAGGATTCATTTTCATACTATTGAGAATATCAATAAGTCTTTAGATTTATCAGAATTATAAATATCTAACAAAAAAGCAATTTATACTATTGATAAAATTGGTGAAAAAGTATAATAATAAAGAAGGTGAAACAAAAAATATTATTATAAAATACTGCTTTGATTTCTAAAAACCGACATTTTTCCTAATGGCAAAGAAAATCTTGGAAAGAAGAAAGAGAAACAGTACAGAAGGAGGAGAAAAGTGAAAAAGAACTTGGCAAAGTTGCTTCCTCTACTGCTTTTATCGGTAAGTCTGGCGGCTTGCGGTGGAAGCAAGGCGGAAGACAAGGGAACGGGAGCATCTACAGAAAAAGCGCAGGAGCAGAACGCTTCTTCCGATGGGGAGAATAAGGCAGAGGCAAATACTTCCGGACAGAAGGACAGCTTCACCTATATCATTGACGGTGACCCGGGAAATACCCTGAACCCTTTAACAGCAGATGATCGCTATACCCTGATGACCTGTCATGCAGCCTATGCTCCGGCTTATCATATCTATGGAGATGGAACTGTGGATTATATTCTGGCGGAAAGCATGACGGCTTCTGAAGACGGGCTTACTTTGACGATGAAGCTGAAGCCGGATTTAAAGTGGAGTGATGGGGAGGCATTAACAGCCGATGACATTGTTTTTACCTATGACACCATCAACAGCCTGTCAAAGAATCTTTATATTGGGGACCAGCCTATAAAAGTGGAGAAACAGGATGATTTAACCGTTCTTTTCCATCTGCCCTCTGTTTCCGCAAGTGCCATGGAGATGCTTTCCGACGAGGTGAGCATTATCCCTAAGCATATCTTTGAAGGTAAGGAGAATACGGATGTTTCCTTATTAGAAGATAAGGTGGTAGGTGCAGGCCCTTATGTTTTGGAAGAGTATAAGACCGGAGAATATTTGAAGTTTAAGGCCAACCCCAACTATGCCAAGGGAAAGCCTTATATTGATACCTTGATTTATCGGGTGATTGACAAGGGAGATACCGCTACACTGGCTATGCAAAACGGTGAGGCGGAGGCCATGGTATTGTCTCCGGATATGATTGAGCCCTATTTGGCAAATGATGCTTTTACCCTTTACAACTATAGTGAAGGTCGTGTGCCCTATATTCGTTTGAATACCGCCTCCGACAATATGCAGGACAAGACCTTCCGTTCCGGCATTTTCCATGCCTTAAACAGAGAGGAAATTATGAAGGCGGCTTATGGAGATCCGGATTACTATCATTTAGGCTATTCCTTCCTGCCTTATGATAACCAGTTCTATACCGAGGATGTGGAGAAGTGGGATCAGGATTTGGAGAAGGCCAAGGAAGAGGTAAAGAACGGACCAAAGAAACTGACCTTACTCTACCCTGCCAATACGCCTATTTTGGAAAGAGAAGCTTTGGCGATTCAGGCAGAATGTAAGGCTGTTGGTGTGGATGTGGAATTGGCAAGTCTTGCGGATGCGGCTTACTACAAAGCTACCAAGGACTTGGAGAACAAAGACTATGACATTTTCCTGGGAGGCTATGTAATGGGCTCCGACCCGGATACCTTCTCCATCCTTTTCTCCACAGAGAAGGACAATAACATGAACTACCACAATGCGGAAATCGACAAGCTGTTCAGAGAAGGAAACAGTACTTTGGATTTGGAGAAGCGTAAAGAAATTTATAACAAGGTACAGCGTTTGGTAACGGAAGAGGCGATTTACTATCCTCTGGGAACCAATTTAAGAACACTGGTTACCAAGAAGGATGTGGATCCGGAAGAAGCCCAGCTTGTGCCTATCTACACCTTTGGAGATTTATCCAAGCTAAAGTTTAAATAAGATCTTAATTAGAAAAGAGGCTGAAAAATGGCATTCTATATCGGGAGAAGAATTTTACAAAGTATTCCTCTGCTCCTATTGATTACCCTTTTGTCCTTTGGACTGATGAATTTGGTTCCCTATGATGCGGTTGACTCCATTTCCAACTCTAAGATGACAGAGGCGCAAAGGGAGGAAAAAAGAGAGGAATACGGCTTAAATGATCCCATGCCTGTGCAGTATTTTCGATGGTTAAAAAACATTCTAAGGGGAGAGTTCGGGAACTCTCTCCTTAGTCATACCCGGATTAAGGATGATTTACGGATACGGATTCCCAACACCATCCTTTTGGTGCTTCCCTCCTACCTTACTGCTTATTTTTTGGCTATGGCGGTGGGGCTTTACAGTGCCAGCCAAAAGGGAAAATGGCAGGATAAGCTTTTGGACAGCTTTTCCACCATAGGTCTTGCAGTGCCCAGCTTCTGGATTGCCTTGGTGCTGATTTATTTTTTTGGCTATCATTGGAAGCTTTTTCCCTTGCTGGGGATGCATACCATTGGGAAGGAAAGGGATATTCCGGACTTTCTTCATCATCTTTTTCTTCCTTATTGTGTATTGGTGCTTGCTTTTTTTCCGGATTTAATGCGTTATGTTCGTTCTTCCGCATTGTCGGAATTAAGGCAGGACTATGTTCTGGTGCAAAGAGCTTTTGGCGCAAGTAAGAGGGAGATCCTTTTTCATCATGTGGCAAGAAATGTCTGTCTGCCTATGATCAGTAAGTTGGGCATGTCTCTACCCTTACTGGTGACGGGGGCGGTGATTACGGAGTCTGTCTTTTCCTGGCCGGGGATAGGGCTTTATTTTGTGAAAGCGGTGGATGCACTGGATTATCCTATTGTTATGGCGATTTTGCTCTTATCCGGTACCTTGGTGATTCTGGGGAATTTACTCTCGGATATTTTGTATTGTTTGATTGACCCGAGAATTTCACTTTGGAAGAAGGAAGGATAAGAAAATGCAAGCAAGCAGAGGTAAAGCGTTTATCAATAGAATTTTAAGCCATCCCCACAGAATTTTAGCTAGTATTTTTTTAATAGGCTTCAGCCTTTTGGCTTTGGCCTTACCCCTTCTTCCCTTAGATCCGGAGGGGCTGGATGTGATTCACAGTCTGGCAAAGCCCTCCCTGCAACATTTTTTCGGGACGGATGAGGTGGGAAGAGACTATTTTGCCAGAGTGCTCTACGGGGGAAGAGTTTCTCTTATGGTCGGTTTTCTGTCAATGGCTATGAGTATGGGCCTGGGCGTCATGATTGGGCTTCTTTCCGGATATTTCGGAGGCGTGGTGGACTTCTTCTTTATGCGCCTTGTGGACGTTCTTTCCTCCATCCCCTGGATGATCTTGGTGATGGTTTTCGGTATGGTTTTTGGAAGAGGTCTGCTTTCTCTTGTTATGGTCATCGGGCTATTAAGCTGGATGGAAACAGCCAGAATCATTCGAGGAGAGGTTTTAAGCCTGAAGGAGCGGGAATATGTGCTCTACGCCCGTTTTTTGGGAATTTTTCCCTTACGAATCCTTTTTAGTCATATTTTCCCCGGAATTCTTCCCACTATTATCACGGCATCCACTGCGGCTATAGCTTCCTCCATTATGGTGGAGAGCGCATTAAGCTTTCTGGGACGAGGGGTTACCGCTCCGATGTCCAGCTGGGGAAGCCTTTTACAGAACGCCCAGAAATTTCTGCAAAAAGCGCCCCACATGGCGATTCTTCCGGGAATTTTGATTATTATAACGGTTTTGTCTTTCCATCAATGGGGAGAGGCTCTTAGGGAATCGCTTCTCTTAGAAAGGGAGTAGAAGATGCTTTTGGAAATTGAGAATTTGCAGGTGGAAATACCCTATGGGAAAATGAAGGTCTATCCGGTTTCCGGCGTCAGCTTTTCTCTGGAAGAAGGAGAGGTTTTGGGAATTATCGGAGAGTCCGGAAGCGGAAAATCCATGGCTATGAAGGCCATTATGGGATTACTGCCGGAAAAAGCAAAAGCTTCTGCCCGGAAGCTTTCGTTTCAAGATTTGGATTTACGAAATCTGACGGAAAAGGAATATCTGCCTCTTCGAGGGAGCCGTATGGCTATGATTTTTCAAGATCCCATGACGGCACTGAATCCCTTGATTCCCATCGGAGAACAGTTGAGAGAGATTTTTGAACGACAAAGGAAGAAGGGAAGAGATTCTTATGGAGGAGATTCTTATGGAAGAGATCCTTATGGAAGAGATTCTCATGCAAAGGATTCTCATGCAAAGGATTCTAATATACAGGATTTCAAGATAAAGGACTTTAATACAAAGGATTCTAAAGAAAGAGCCATAGCGCTGTTAGCGTCTGTGGGTATTCCCAATCCGGAGGAAAAATATAAGCAATACCCCCATGAGTTTTCCGGCGGTATGCGGCAAAGAGTCCTGATTGCCATGGCCTTATCCTGTTCTCCCGCACTGCTGATTGCGGATGAGCCTACCACGGCTCTCGATGTGACCCTGCAGGCTCAGATTTTAGATTTACTTTTGGAAGGGGTGAAAGCAAGAAATACAAGCTTGATCCTGATTAGCCATGACCTATCTTTGGTGAAGGAACGCTGTAAACGCATTCTGATTTTGTACGGAGGGAAGGTGATGGAAGAGGGAACGGTGGAAGAGATTTTCCGGGAACCCAAACATCCTTATACCAAAGCCCTTTTAGCGGCCATCCCCAGTATGGAAAAGGATAAGGAAGAGGCACTGGTGGCCATTGAGGGAAATCCACCCTCGATTTTAAAGGAATTTACCCGTTGTCCTTTTTATGAACGGTGCAAGGAAAGGATAGATGCCTGTCAGGATGCCTTACCGGAGGAAGCAAGGCTTTCCGAAAGCCACAGGGTTTTCTGTCACAAAGTTTCTTTAGGAGAGAAAATATAAAACCATCTAAAAATGTAGTTAAGAATAGGAAGAAGATTAGGGAGAAAAATGAAAGAAAAGGAGCTGATTCTTTCCGCCAGAGGAATAGAAAAGGTATTTTATCAAAGGGACTTTTGGGGAAGAAAAAAGATAGCTACCCATGCGGTGCAGGGGGTGGATTTGGATCTGTATAAGGGAGAATGCTATGGCCTGGTGGGGGAATCCGGCTGTGGAAAAAGTACCCTTGGTCGTTGCCTTTTAGGATTACAAGAGAGAACGGCAGGGGAAGTCTATTTTCATGGACAGGAAATCAAAAGGAAGGATTCAAAGGCTTTACGGGAAATGCAGGATAAGATGCAGATTATCTTTCAGGACCCCTATTCTTCCTTAAATCCCCATTGGACTGTAGAGGAAATTCTACGGGAGCCTTTACGACGCCTAAAACTCTCCCGTACAGAAGAAGAGGCAAAGATAAAGAAGGCTTTGGAAAGAGTATCTTTGGCCGAAGCGGATAGAAGAAAGATGCCCTATGCCTTTTCCGGAGGGCAAAGACAAAGAATCGGCATTGCCAGAGCCCTGATTGTAGAACCGGAAATTATCCTTTGCGATGAACCAATCTCCGCCTTGGATGTGTCCATACAGGCTCAGATTGTAAATCTGTTAAAGGATTTACAAAAGGAGCTGGGGCTTAGCTATATTTTTACGGCCCATGATTTGGCCATGGTTCGTTATATCAGTGATAGAATCGGGGTAATGCAGGCAGGAAAAATCGTAGAAGAGGGAGACTGTGAAAGTATTTTTCAAAATCCCCAAAAAGAATACACCCGGACACTGCTTTCGGCAGTTCCCGGGTGGTGTAGAAAGGAAGGATAAAAGGACGCTGGACTTTAAGCCTTCCTTTGCAGAGAAAACTTAGAATGTATCTCGATTAACAAATTTTAGTCGGCAAATTCGGTGTGGGCTACCTTCCATTTTCTGATGGCAATACCGAGCCAAAAGCTGTAAATTCCTAAGGTGATAATGCAAAGCAGGAACCACTTAATCCACTGAAGAAAGAGGTCTGTGGCTTTACCGGTAAAACGAAGGCGATGCCCGTTGATGACGGTATGGGAAATTTCCCAGTTATAAATCATGCAAAGGGCCCAAGGAAAGCAAATTCCCAAGGTACATACCGTGATAAGGCTTCCTAACAGTGCCCATCCGATAAGCTGCAATAAACCGCCGTCAAAATAAGATTCTCCCATAAATACTCCTTTTCTTTAAAAACGTAAAATACTCCTAAATTATAAAGAAAATAAGAAAAAAAGCAAGTTCCGGATTTTATGCAAAGACTGTACACTCGGAGACTTGCTTTTTATAGTATCTTATTCTTAATGCATCTTATTCTTAAAGACTCACTTTTAGGCGGCTTCTTTATCCGTTCTTTTTCTCCAACTGCTTACTGATGGCAGTGGCGCAGGCGATGTCACCGATTACATTGACGGTGGTGGCACCCATATCTGCCAGAGTATTTACGGAAATATAAACGCCCAGGATTTGGTTAATGGGAAGTCCTGCCATGGGAGCCAGGGCGGCAAAGGCGGCAATAGCCCCTCCCGGCACGCCCGGAGTTCCGATACTAAGCAAAGTATTGGCTGCCAAAACCGTAATCATGGTGTCCAGGGTTAGCGGAATACCTAAGGCGGCAGCAAAGAAACTGATCATAAAGGACATCAGAATACTAACCGCATCCATGTTAATGGTGGCTCCCAGAGGCAGTGTTAAGGAGGCTATCTCCTCCGGAACATCCAAGGACTCCACCGCACATTCAATAGAAAGGGGGAGCGTGGCATTGGAAGAACAGGTGGAAAATGCATTTAAGCTGGCCGGCGCAATAGAGCTAAAGAATTTGCCCACAGGGATTTTTCCGACCAGGCGTACGATACCGCCGTATACAATCAGGGCATAAAGGGCAAAAGTGATGTATAAGGCCAGCATAACCTGTCCCAGCTGTAGAACTGTCTTAATGCCGTTACTGTACATTACCGTAGCCATACAGGCAAAAACGCCGATGGGGGTAAAAAGCATGATTTTCGAAACAATAAAAATGGAAATATCATGAATGGAGGTGCATAGCTTCACGAAAGGCTCCGCTTTTTCCTTTAGGGAGAGGCAGGCCAGTCCCATAATGATGGAAAAGGAAAGCACCTGAAGCATATTTCCCTCGGAAAATGCCGCAATAGGATTGGAGGGAATGATATTTTCCAAAGTTCCCAGAAGGCTTTTAAACTCTACCGCGTCCACCTTTACGTCAGTAGCGACAATCTGAGCTCCTGCTCCAAGATGGAGAAGTCCGGGAAGGAAAAGACCCAGTGCGCTGGCAAAAAGGGTGGTTGCCGTAAACCACAAAAGAGAATAGAGGCCGATTTTTCCGGTTTTGGCAATGGAGCCGATGCCCATAATGCCGGTTAGAAGACTACAAAACACCAAAGGGAAAATCATCATTTTCAAGGATGACATATAAATGGTGGCAATTACATTTAGAGGAGTATAGAAAAACTCAGGCATAATCAGTCCGAAGACCAAACCCAAAGCAAGCCCTAAGGCAATCCATACAGTCTGTTGAAGACTCAGCCATTTTTTCTTTCCCATACTAACTCCCTCATTTCAGAAAATATTTTTAGAATCCTTCTTTCTATAAAAATCGAGTAAAGCATTTCAGGTTAAGATGTAAAGTTTTCAACAGTTCTTATTTCTATAGAAAAAAACGTCCTTTGTAATATTTCTATCCTAAAGAAAAGAGTCGGTATTGTAAAGAATAGATTTCTTTTAACTAGATATAGAAAATAGTTATATCTAAAGAGGGGGAAGCTCGGGCGGATGCCAAACAGGAATTTTATGCAGTATGGTACTCTTTCTTACTGAATCAACCTCGGCTTCCCGTTCTGCACCAGACAAAGCCCTCTTGGCGTAATGCGAATCTCCGGTATCACCGGTAACGCCAGGAAGGACAGGCTGATAAAGGGATCCATTCCCCTGGGAACTCCCATTTCATGGGCTTTTTGCTTCATGTTTTCCAGATGCGCGTTCGCTTCCATAAAACCGCAATCACACATCAGTCCCATAATAGGAAGGGCCAGAGAATCGTAAACCTTTCCTCCCTGCACCAGCACAAATCCACCCTGCAGGCGGATGAGTTCATTGACGGCTAAGCACATATCCCGGTCATTGTCTCCAATCACAATCAGGTTGTGGGAATCATGACTGACGGAGCTGGCAATGGCTCCCCCATGGATGCCGTAGCCCTGGCAGATGCCCAATCCGATTTTTCCGCTTCCCTTATGTCGCTCTATAACGGCGATTTTCTGATATTCCGGATATTCTTCTCCGGTAAAATTGCCGCAGCGTTTCAGCATCACCTGTAAACGTTTGGTGGTAATCTGCCCTTCTTCCATGGCAATGACATTTACTTCCTGCTTGGAAATGGGTAAACGAAAAGCCTTTTCTTTAAGAGGAGAGAGGTGAACGGTTTTCTTCAGCTTTGAGGGACAGCGGGGAATGCGTACATGCTCGTCTTCCACTACTTTCTTTCCTTTATAATATACAGCGGTGATTTCGACCTTTTCCAGATCGGAAATCAGAAGAAAATCCGCCTGTCTGCCCACAGCGATAGCCCCCAGATGAGATAGGCCGTAACATTCCGCGGTATTAATGGTGGCCATTTGATAGGCGGAGCAGGTGGGAAGCCCCAGTGCAATAGCCTTTCGAACGGCGTGGGAGATATGCCCCTCTCTTATGATATCTTCAATGTGCTTATCATCGGTACAGAAGGAAAATGCTCTGGTATCCATCTTGTGAGCCAGTATTCCCTTAACCAAAGCCTCTAAATTTCTTGCGGCGGAGCCTTCCCGGATATGGATGTGCATTCCTGCACGAATCTGCTCCAGGGCATAGTCAAAATCTACCGCCTCGTGATCCGTTTGAATGCCGTTTAAGGCATAGGCCTGCAAGTCTTCTTTGGGAAGAAAGGGGGCATGACCGTCTAAAACATGCCGGGAAAACAGCGAGAGCTTTTCCATCATTTTCTTCTCCCGATGAATCACACTATAATCATCCATTACCTCCCCCAGCCCTAAAATACGGGGGTTATCCAGATATTCCTTCATATCCTCTGCGGAAAAGACAGCGCCGTTGTCGTCAATCTCCGTGGAGGGTACACAGGAAGGAAGCATCACAAAGACATTGGCGGGACTTTTCGCGCTTTGCTGTAAAATGTAATCGATGCCCTCTTTACCGGAAACATTACAGGCTTCATGGGGATCCACAATAAAGCAGGTAGTTCCCTTCAAAGATGCCAGAGTGATTAATTCATGGGGAGTCACCATGGTGGATTCGAGATGCAAATGGGCATCTATAAAACCGGGAACCAGAAATTGCCCCTTGGCATCGATTTCCTTCTTTCCCCGGTATTCCCCGATTCCGGCAATATAGCCCTGGGAAACAGCCACATCACCGGAATAAATACTGCCGGTAAAAACATCCAGAATGCGGGCATTTTTCATAACCAGATCGGCTTCCTTTTCCTTTAAACAAACTTTTGAGAGAATTGCTTGTAATCGATTATTCATATTTATGCCCCCTATAAAAAATAACTAATAAATTAGCCTATTTGAAGAGTATTATACTAATTATTGCATAAATTCTCTTTTTGTACCATAAGTTATTTGCTGAAACAATAAAAAAACTATTT
This sequence comes from Oribacterium sinus, assembly GCF_963537195.1. Lineage (GTDB taxonomy): Bacteria > Bacillota > Clostridia > Lachnospirales > Lachnospiraceae > Oribacterium > Oribacterium sinus_A. The sequence continues at coordinate 4,671 of NZ_CAUTEG010000032.1, read as the reverse complement.
ATTTTATTCCCTTGTGCTTATACAAAATATCTAATATAAAATGCATTTATTGAGAAAAATTGTAGAAACGAAAAAATTTGGTGTTCTTTTACGAGACTTGATGTACAATCTTCTGTATAGCTGTTAAGTGTAGCAAAGGGGATTTGAAAAAGAAGGAGACATCGCAAAAGCAACAAATGGAGTAAAATAGAGGGCCAGGGAGGCAAAACATGCTTGAGGACGAGTAGGAACATGTCGTGAAGTCACTACCCGTTTTCATATACAGTCTATTTTTTTCATAGGGGGACGACAGATGGAGAAATTTTTCAAACTGAAAGAAAAGAACACGGATGTAAAGACGGAGGTCATTGCCGGAGTTACCAGCTTTATGACCATGGCGTACATCTTGGCGGTGAATCCCAGAATTCTTGGGGCTTCCGGAATGGATGCCGGATCTGTTTTTACAGCAACAGCCCTAGCCTCAGCCCTGGCCAGCTTCTTTATGGCAATTCTGGCAAACCTTCCCTTCGTACTTTCCGCAGGTATGGGACTGAATGCTTATTTTTCCTATACGGTGGTATTGGGAATGGGCTATAACTGGGAAACGGCTTTGGCAGCAGTTTTTGTGGAAGGTGTTATTTTTATCCTTCTTTCCTTGACCAATGTACGAGAGGCAATATTCAATGCGATTCCTAAGAGCTTGAAAGTGGCTGTAGCTGTGGGAATTGGCTTTTTTATTACCTTTATCGGTTTTCAGAACGCCCACATTGTTGTGGACGGGGCTACTCTGGTAACCCTCTTTTCTTTTAAGAAGTCTATCGAAGCGGGAAGCTTTGCTTCCGAGGGAATTACCGTGGTTCTGGCCTTAATCGGTGTACTGGTAACTTCTCTTTTGGTAGTAAAGAATATTAAAGGGCACATCTTAATCGGTATTATTGTTACCTGGGTTTTAGGTATTTTTTGTCAGTTGACCGGACTTTATGTTCCGAATCCCGAGGCAGGCTTCTACAGCTTGATTCCAAGCTCCCTGATTTCTGTACCCAGCTCTATTGCCCCCACCTTCTTTAAGATGGATTTGAGCAATGTGTTTTCTTTGAATTTCCTGGTAGTTGTTTTTGCTTTTCTTTTTGTAGATGTTTTTGATACCTTGGGAACCTTAATCGGTTGCGCATCCAAGGCAAATATGTTGGATGAAGAGGGAAAGTTACCTGCTATTAAGGGAGCTCTTTTGGCGGATGCCTTAGGAACCACAGCAGGTGCCGTTTTGGGAACATCCACCATTACGACCTTTGCAGAATCCGCATCCGGTATTGCGGAGGGAGGAAGATCCGGCCTGACGTCATTGGTGACTGCAGGACTCTTCCTGGTGTCCCTATTCCTTTCTCCGATTTTCCTTGCCATTCCATCCTTTGCTACAGCACCGGCTTTGATTGTTGTAGGATTTTTCATGATGCAGCAGGTAACGAAGATTGACTGGGAGGATATGGTAAAGGCTATTCCCGCATTTATCTGTATCTGTGCTATGGGCTTTACCTATTCCATTTCCGAGGGAATTGCCTTCGGTATCATTAGCTACACCGTGCTTCATCTTTTCACAGGAAAGTCCAAGGAGTTGACACCGCTGATGTATGTACTGTCGCTCATCTTTATTTTGAAGTATATTATGCTGTAAGCTTCGATTAAGGAGGAATCCATGGAGTATTTGCTTCGAGGGGATATTTGTTACAGTGAGAATTTAAAGAACCTGATTTGTAAGGAAAATGCCTATCTGCACATAAAGGATGGTTTATGCCGAGGGGTTTATGACAATCTCCCTAAGGAGCTGTCTTCTGTGGAAATCAAGGATTATTCCGGAGATTTGATTCTTCCGGGGATGGTAGATCTCCACTTACATGCTCCTCAGTACGGTTTCCGGGGGACCAAGATGGACTTGGAGCTTTTGGATTGGCTGAATGTTAACACCTTTCCGGAGGAAGCCAAATATCAGAACCTGGACTATGCTGAAAGAGGCTATCAGGATTTTGTGGAGGACTTGCGGGAAAGCGCCACTACCAGAGCGGTTATCTTCGGGACCCTTCACAAGGATGCCACCTTGCTTCTTATGAAGCTTTTGGAAGAAAGCGGCTTGGTGTCCTATGTGGGAAAGGTCAATATGGATCGAAATTCTCCGGAGTATTTAACGGAGCATACTGCGGAGGAATCCCTTAAAAACACCGAGGAATGGCTTTCGGAGATCCCGAAGGATTGGCGGAATTGCAAGCCTATTCTTACACCGAGATTTACGCCGACCTGTTCGGATGCCTTGATGGAGGGCTTGGGAAAGCTGGCTAAGGAATACAAGCTTCCGGTGCAATCCCATTTGTCGGAAAATCTGGGAGAGATTGCCTGGGTAAAGGAACTTTGTCCCGACGCCAAGCATTACGGAGACACCTATGACCGCTACGGTCTTTTGGAAAACAGCATCATGGCGCATTGCGTATATACGGAGGGAGATGAGCTATCCGCCTTAAAGGCAAGGGGAACGATGATTTGTCATTGTCCTCAGTCCAATACGAACCTCTGTTCCGGAGCGGCACCTATTCGCCACTTCTTAGAGGAAAATGTGAAGGTCGGTTTGGGAACGGATGTGGCAGGAGGAGCAAATCTCTCCATGCTAAGAGCCATCACCGATGCAATATCCGTATCAAAGCTTCGTTTCCGTCTTATGGATCAAAGCCTTGCCCCTCTTACCTTGGAGGAAGCCTTTTGTTTGGCAACGCTTTCCGGGGGAAGCTTCTTTGGAAAGGTAGGATCTTTCCTGCCCGGGTATGAAGCGGATGCTTTAGTCTTCCATGAAAAAAGAAGAAGTGTTCGGGCACAGACGGTAAAGGAACGTTTGGAGGTGCTTTTGTATACCGGAGAAGAAAGTGCCCGCTTGCAGGCTAAATTCGTACAGGGAAGACAGCTTTTTTAAAGGATAAGAGCTTTTTTTAAAGGACAAAAGTTTTTTGGGAAAAAGAAGATAGTTATGTGTAGGGATAGGGAAGGAAGAGATAATGAAACATTTGGGCTTTGTGGTTATGGCCTCCGGCTGGAGCAGACGCTTCGGAAAAAATAAATTATTGGAAAGAATAGCGGGAAAGCCCATGATTTCCTATACCTTTCATACCCTATCCCATTTTTTCTATAATTATCAGGCGGTGGGGTCTCTTTCTGAACGAATTCAGGACAGTGACGCTACCGTGCAGGAAAAAAAGAAACGGGGAAAGGGCGGGAAGATTGTTCTGGATACGCCTTTGGTAGTGACTCGTTTTAAAGAGGTGGAACAGCTGGCCAAAGAAATGCATTTTTCCGTTTTGATGCATGAAGAGAGTGAGCAGAGTGATACCATTCGAGTGGCTCTTTCTTCTGAACAGGCCAAGTCCTGGGATGCCTGCATGTTTTTAACAGGGGATCAGCCTTTGCTTTCTGAGGAAAGCTTAAGAAATCTTGTGGATGCTTTCTCAGAGAATCCGGAGGAGCTTTACCGTTTGAGCTATCAGGCGGAAGGGGGAAATCCGGTGATTTTTCCGAAGAAGTATTTTGAAAATCTGCGGAATTTAACCGGGGATCATGGTGGAGGCGTGCTTTTAAAGTCCGGCATGATTCCGGTGGAAGAAATTCATAAGATTCCGGTGGAAAGAGAATTTGAACTTTGGGATGTGGATACGGAAGAAGCTATTCTGAAGATGGAACAGCTTCTTCGGATGCGATTATAAAAATTATAAAAAGGCGGTTTTAAACGAAACTGGTATTTCAAAAAACGTATCTTTATAAAATAAACAGTTCGGGATGAGCGGATCCTTCTTTTAAAGAGCCGCCACAAACCATTTTTCCTAAGCCCTTTTGTAAGAAAAGAAGCAGTTCTTCTGCTTCTTTTTTTGTAAGACAATCCAATTGATTCACAAAAAGGCAGTCCCCCAAGTTTTCTTTACGGAAAGCCTGCAAGAGAAGCTCCTTAGTCAGTAGAGTGTCGGGGGTTAAGGACGGAGTGAAAAAGTTTTGGAAAATTTCCACTCGATGAATGACTTCAGAGATAGGCTTATGAAGGGCGGAAGCTCCGAATACCAATACTGTTCTTTGGCTCTCCTTTGGAATCTGCGGCTCATTTTGCCCATGGGCCTTTCCGGGTAATCGTTTAGAGCCGTCTGCCTCCACCAAGACATAGTCTGCCATTTGCTCTAAGGTAGAGAAGGGCAGGGGAAAAGGAGAAAGCTTGCCATTTTTCCCCAGAGTTCCCAGGCAGAGAATAGGGTTTTGGGACTTGTTCCATAGGGACAGAACTTTTCTTTGAAGGAAAGCTTTTGAATTTTCCAAGGCCTCTTCTTCGGAGTGAATATCTTCACCGGGAAGTAAAATTTTTTCTTTGAGAGTTGAAACATTCTCATCGGAGATTAAAGCATTTTCATTGAGAATTGAAATATTCTCACTGGAGCTTGAAATATTTTCATCCGAGAAACAGATATTTTCACAATGAGAAAAGGGGAGGATATGGGTGGAGGTGGTGAGAAGCACGGAGCCTTTTTGAGACAGCTCAAGGGAGAGAGACTTTAGTAGGCTGCTTTTTCCTCCGCTTCCAATAATAGCGTTAACTCCTTTTTTTATGCCGAGAGCTTCCGACAGAGGAACTCGAAAGAGTTTGCTTTGCAGTTGGTCATCGATTTGTCTTTGCTG
>NZ_CAUTEG010000031.1:0-23755 GCF_963537195.1 Oribacterium sinus | reverse complement strand
GTGCTTCCGTTTTATTATTTAGTTGTGATGTAACATATGTATTGTAATCCTACAAGAAAAGCTGAAAGACTTTTTGTCCTCCCTTGCCTCCTAGCCCTAAGTACTGTATAATTTGTAAGATTGTGTGGAGAGGGTATTGCAGGCCTTCTTGCTTTATGAGTACCTTACTGATTTTACCGTTTTTAGTAAGGGGATTTCAAAATTTCTATACTGCATAAAGGGAGATTGTATGAAGAAATATGGTGTTAATGAATTAAGAAAAATGTTTTTAGCCTATTTTCAGGAGAAGGAACATTTGGTAATGAAAAGCTTTTCCTTGGTTCCCCATAATGATAATAGCTTATTGTTAATCAACTCCGGAATGGCTCCTTTAAAGCCTTATTTTACCGGTCAGGAAATCCCGCCAAAGAGAAGAGTGGCTACCTGTCAGAAATGTATCCGTACCGGCGATATTGAGAACATCGGTAAGACTGCAAGACACGGCACCTTCTTTGAGATGCTGGGTAATTTCTCTTTCGGAGATTATTTCAAGTCCGAGGCTTTACATTTTGCCTGGGAATTTTTGACAGAGAGAGTAGGTCTGGAAAAGGATCGTCTTTATCCCAGTATTTACTTGGAGGATGAAGAGGCTTTCAAGGTATGGAATGAGGAAATCGGAATTCCTGCCGATCGTATCTATCGCTTTGGAAAGAAGGATAATTTCTGGGAGCATGGTGTAGGTCCCTGCGGTCCCTGTTCCGAAATTTACTATGACCGTGGAGAGAAATACGGTACAGGCCCTGAGGATGTAATGGGCGGAGAGGGAGATCGTTTCTTAGAGGTTTGGAACGTGGTATTCTCCCAGTTTAACAATGACGGTCATGGAAATTACACCGAGCTTATTCAAAAGAACATTGATACCGGAATGGGACTGGAGCGTCTTGCGGTAGTTTGCCAGGATGTTCCCTCTTTGTTTGACGTGGATACCAACCAGACCATGATGACAGAGATTGAAAGTCTTTCCGGAAAAAAGTATCTGGAGGACAAGACTGCGGATGTTTCCTTCCGTATTATTGCCGACCATGTAAAGAGCTGTACCTTTATGGCTTCTGACGGTATTATGCCTTCCAATGAGGGAAGGGGTTATGTTTTCCGTAGATTGTTAAGAAGAGCGGCAAGACATGGACGTATTTTGGGTATTCCCGCAGGAAGTCTTTCCAAGCTTTCCGAAAAGGCTATTGCCTTGTCCTCTGACGGATATCCCGAGCTTTCCGAGAAGAAGGATATGATTCTTCGGGTTATTTCCGAGGAAGAGGATCGTTTCAACAAGACTATTGATAACGGTCTTGCCATTTTACAGGGCTTAAAGGAAGATTTACAGAAAAAGGGAGAGAAGCTTCTTTCCGGAGAAGATGCCTTCCGTCTTTACGACACTTACGGATTCCCTCTGGATTTAACCAAGGAAATCTTAGAGGATAGCGGAATTACCGTGGATGAAGAGGCTTTCCAACAGGCGATGAAGGTGCAAAGAGAAACTGCAAGAGCGGCAAGAAAGAGCACTAACTACATGGGAAGAGACGACGTCTACCAGAATCTGGATGCCTCTTTAAAGACAGAGTTTGTGGGATACGATACTCTGGAATGTGAAGGAAAGGTTACCGCATTGGTATACCTTGCGGACAATGGAGATGAGGATGAAATTCGTCCTTCCGTAGAGGCAGGAAATCGTGCCGCAGTAATTACCGACCGCAGTCCCTTCTATGGAACCATGGGTGGACAGCAGGGAGATCAGGGAAAGATTTATTCCGGTACTTCCGTATTCACAGTGGAAGAGACTATTCACTTACAGGGGGGAAAACTGGCTCACCTGGGAACAGTAGAGCAGGGAGGCTTTTCCGTAGGAGATACCGTGACTTTAGTGGTAGATGCCAAGAAACGTGCTTTAACCGCAAGAAACCACACCGCAACCCACCTTTTACAAAAGGCTCTGAAAGAAACTTTGGGAAGCCATGTAGAACAGGCGGGAGCTTACTATGATGATAAGCGTCTTCGTTTTGACTTTACGCATTTTACCGCCTTGACCAAAGAAGAACTTGAGAAGGTTGAGAATTTGGTCAATGAAGAAATCGCCAGAGGCGACGTGGTTCTTACACGGGAAATGCCCATTGAGGAAGCTAAAAAATCCGGAGCTACCGCATTATTCGGAGAAAAGTACGGTGACACTGTAAGAGTGGTTTCCGTAGGCGATTTCTCCATTGAGCTTTGCGGTGGAACCCATGTAGAGAATTCCTCCTCCATCCAGGCCTTTAAGATTCTTTCCGAGCAGGGTGTTGCTGCCGGAGTCAGAAGAATTGAAGCCATTACTTCCCAGAACCTCTTTGATTACTTCCATCATGAGGAGGAACTGTTAAAGAGTCTTAGCGGAAAATTAAAGGCAGATCCGGAGCATTTATTGGCCAGGGTAGAGAGTTTAGAGAAGGAATTAAAGGAAAGCCGTTCCCAATGCGAGCAGTTAAAGGCGAAGCTGGCCAATGCGGAAGTGGAAGACTTGGCAGTGGTAGAATACAAGGATTGTTCTCTGATTGCCACCAATATTCCGGGTATGGACAGAAATGCTCTGAGAAATCTGGGAGACAGCTTAAAGGATAAGCATAAGAATGCCTTTATCCTCCTGGCCTCTGTAGAAGACGGAAAGCCGATTCTTATGGCCACAGCCAGTGACGGTGCAGTAAAGCTCGGTGCTCATGCCGGAAATCTGATTAAAGAGATTGCGCCTATCCTTGGGGGTGGGGGAGGCGGTAAGCCTCAGATGGCTCAGGCCGGCGGCAAGGACAGCGCAAAGCTGGAGGAAGCTTTAAAGCAGTCTTTGGAGAGCATGAAGAAACAGCTTGGATAAGAAGAAAACTATAGTTAAAAAATAGCTATAGTTCTAAAAAAAGCATTGACGAATGAAATATTGGTGCTATAATATACACTAGTTTGTGCCCGAAGGGAGGTTTGGGGTATCGCATGTCAAATGTCATCGTAAAAGAAAACGAGTCTTTGGACAGTGCTTTACGCAGATTCAAAAGAAACTGTGCTAAGGCAGGAATCCAGCAAGAAATTCGTAAGAGAGAGCATTACGAGAAGCCATCAGTAAGACGTAAGAAGAAGTCTGAAGCGGCTAGAAAGCGTAAGTTCAACTAATTTATAGCTTAGATGTTAGCCCTGATTCAGCAATGAATTAGGGCTATTTTCTTTCAAAAAAGGAGTCCCATGGCGGAAAGAGAATTACTATTAGATATTCCTCTGGAACATGAAATGAACATTCTGGGACAGATGGATCAAAATTTAAATAAAATTCAAAAACAGTTTCAAGTCAGTATTATTGACCGGGACGGATTATTGAAAATCATAGGGGAAGAAGACGCTGCAAATAAAGCTAAGGAAGTGCTTCTTTCCCTTTTGAAGTTATCTCAAAAGGGGACTTCCATTAATGAGCAAAATGTAAACTATGCCATTTCCTTAACGGTTAAGGAAGGAAAGGGAGATGCTCTCCTGCATTTGGATGAGGATTTGCTGGCAAGAACCGCTTTGGGAAAACCTGTAAAGCCTAAGACTTTAGGGCAAAAGGCCTATGTGGATGCCATACGGAAAAATATGATTACCTTTGGCATCGGCCCGGCGGGAACCGGAAAAACCTATTTGGCCATGGCTATGGCGATTTCCGCCTTTCGCGAAGAGGAGGTTTCCCGAATTATCCTGACAAGACCTGCTATAGAGGCGGGAGAGAAGCTTGGATTTTTACCGGGAGATTTACAGTCCAAGGTGGATCCCTATCTTCGTCCTTTATATGATGCTCTGTACCAAATTATGGGACCGGAACAATATCTGGCCAATGCGGAGAAGGGTCTTATTGAAGTTGCTCCTTTGGCCTATATGCGTGGTAGAACCTTGGATAATGCCTATATTATCCTGGACGAAGCCCAGAATACCACTCCTGCGCAGATGAAGATGTTCTTAACCAGAATAGGCTTCGGATCCAAGGTGGTGGTTACCGGAGATTTAACCCAGAAGGATTTGGAAGAAGGAAAGAAATCCGGTTTGGAGGATGCTATCCATGTTTTAAAAAATGTGGAGGGAATAGCATTTTCCACCCTTACCAGTGAAGACGTGGTTCGTCACCCCTTAGTGCAAAGAATCGTTAATGCCTACGAAAAGGACGAAGAAAGAAAAAAGAAGGATAAATATGCAAATAGACATTCAGTGGGAAGTGAAGGAACAAACAAGTCTGGATTACGAAAAAATCATTCAGGATATCGTGGAGGAAAGTCTTGATTATGTTTCCTGTCCCTATGATGTTTCCCTCTCCGTAAGCTTTATAGAGTCAGAGGAGATGCGGGAATTAAATCTAAGCCAAAGAGGAATTGATTATGCAACGGATGTTCTCTCTTTTCCCTTATTGTCCTTGGATCCTCCCGGAACTTTTTCGGAAAGTCTGGAAGAGGAGTGGGGGAATTTTGATCCGGAAACCGGAGAGCTTATGCTGGGGGATATTGTCCTAAACTGGGACAAGGTAAAGGAACAGGCGGAGAGCTACGGCCATTCTTTAGAGAGAGAGCTTGCCTTTTTGATTGCTCACTCCCTTTTACACCTTTTCTCCTATGATCACATGGAGGAAGAGGAACGAAAAGAGATGGAACAGAAGCAGGAAGAGATATTAGAGAATAGAGGGTATTACCGATGAGAGAAGGCAGAAGACAAGTCTCCCCAAAAAGAAGATCAAGCGGAAATAATTTTGTTCTGCAGGGATCTCTTCTTGCAGTTGCCGGAATTCTGGTTCGCCTTATCGGCATGGTTTACCGAATTCCACTTTCCGCGATTATTTCCGATGAGGGAAATGGTTATTATACCTCAGCTTTTTCTATTTATACCTTGCTCCTGATTTTATCCAGTTATTCCATGCCTACTGCCATTTCCAAGCTGATTTCTCAGAATCTGGCTGCGAAACGTTTTAAAAATACGGAAAGAGTTTTAAGGGTTTCTTTTATCTATGCTTCCATTATGGGAGCGGTCATGGCCTTTGTGCTATTCTTCGGAGCGGATGCCATTGCCGGAGCCTTGAAAAAGCCCTTTGCCGCTTATGCCCTTAGAGCACTGGCTCCAACCGTTTGGATTATGGCCTACCTGGGGCTTTTGCGAGGATACTTTCAAGGCATGGGAAATATGATTCCTACGGCTATTTCACAAATCCTGGAGCAGATTGCCAATGCCGTTTTTTCCGTTTTGATGGCATACCTCCTTTTCGCCAAAGGAAAGGAAGCCAATTTGCTTTATAACAACACGGAGTATTCCTATGCATTCGGTGCTATGGGAGGCGCTATCGGAACCGGTGTGGGAGCCTTTATTGCCCTGCTGTTCTTTTTGATGCTTTATTCCTATCAAAGGCCAAGGCTCAGAAAGAGAGCCAAGAAGGATAGCAGTATGGTGGAAAGCTATGAGCGTTCCGCCTTATTGTTGTTTTCGACCATGGTTCCCATACTGATTTCCAGCACGGTATATAATATTTCCTCCGTTCTGGATGACTATTTTTATTCCAGCATTATGACCAAGCTTAAGATTCCTACCAAGCAGATTGTTATGGAGTGGGGAATCTTCGGAGAATATCATATTCTCTTTAATATTCCCGTAGCCTTGGCCAATGCCTTATCCTCCTCTTTGATTCCCAGCCTTACTGCGGCTGTTGCTTCCCATGATCGGAAAAAGACCCTTGGACAAATCCAGACCAGCATTCGCTTCAGTATGCTGATTGCCGTGCCCTGTACCGTGGGAATGTGTATTTTGGCGGAGCCTCTATGCAGAATGCTTTTCCCGGGAAAAAATGTAATGCTTTTGATTAATGTAACCAGAATCGGTGCTTTGGCAGTTTTATTCTATTCTTTGTCCACCATCAGTAATGCTATTTTACAGGGATTGGGACATCTGAATCTGCCTCTGAAGCATTCCGTTATTTCTCTGGTATTCCATTTGGCCAGTTTGTTACTTCTCTTATATGGAAGAACCGGAATATACGGAGTGGTGGTTTCTAATATCCTTTTTGCCATCATGATGTGTATCTTAAATCAGGCTGCTATAAAACGTCATACCAGATGCGTAATAGACTGGGGAAAAACCATAGGATATCCCATTCTAGCTTCTCTTATAATGGGAATTTTTGCCTTCGGATGCTATTTCTTGATTCATTTCCTTCTTCCGGAAAAGCTGGGAAAAGGAAGAATCGGTTCCGCCCTGTCTTTGCTTCCGGCGATTTTCGTTGCGGTAGTTCTCTACTTTGGCAGTCTTTTAAAAATGAATGCCTTTTCTAAAGAAGACCTGGATGAAATGCCTATGGGAGGACGTTTAAAGAGATTTATAAAGGATTAAATCCGAAATTTATAAATGAGTTAAAAATTAAAAAGATGAAATAGGATTAAAGGATGAAGAAAAGAGTAGGGGCAATATGAAGGATTGTATCATTGTGGGAGGCGGGGCAGCCGGTATGGTGGCTGCCATAGAAGCTAAAAGAGCCGGTGCAAAGTCGGTTCTTTTAGTGGAAAAGCAAGCCTGCCTTGGAAAAAAGTTAAGCCAGACCGGAAACGGAAGAGCCAATTATACAAATCTTTCCATGAACGCCAACGCCTATCGAAGCATTCATCCGGAATATATTCCTTCCTTTTTAAAATATTTTGATTGCAGAGATTCTCTGGAATATTTCAAGGCTTTGGGAATCTATCCCAAATTTAGGGGAGACTATGTTTACCCTTATTCGGATCAGGCAAAAAGCATGGTGCAATGCCTGGAAAATGCCCTCCATAATTTGGGGGTAGAAATCTGTCTACAGCATAGGGTTGAAGCAATTTCCTGGACTGAGCATGAAGGCTTTTTCATAAAAGGGAAAAAGCTTGTGCAAAAGGGAGGAGTCGAATCTTCTTCACAGAAGGATAAGGATTCGGATTCTGCTCTTGTTTTCGGAAACAAAGAAAAAAAGAAAAAAAAGGAAAAGAATAAAAAAGAAAAAGTAGAATGGGAAGAGAAAGAATTTTCTCTTCAAGGACGTAAGCTTTTAATTGCTACCGGAGGCCTGGCTATGGAAGCCTTGGGAGCTTCCGGTGAGGGCTATGAGATTGCAAAGAACTTAAGTCATACAGTTTCTAATCTCTTTCCCAGTTTGGTTCCCATCTATACGAAAGAAGACTATGTAAAGCTTTGGGCCGGTGTCAGAGTAGATGTGAGGGCTGGGCTTTATAAGGAGCAGGACTTAATCTTTCAGGATGAGGGAGAACTGCAATGTACGGATTACGGTATTTCCGGCATTATTGTTTTCCAAATGAGCCGCCTGGTGCACAGACTTTTGCAAGATAAGGCAAAGTTTTCTTTGGAACTGTCCTTTCTTCCGAAATTCGAAGAGGCGGAAGCCAAAAACTATTTTCTTAAAAGAAAAGAGCTTTTGGAAAGGGAGAAGGGAGACGCCTTTCTTCTGGGACTATTTCCGGAAAAACTGAGTCAAGTGCTTTACGAAAGGACAGCCTTTCCTCTAAAGCAAAAGATTCAGGATATTTCGGATCAAAAAATCTTGGAATTATGTCAGCTTTGCCTACATTTTCCCTTTCTTCCGGAAAGAATCGGAGATTTTCAAAGAGCCCAGTGTACGGCAGGGGGGGTAAATTTATCGGAAATTTTTATTCCGGATTTTCAAAGTAAAAAGAATCCGGATTTATATTTTGCCGGAGAGATACTGGATGTGGACGGCATTTGTGGAGGCTATAACCTTCATTTTGCCTTTGGATCGGGAATTTTGGCAGGAAGAGCCATGGGGAAGAAAAATGATTAAAATTGGACAGTTAAAACTCGCTGTAGAGGAGGGGCAGGACAGCCTTCTTCCGGCCATTGCCAAGTGCCTGAAGCTGAAAAAGGAGGAGATTTCTACTTATCAGATTCTTCGCCGTTCTTTGGATGCCAGAAAAAAGCCCCAGCTCTTTTATGTGTATACGGTTTCCGTAGAGCTAAGGGGCGTTTCGGAAAAGAAAGTTCTGGCCAAGGTAAAGAATAAAGATATTCAAAGCTATATTCCCGTATTGTATCAAGAGCCTAAGTGTCCGGAAAAGATTCAAGGAAAGGCTTTGGAAGATTTCTTTCAATGGGAAGAGCATCGCCCTATAGTGGTGGGCTTTGGACCGGCAGGAATCTTTGCAAGTCTACTCTTGGCTAGAGCAGGCTGTCGCCCCATTGTTTATGAACGGGGAAAGGCAGTAGAGGAAAGAGCTAAGGATGTGGAAGCCCTTTGGGAAAAAGGGATTTTAAACAAGGAATCCAATCCGCAATTTGGAGAAGGGGGAGCAGGTACCTTTTCAGACGGAAAGCTCAATACCCTAGTAAAGGATCAAAACGGTCGTTCCCGTTTTGTCCTTCAGGAATTTATCCGGCATGGTGCCAAGGAAGAAATTCTCTATGATGCCAAGCCCCATGTGGGAACGGATGCCCTTATTTCCATTGTTTCCTCTATCCGAAAGGAAATCGAAAGCCTTGGAGGAGAAATCCATTTTGGACAACAGTATCGTTTTCAAAAGGAGGAGAAGAATCCCCTAATCATTGCTATAGGCCATAGTGCAAGGGATAGTTTTCAGGAGCTTTACGACCTTTCTTATCCTCTTTTGGCAAAGGATTTTGCCATGGGCTTTAGAGTACAGCACAGTCAAAAAGATATCGATACAGCTTTATACGGCGAGATTTCCGAGGAATTAAGAGAAAAGCTGGGAGCCTCCGCCTATAAAATCAGTCATCAGGCAAAGCATCGTTCTTTTTACAGCTTTTGTATGTGTCCGGGAGGATATGTGGTAAACTCTTCTTCGGAGGAGGGACGGCTTTGTGTGAATGGCATGAGCTATAGCAAAAGAGATAGCGGCTATGCCAACTCCGCCATCATTTTCACGATAAAAAAAGAGGAGTATGGTGGAGAAAATAATCCCCTTGCCGGAATTGCTTTACAGGAATACTGGGAAGAAAAGGCCTTTCACCTGGGAGAGGGAAGAGTGCCTTATAGCAGATACGACAAAATTAAAAATGTCGCAAATGAAACCGAAGATTTAGAGCTCATGCTGAAGGGACAAAGTAGGGAATGTGATCTAAACCCTCTTTTCCGGTTTGAAAACTATCCAAAGCTTGGCAATATAAAAGAGGATTTTATCGAATCTATGGAAGCCTTTGAAGGAAAGATGAAGGGATTTGCCAAGGGGAATACCCTGATTTACGGCGTGGAGAGCAGAACCTCTTCTCCCCTTAGAATTTTAAGAGATGAAAATTTCCGCTGTATGGAGAAGGATATTTATCCCTGCGGTGAAGGGGCAGGCTATGCAGGCGGCATAATGAGTGCAGCCATGGATGGTATGAAGGTGGCAGAGGCCTATATCCGTTCCCTAGGGAAATAATATAGCTCGGCCATATTAGATTTTTACACAGAAATAAATAGAGCTATCTAAGTATGCTACAAAAATAGAAATGTGAGGGAATTGTGGGAAACAAGTTATTTACGGAAATATTGGAAAACGCACCGGCTAATGAGCCTGAGCGCCAGTTTTACTTTATAGAACAAATCAAAGCCCTGTTGGATGTAAAAAAGGGGGAGGGCTATGAGGCCAAGGCTATGGTGACGGTCATCGGTTGTCAGATGTCTGCCAAGGACGGAGAAAAGCTTCAGGGAATTTTGCAGGAGGCAGGTTATAGCATTACGGAAAATGAAGAGGAGGCGGATGTGATCCTCTTTACCACCTGTACCGTCCGGGAGAATGCCAACCAAAAGCTTTATGGACGTATCGGTCAGCTTAAGCATCTCTATCAAAGAAATAAGGACTTAATTATCGGTATTACCGGTTGTATGATGCAGGAAAAGGATGAGGTGGAAACCATTCAGAAAAAATATCCCTATGTGCATCTGATTTTCGGTACCCACAATATTTATAAGCTGGCAGAGTATCTTTTGGAAACCATGCTTTCCAAGGAAAAGAAGGTAGAGCTTTTGGAAGATAGTGCGGAAATCGTGGAAAATCTTCCTTCCAAGAGAAAGTATGCCTTTAGAGCTTCCGTGAATATCAGCTTCGGCTGCAATAATTTCTGCACCTACTGTATCGTTCCCTATGTAAGAGGAAGAGAAAAATCCAGAGACTCCCGGGAAATTTTGAAGGAATGTGAAGCATTGGTTGCCGACGGCGTGAAAGAAATCATGCTTCTCGGGCAAAATGTGAATTCCTATGGCTTGGACAAGAAGGAGGAATGTTCCTTTCCGGAGCTTTTGGCAAAAATTGCAAAGCTTCCCGGTCTTAAAAGACTCCGTTTTATGACTCCAAATCCTAAGGATTTTTCCGATGAGCTTTTACAAGTGATGAAGGAAAATGAGAACATTTGCAATCATATCCATCTACCTCTGCAATCCGGCTCCACTGCCATTTTAAAGAGGATGAACCGGCATTACAGTAAGGAATCCTATATGGATTTGGTGAAAAAGATAAGAGAGGTTTTACCGGATGTCAGTTTGACGACAGACATTATCGTAGGCTTCCCCGGAGAGACGGAGGAGGATTTTCAGGATACCATGGAGGTGGTTGCCTACGCTAAGTTTGATTCCGCCTTTACCTTCCAGTATTCCAAGCGGACAGGAACCCCTGCCGCCAAGTGGGAGGCTGTACCGGAGGATACGGTAAAGGATCGTTTTCAGCGCTTACTGGAGCATATTCGTCTTCATTCCGAAGAAAGAGAAGGAAGAGACCTGGGCAAGGTGATGGAGGTTTTGGTAGAAGAGAAGGACAAAGAATCCGAGAATATGCTCACCGGACGACTAAGCAACAATGTGCTGGTGCATTTTGAAGGCGGTGAACGCTTAATCGGAGAAATTGTTCCCGTGCGTTTGGATAAATCAATGGGCTTTTATTACTATGGGAGTGTTCTTTAATGGATGAAGCAAAATTATCCCCTATGATGCGGCAATATTTGGAGAGCAAGAAGGAGGTACCTGATGCCCTACTCTTTTACCGCATTGGAGATTTTTATGAAATGTTCTTTGAGGATGCTATCAAAGCCTCCAAGGCTTTGGATTTGGTGCTTACAGGGAAGGATTGCGGTCTGGAGGAAAGGGCTCCCATGTGCGGAATTCCATATCATGCGGCAGATTCCTATGTCAGCAAATTGGTTTCCCAGGGCTTTAAGGTCGCCATAGGAGAACAGGTAGAGGATCCAAAGCTTGCCAAGGGACTGGTAAAACGGGAGATTATTCGAGTGATTACTCCCGGAACCCAGACCGAGGAAACTGCTTTAGAGGAAGGAAAAAATAACTATCTTTCCGCTATTTATCCGGGAAACAGCGGCATCGGTCTTGCCACCGTGGATATCAGTACCGGAGAGCTATACAGTTTAAGTGTTTCCGACAGCAAAGAGCTTCTGGATGAAATCTCTCGTTTTTCCCCAAAGGAGATTCTCTGTCCCATAGGCTTTTTAGAGGATAAAGAATTAAGCTCTGCTTTGGACAGTCGCTTTAGCTTAAGCATTACAGAAAAGGAGAAGGAATACTTTGGAAAGGAAGAGGCGGATAAGATTCTTTCTTCCCATTTTTCTTCTTCCATCCCCGGCTTAGGCTTAGAACATGCCCCCTTGGAAAGAAGAGCCTTAGGTGCCTGCCTACGCTATCTTTATGATACCCAGAAGAATGTTTTATCCCATATCCGGCATATAGAACGTTTTCATCGGGAAGACTATATGCTTTTGGACCTTTCCACCCAGAGAAATCTGGAGCTTTGGGAAACCCTTAGAGACAAGAAAAAGCGAGGAAGCCTGCTTTGGGTACTGGACAAAACCCATACCGCCATGGGAAGTCGTATGCTTCGCCATTTTCTGGAACGACCGCTTAGGGAAAAAAAGATAATGGAGGAGCGTTTAGATTGTATAGAAGAGCTTTGTCAGCGTTATATTGACGGAGAAGAGCTTAGAGAATATCTGGATTCCATCTACGATATGGAAAGACTGATTGGGAAAATCAGCATTTCCTCCGCCAATGCCAGAGATATGCTGGCTTTAAAATCCTCTTTACAATTCCTTCCGGTGATTAAAAGAACTTTAAGCTCCTTTTCCGGAAAGCTTTTACAGGGCTTAGGACAGAAAATGGATGCGCTGGAGGAGCTTTATACCAGGATTGATGAATGTATTGAAGAGGATCCCCCCCTTAGCATTAAGGAGGGAGGAATCATTAAGTCTTCCTTCTATGAAGAGGTGCGACTTTTCCGGGAAGCGGGAGAGCATGGGAAAGAATGGCTGAACCGGCTGGAAGAGCAGGAAAGAGAAAAAAGCGGAATTAAAAATCTGAAAATCAAATATAACCGTATTTTCGGCTACTGCTTTGAAATCTCCAAGTCCTATCAGGGGGAAATTCCCAACTATTTTATCAGAAGACAGACTCTTGCTCAGGCGGAACGATACACCACCGTAGAATTACAGGATTTACAGAATAAAATCTTGGGAGCTGCAGAAAATTTACAACAGCTGGAATACAGTCTCTTTGTAAATTTACGGGAAGATCTTTCCCGGGAGCTAGGAAGAATGCAAAAAACCGCTAAGGAAATTGCCTTTTTGGATGCCTGCCTTTCTCTTTCCAAGGTAGCTATGCAGGAGCAGTATGTTCGTCCAAAAATCAATGAAGAAGGTAATTTAACAATTGTGGATGGTCGTCACCCGGTGGTGGAAAAGCTTTTACAGGACCAAAGCTTTGTCCCCAATGATGCAAGTCTTGGCAAAGAGGAAAAAATAGCGATTATAACCGGTCCCAATATGGCAGGAAAATCCACCTATATGCGACAAGTTGCCTTAATCGTGCTGATGGCTTCCATTGGCTCCTTTGTGCCGGCAAAGCAGGCGGATATTCCTATCTGCGACAGAATCTTTACCAGAGTAGGAGCTTCCGATGATTTGGCCTCCGGTCAATCTACCTTTATGGTGGAAATGAGTGAGGTTTCCAATATTTTACGAAATGCTACGGAAAATTCTCTGTTGATTTTGGATGAAATCGGAAGAGGTACCTCCACCTTTGACGGCCTTTCTATTGCCTGGGCAGTGGTGGAATATCTTGCCAGGGAAATCAAAGCAAAAACCCTCTTTGCCACCCACTACCATGAGTTAAGTGTACTGGAGGGGAAGCTGGAAAATGTAAAGAACTACTGTATAGCGGTATCCAAGGAGCAGGGGGAAATACAGTTCCTTCGTAAGATTATGCCGGGAGGGGCAGACGAAAGTTATGGTATTGATGTGGCCAAGCTGGCGGGTGTTCCGGCGCCCGTATTGGACAGAGCCAGAGAAATCTCCAGCTTCTTAAATGAAAAGGACCTTCGTCTTCAGCATTTAGATTTTGAAGAGGCCCCGGAAGAAAAATTTGTAGGGGATTTTCCGGAAAATACCTTAAAGGCCGGAGAAACGAGAAGAAATAATTCCGATTCAGAATTAAGTAAGGAAGAAAAAGAAGTTTTAGACTGTATTCGAAAGGATTCCTTTGAAAGCATGAGTCCCTTGGAAGCCATCAATCTGTTGTTTAGTTTAAAGGAGAAACTTCGTTGAAAATTCACCTATTAAGCCAGGAATGCATCAATCAAATTGCCGCAGGAGAGGTTGTGGAGCGTCCCAGCAGTATCGTAAAAGAGCTGGTGGAAAATGCTTTGGATGCTAAAGCTACGGCAATTTCCATAGAGATTAAGGGGGGCGGAATCAGCTTTCTTCGGGTAAGTGATAACGGAGAGGGAATCTTTTCTGAGGATTTGGAGAGGGCCTTTATGCCCCATGCCACCAGTAAAATCCAAAATCCCAAAGACTTGGAAGAGATTTTAAGCTTCGGCTTCCGTGGAGAGGCCTTGGCTTCTATTGCTTCCGTGGCTAAGGTGGAATGTATCAGCAAAAGGCAGGAGGATTTTCTTGCCCACAGAATCCTGGTAGAGGGAGGAAGCTTCTCTCCGGTGGAAGAAGTAGGGGGAATGGACGGCACCAGCATTTTGGTGCGGGATCTTTTCTACAATGTTCCTGCCAGAAAAAAGTTTTTATTAAGTGAAAGCACGGAAGCCAGCAGAGTAGAGGAAATGGTGGAAAAGCTGGCTCTTGCCAATCCGGGCATTTCTTTTCATTTTGTAAAGGATGGAAAAAGTCGATTCCAAACCCTGGGAGGAGGGAAGCTTTCCGATGTGGTATTCGGTATTTACGGAAAGACCTTTGCCAAGGATAGCCTGGAAATAAAGGAATCCTATTATCCTTCCAGCCTAACAGGATTGGCTACTCTGCATATTGAGGGACTTTTGGGAAAGCCCAGCCTTACCCGTTCCAACAGGCAATATGAAATTTTCTTCGTGAATGGTCGTTTTGTGCGGGATTCTCTATTAAGTAGAGCCCTGGAGGACGCCTATAAACCTTTTTTGATGCAGCATAAGTTTCCCTTTGCCATCGTCTTTTTACACCTAAGCCCCAATCTTGTGGATGTGAATGTGCATCCCCAAAAGCTGGAGGTGCGTTTTCAGAATCGAGAAAAAATTTATCAGGCACTCTTTGACTGTGTAAGTAAGACTTTATCCAAGGCAGACTTGATTGACCATAGCCCTCTTTCCCTTTTCCAAAAGGAGAAGGAGGAGAAGAGTACGACATTTCTTTCCCCTTCCAGTCAGCTTTGGGAGAAAAAAGAGGAGAAAAAAGAGAATAAAAATGATATTCCCGAAGAAGCAGTTAGAAGTGATCAAAACGATAAGCAAAGTGCCGAACAGATTTCTGCAATAAAAGAGCAAGAGAAAGAAAAAGCTGAAGCTGTAAATCAAAGGTACCCTATAGGAGAGGCTTCAGAAAATGCTTTAGAAAATGCTTCAGAGAAGGCTCCGTTTAGAATAGAAGTTCCGGAGCTGAATCAGCAGAAAGCAGAAACAAGGGAAGAGAAGCTTATTTATGAAGAGTTTGACTTAACAAAGGGGATTCGTTTAGAAGAAGAAAAGGCTTCTGAAAAGGAAGAGAATACTGTCCCAAGAGAAGAGCAGCTTTTCACCGAATCGGAAAATCTCCCATCAGCAGAACAAGAAAGTCTATTTTCTCCTTCCTTTTTCTCCGAAGAGGGAGAAAGGGAATTCCGCCTGATTGGGCAGGTTTTTCAGACTTACTGGTTGATAGAATTTCAAAAGGAACTCTTTATTATGGATCAGCATGCTGCCCATGAGAAGGTGAACTTTGAAAAAATGCGAAAGAATTATCTGGAAAAGCCGGGAATCAGTCAGGGAATTCTTTCTAAAACCATAGTCTTTAGTGCGAAAGAGGAAGAGCTCTATGAAAAGACCAAGGACTATTTTACCCATCTTGGCTATAGAATCCGAAAGGAAAAAGAGAAGCGATATGCCTTAGAAGGAATCCCTGCGGACTTTCCTTCTTTGGATGCGAAAATGCTTTTCCATGAAATTCTGGATGCTCTTGCAGAAGAAGGAAATCTTTCCGAAGCGGAGAGCGTCTATGATAAAATTGCTTCCATGGCCTGTAAGGCATCTGTAAAGGGAAATCAACTCCTAAGCTTTAAGGAGGCGGAGGCTTTGGTAGAGAAGCTTTTTACCTTGGAAAATCCTTATGCCTGCCCCCATGGACGCCCCACCATTGTGGCCTTCAAAAAGCAGGATTTAGAGAAAATGTTTAAGAGGATTGTATAAATGAATCTTTGGGAAAAACATAAGCCCTTATTGATTTTGGCAGGTCCTACCGCAGTAGGAAAAACCGGTACCTCCATTGCCTTAGCCAAGGCTTTGGACGGAGAATGCATTTCCGCTGACTCTGTTCAGGTTTACAAAGGACTGGATATCGGTTCCGGTAAGGTGAAAGAAGAAGAGAAGCAGGGAATTCCCCACCATCTTCTGGATATCCTTAATCCTTCTGAGAATTATGATGCCAGCCTATTTCAAAAGATGGCAAGGGAAAAAATTGCCGAGCTTTACAGTAGAGAAAAACTCCCCATTTTGGTGGGGGGAACCGGATTCTATATTCAAGCCATGCTCTATGATATAGATTTTCAGGAAGAGAATCCGGAAGAAAAGGATAGAATCCGAAGGGAGCTAACGGACAGGCTGGAGAGAAAAGGGACGATTCCTCTTCACCAGGAGCTGTCCCAAGTGGATCCGGAAGCGGCAAAGGCTATCCATGAAAACAACAAGCAGAGAATCATCCGTGCCTTGGAATATTATTATCTGCATAAAAGTCCCATTTCCCAACATAATCAGGAAGAGCAAAAAAAAGAATCTCTCTATGATGCTCTATTTATAGTATTGTGTAGAGAACGGGAGAAATTGTATCAGGGTATCCATGACCGTGTTCTGCAAATGAAGGAAGAGGGCTTGTTTCAAGAGGTTCAGGCGCTTTATGAGCAGGGCTATCGGGAAAATATGCCGGGCTGTAATGCTATAGGCTATAAGGAGGTTTTTGCTTATTTAGAGGGACGTTACACGGAAGATGAGTGTATCGAAAAAATTCAGCAGCATTCCAGAAACTATGCCAAAAGGCAGATGACCTGGTTTAGAAGAGAGAAAAATACCATCTTCCTCTCTGAGGAGGAATTTGCAGGGGGTAAGGAGGAAAGAATAGAATGGATTATCAAAGAATCTATGAAGAAATGGGCATTTCTCCGGAAGTAATTGTCTATAGTGAAAAAATATTAAAAAATCTGGAGAGTCGTTTCAAAGAGATTGATGAAATTGCAGAAATCAACCAGTTAAAGGTTTTACAGGCTCTGCAAAAGGCAAAGGTTTCAGAGGCCCATTTGCTGGGCAGCACCGGCTACGGCTACAACGATATTGGAAGAGATGCCCTGGAAGAGGTATATGCCAATTATTTTCATACGGAGGATGCCTTGGTTCGTTCCCAGATTGTCTGCGGAACCCATGCTTTGGCCATAGCCCTGCAGGGAAACCTTCGTCCGGGAGATGAAATTTTATCTCCGGTAGGTAAGCCCTACGACACCTTGGACGAGGTTATCGGAATCAGAGACTCCCTAGGCTCCTTGAAGGAATTTGGTGTGAGCTACAAAGAGGTCGCTTTACTGCCGGATGGTTCCTTTGATTATGAGGGCATTAAAAATGCCATTTCCGAAAAAACCAGATTGGTGGAAATTCAACGTTCCAAGGGCTATAGCGACAGAAAGAGCTTCAGTCCTAAGGAAATTGGAGACTTGATTCACTTTATCAAAGGCTGTAAGAAGGATTTGATCTGCATGGTGGATAACTGCTATGGTGAATTTGTATGCACGGAAGAGCCCAGTGACTACGGAGCCGATATGGTGGTAGGATCCCTGATTAAAAACCCCGGCGGAGGACTGGCTCCCATCGGAGGCTATATTGCCGGAAGCAAAGAATGTATTGAAAGGGCAGCGGTGAGACTGACTGCTCCCGGATTAGGAAAGGAGCTTGGTCCTTCCCTACACTGTAACAAGGATTTCTTTCAAGGTTTTTTCCTGGCACCGACTGTTACCGCTTCAGCAGAAAAAAGTGCGATATTTGCTGCAAGTCTTTTTGAATCCCTGGGCTATCTCTGTCACCCTAAAGCGGACAGTCCAAGAAACGATATTATTCAGGAAATTCGTATGGGCAATGGAGAAGCTTTGCTGGCTTTTTGTAGAGGAATTCAAGAAGCATCTCCGGTGGATTCCTTTGTTCGCCCGGAACCCTGGGATATGCCCGGCTATGAGGATCCGGTGGTAATGGCTGCAGGGGCATTTATTTCCGGCTCCAGTATTGAATTGTCCGCAGACGCCCCCCTAAGAGAGCCCTATTCCGTATATTTTCAGGGCGGCCTGACCTTTGCCCACGGAAAATTCGGTGTGATCAAGGCTCTGGATAATATATTCAAAGAAGGACTTGTGAATATTCCAAAGGAATAAATACCCAAGTAAATCTTACGAGAAATCTCAAGTGTCCTTTATGCCGCTTGTTCGAAATAAAGGCTTTACTTTTGAAAGAATAAAAATAGCCAAAGCTTAAGAAAAGTTTTTGCTCCTAAAGGGGAAAGCGTGTTAAAATAGAATCCTCTGTAGACTCCTCCGGATAGGAGGAAAATATGCATTTAACACTAAAAGAATCCGGGCAGGAATTGCCCAGAGAAAAAGCCATTCGTTTAGGCGTATCCGCTTTAACAGATGAGGAGCTTCTGGCTGTGATACTACGCACAGGAACCAGAGAAGAAAGTGTATTGGCCCTTGCGGAAAAGGTGCTTCATCTGAGTCCTGTTTATGACGGCTTAGTGGGACTTATGCAGTATAGTCTGGAGGATTTACAAGCTATTAAAGGAGTAGGGGAAACCAAGGCCATAGAGCTGCAGGTCATAGGAGAGCTGGCCAAAAGAATTTGGAACCGAAAAATCCGGGAGGAAGTACAATCCTTTCGATCTCCCGGTTCCGTGCTTCAATATTTTAAGGAAGAATTACGGCATCTTTCCTATGAGGAAGTTCATGTTCTGTTTTTGGATACAAAAGCTCAACTGCTAAAGGATTTTCTTTTGTCCAAAGGTAGCTCTAATGCATCCATTCTTTCCGGAAGGGAAATCTTTATGGAGGCTCTTAGGGCTGCTTCCGTTTGTTTTATTTTGGTGCATAATCATCCCTCCGGGGATCCTCACCCCTCCAGAGAGGATGAACGGGCTACGGAAGAAATCTATAAAGCGGGAGAGTATCTGGGGATACACTTAATGGATCACATTATTATCGGAGATAATCAATATTACAGTTTTAAGGAACAGGGGAAAATATAGTGGAGCAGAAGAAAAATCAATATATTTTTATACTCTTAACGGTCTTATGCATTATGATGATCGTCTTGTCGTCTGTTAAGGATGGCTTTATGAATCCTCTTCGGAATGCTGTAGGAACCGTTTTGGTTCCTATACAGTCCGGTGTGAATTATGTAGGCTATAAGCTATATTCCCGTTGGGAAAAGCATAAAACCCTTTTGGAAGCTGAAGCGGAAAATGAGAAGCTTACGGCAAAAATTGATTTATTAACAGAAGAAAACAATATCCTAAAGCAAAATGATGAAGAATTAAAACGCTTGCGGGATTTATATTCTTTGGATCAGCAATATTTACAATATGATAAAGTAGCCGCCAGAGTCATTGCCAAGGACTCGGAAAACTGGTTCCAAGTCTTCCGTATTGACAAGGGATCCAAGGACGGCATTATGGTAGATCAAAATGTTATGGCCAAGGGCGGCCTGGTAGGGATTGTTACGGATGTAGGCCTGAATTATGCCACCGTACGTTCCATCATTGATGATGAGTCCAGAGTTTCCTGCATGGGAATTCAGTCCAGTGACACCTGTATCGTAGCAGGAGATTTACAGCTTTTTGAAGAGGGAAGACTCAGAATTACCAATATGAAGAAAGAAGCGGTAATTCAGGATGGAGACAGAATTGTTACCTCCAATATTTCCTCTAAATTTCTACCCGGTATTTTGGTAGGCTATGCCATCGGTATAGAAGAGGATGAGAAGCGTTTAATGAAAAACGGCTATCTGATTCCTGCCGCGGATTTTACGGATTTAAGGGAAGTCTTGGTGCTTAAAGAGCGAAAAGACGATCGTTTTCAAAAGGAGAGTAAGGACCTTGCAGAATAAGAAAGTAGGAAAGGCAAGCGCAAAAAGAATCATGGCAATGTTTTACTTTGCCCTTTTGATTCTGGCATTTTTATTGCAAACCAGTGTATTTCCCCTGCTTCCCTTTTTGTCCGCAAGTCCTAATCTGCTTTTGATTCTTTGCTTTTCCTTCGGCTTTTATTATGGCTCTTTACCGGGAATGTTTTATGGACTTTGTGCCGGACTTTTGATGGATTTGTTTTATTCCGGTCCCTTTGGATTCTATTCCCTGATTTTTGTATTGATCGGTTATGGTAACGGCTATTTTCATCATTATTACTATGAAGAGTACATTACCCTACCATTGTTTCTTTGTGTAGTCAGCGGTCTTATTTATCACCTATATATCTATATTTTCCGTTTTGCCGTTCGGGGAAAGGGAAATATTCCTTATTATGCCTTGCATATTGTTCTCCCCTCTATTGTATTTTCCTTTTTACTTACCGTAGTTTTATATCGTTTTTTCTTTAGTGCCAGCAAGAAATTGGAGGAAAAAGTCTTATGATGAAAGAGTTATTCGGTTTTCTAAAAGAAATGCTAAACCGCCTGTTTTCTTCCAGACTCTTTGCATTATCCATCATATTTTTTCTTTTATTTTCCGTTTTAACGCTGCATCTTTTTCGTCTGCAGATTTTGCATGGAAATGATTATTTACAGGAATACCAAAAAAACACTAAACAGGATTTGGTTATTCCCGGAACCAGAGGAAATATTTACGATAAAGACGGAAAGCTTTTGGCTTACAATGAATTACAATACAATATAACGATTGCGGAAACCGGAAGCTTTTCCGGAACCAGTGCCGGAATCAATAAACGAAATTTAATGTTAAAAAAGCTGGCGGAAATTATTGAAAAGTATCAATATCCCGTCAAGAGCCAGTTTAAAGTACAAAAACAGGAAGACGGAAGCTTTGTCTTTACTACCACAAGCGATCAGGATAAGCAACGCCTCATTGCCAATGTTTTTCGAAAAACGCCGGAGAAGTTAAGTGAAAAGGAGGCTAACAGTACCGCTGAGCAATGCTTCTTGCAGGCAAAAAAATTATACAACTTTACAAAGCTGCAGGATGAGAATGGAAAACCCATCACATTATCGGATGAAACCGCTTTGGATATGATCGGTATTATTTATACCCTAAGGCTGACCTCCTATCAGCGTTATATGAGCACCACTATTGTAGATAATGTTTCCCGGGAATGTATGGCGGAGATTCTGGAATCCAAGTATGATCTCCCCGGCGTGGATATTGAAAATGTCTCTGTTCGAAAATACAATTATGCCCCTTACCTTTCCCATATCGTAGGATATACCGGCCAGGTACAGGAAAGTCAGCTGGCGGATTTACAAAAGCAGGACAGCTCCTATGCGGTAAATGATGTGGTGGGCGTTTGGGGACTGGAAAAGAGTGAGGATCTTGTCTTAAAAGGAAAAAAAGGATACAAGGAAATGTATCTGAACAACGTGGGAAGTATTATGGAGGTTATCTCCGAGGAAAAACCCGGAGCAGGTAATGATATTTATACCACCATTTCCGCTAACGATCAGATTTCCATATATCATCTTTTAGAGCAGGAATTGGCAGGAATTTTAGCCTCCAAGATTACGGAACAGAATGAGCTGGACCAAAGTGCTTTAAAGCAGTCCCAGCTGATGATTCCCGTAAAGGACGCTTATTACCAGCTCATTAATAACAATGTCCTGAATAAAGAGCATTTTACCGCAGAGGATGCCGGAGATGCAGAAAAGCAGATCGGGGTTCTCTTTCAAGAAAATAAAGAAGCCGTGCTTTCTCAAGTGGAAGCTGTCCTTATGCAGGATAGCGGCGGAGAATTATCCGCTCTTCCCCAGGAAATGCAGGGCTACATGGTATATATCTACGATTACCTATTAGGAAAAGAAGGCGGAATCGTAAATCCGGAGGACTCCCGATTTAAATCCTCCCAGGCTCTTGCCTCCTGGAAAAGCGACAGTATATCCCTTCATGATTTTATCAAAAAAGGAATAGAAGAGGGTTGGATTGATACGACCAAGCTGAACTTATCGGAGGAGTATTCGGACAGTGCGCAGATTTATCAGCTCTTTGTAAATAAAATCATGAGTTTTTTACGAGAGGATTCCGGATTTGAAAAGCTGCTATACAAGTATGCTATCGCAAATCAAAAAATCAGAGGCAATCTTCTTTTGATGGCTCTTTTTGAACAAAACGTATTGCCCCAGGATGCCGCTTCCTATGATGCTTTAGCCCGGGGAGACAGTCATTTTGCCTATACCTTTCTGATTGATAAAATCAGAAAGCTGCAACTTACTCCCGCACAGTTCGCTCTGGATCCCTGTAACGGTTCCGTGGTAGTGACGGATGTAAAGACCGGAAAGGTTCGTGCTTTGGTCAGCTATCCCGGCTTTGACAACAATCGGATTAATGATGCCGCTTATTTAAAAAAATGTAATGAAGACTTATCCTTACCGCTGCTTAACGGTGCAACCCAAACCCAATTGGCTCCCGGTTCCTCCTTTAAGCCCATCAGCTCCATTGCTTCTTTGGAAGAAAAGGTATTGGATTTAAGCACTGTCATTGACTGTACAGGTAAATATGAGGAAGTTACACCTAATATTCGTTGCTGGATTTGGCCTTCCCACCACGGAAATGAAACCTTGGTGGATGGTATCAAAAATTCCTGTAACTATTTCTTTGCGGATTTAGGACATCGTTTGGCAACGGATGCAGAGGGAAATTACAATGCGGAACTGGGAATGGAAAGAATCCGGAAATATGCGAGTGACTTTGGCTTAAACGAAAAATCCGGCATTGAACTGGATGAGGCAGAACCCAGAATATCCGACTATGATCCGGAACGTTCCGCTATGGGACAGGGAAACCATGCCTATAATACTGCCCAGCTGGCAAAATACATTACCGCTGTTGCTAATGGAGGCAATCTTTATAATCTTTCCATTGTGGATAAAATTGCAGACCCCAAGGGAAAGACGGTGGAAGAAGTGGGTGCCTCTCTATTGAGACATTTGGATTATGCGGACAGCACCTGGAATGCGGTACATGAAGGTCTACGAAAGGTCATTACCGAAGGTGTGGCCAAGAATGTATTCTTGGGACAAAACATCACCGTTGCCGGTAAAACCGGAACTGCACAGGAAAGAGAGGATAGAGGTAACCATGCGGTGTTCGTTTCCTATGCGCCTTATGAAGATCCTCAAATCTCCGTTACGGTAAAAATTCCCTATGGATATTCTTCCGGTAACGCAGCCAGCCTGGCCAATATGGTTTATGACTATTGTTTTGGAAAGCTTAGCATGGATACCATTTTACAAAGAGATGCCAGCTCCATTTTGTTGGTTAATGTCAGTGACTAAGAGAAAGAGATTTTATGAAGTGGAAATTAGATTATGATTTTAAGCAATATGATTTTCGGCTTGTCCTATACATGATTGCCTTAAATACCATCGGAATCTTTATCGTCCGCTCCGCAACATCGGCGGAAAGCTTTAAAGATCCCCTTGTAGTACGACAGATTCTCGGATCCTTCGTAGGACTGGCCATGTGTGTGGGAATCTCTTTGATTGATTACCGGAAGATTTGTAAATGGTCCCCATGGATTTATATACTCTCCGTAGTGATTTTGGCCGGTGTTAAAATCTACGGTACAGCTTCCGGACACGGTGCTACCCGATGGATTACCGTCCCTGTTTTGGGAAAGGTTCAGCCTTCTGAATTTGTAAAGGTAGGATTGATTCTATTCTTTGCGGATTACCTGCAAAAGCTGAAGGAGGATATCAATCACCCTCATGCCTTATTAATGGAAGCACTTTACTTTTCCATTCCCGTAGGACTTGTCATGATTCAGCCGAATCTATCCACAACCATTATTATGACGGTCATCGTTGCCGCCATGACCTTTGCTTCTCCCCTGAAATTAAAATGGATTTTTGCCTTTTTAGGAGTGGTAGTGGTAGTTTTGGGTCTTCTTTTCTACCTTTTTTCCTCAGGGCTCTATGATAAGATTCCAATTTTACAGGGCTATCAGGTACAAAGAATTTTGACCTTTTTAAATCCTTCAGAAAACAGCAATGATTATTACCAACAAAGGTGG
>NZ_CAUTEG010000030.1:0-24616 GCF_963537195.1 Oribacterium sinus | reverse complement strand
GAGGCCTTCCCCTACGAGGAAACCGGAGACCAGCTTTTGGCCATTGAAGCCACCAAGGAAGACATGGAAAGTGAGAAAATCATGGACCGTCTGGTTTGCGGGGATGTGGGCTACGGAAAGACGGAAATAGCCCTTCGGGCAGCCTTTAAGGCGGTGCAGGACTCCAAGCAGGTGGCCTACCTTTGCCCCACCACCATTTTGGCCCAGCAAATCTACAATGGCTTTGTGGAGAGGATGAAGGGCTTTCCGGTGGAAGTGGGAATTCTCTCCCGTTTTCAGAGTCAAAAGGAAGTCCATAAGACCCTGGAACAGCTTGCCAGCGGACGAATTGATATCTTAGTGGGAACCCACAGATTACTATCAAAGGATGTGCATTTTAAAAATCTCGGGCTCTTGGTGGTGGATGAGGAACAGCGCTTCGGGGTACAGCATAAGGAGCGCATCAAGTCCTTAAAGGAAAATGTGGATGTGCTTACCCTTTCCGCAACCCCTATTCCCAGAACTCTCCACATGTCTTTGGTGGGTATTCGAGACCTTTCCATACTGGAGGAAGCTCCCATGGACAGACTTCCCATCCAAACCTATGTAATGGAAGAGGAGGAAGGCACCATTCGGGAGGCCATTTCCAGAGAGCTTCGGCGAAACGGTCAGGTTTACTATGTGCATAATCGGGTAAAAAGCATAGAGGATACGGCGCTTCGCCTGCAAAAACTGCTTCCGGAGGCTAGAATTGCTTATGCTCACGGGCAGATGGGAGAGAAGGAACTGGAAGAAATCATGCTTTCCTTTATTGCCGGAGAAATAGATGTACTGGTATCCACCACCATTATCGAAACCGGACTGGATATTCCCAATGCCAATACCCTGATTATTCAAGATGCGGATAAGATGGGGCTTTCCCAGCTTTACCAGATTCGAGGCAGGGTGGGAAGATCCAACAGAACCTCCTATGCATTTTTACTTTATAAAAAAGGAAAAAGCCTTACGGAAGAGTCGGAAAAACGCTTAAAGGCTATCCGGGAATTTACGGAGCTGGGCTCCGGAATTCGTATTGCTTTAAGAGACCTGGAAATCCGCGGGGCGGGAAATGTATTGGGAGCAGAGCAACACGGCCACATGGAGGCGGTGGGTTATGAGCTTTATACCAAGCTCCTTCGCCATGCGGTGCTTCTGGAAAAGGGAGAAAAGCAGGAAGAGGAGGACTTTGAAACCCAGCTGGATGTGGATTTGGATGCCTTTATTCCGGAAAGCTATATGGAAAATGAGGAGCAGAAGCTGGAGGCTTATCAAAAGATTGCCCTTTTAAGCAGTGAAGAAGAGAAGATGGATTTGGAGGATGAGCTGACAGACCGTTACGGTGACCTGCCCTATCAGGTGGAAAATCTCTTCCAGGTGGCAAGCCTTCGAAATCTGCTTCATAAAGTAGGGGTAACGGAGTGTAAGATCAAAAGGGGAGAAATTCACTTTTTATTCTTTCCTAAGGCGAAAATCAATACCGCTGCCATTCCTACCTTGATTTCCGAGTCCCAAGGGGAAATTCGATTTGTAAATGGAGAGATTCCCAAGCTTTTATATAAAAAGAAGAATTTACGGGATTTGCCCAAGATTCAGGAAAGTATGGAAAAGGCGAAGGAGATAGCGGAAGCTCTACTACCATAATGTAGGATACAGCTTTAAAATTTGCAGATAGATTTAAAAGAAGCGGTCGAGATTTTTAGACATATTCCCACGTTGCCCTAAAAACGAAAGAAAAACTATCAAAATTTTTACTAAAATAGGGAAAAAACATAGGAAATCTTAGGAATTACAAGGCTTTCGTTGACAGGAGAAAGGGAGAAAGTTATAATGCACTCGTATGTGGGGCTTTGTGCCCCAAGTAACAAGACTACGCCGAAAAATCGGCGATTATGGAGGATGAAAGATGAATAAAGTAGATTTGGTTTCCGCAGTAGCAAAGCAGGCAGAGTTATCTAAGAAGGATGCGGGATTAGCAGTTGAGGCTGTTTTTGATGCCATTTCTGAGGCTTTAGAGAAGGGTGATAAGGTTCAGCTTATCGGTTTCGGAACTTTCGATGTTTCTGAGAGAGCTGCAAGAGAGGGACGTAACCCAAGAACCGGAGAGACCATGAAGATTGCTGCTTCCAAGGCTCCAAGATTCAAGGCAGGTAAGGCTTTAAAGGATCGCGTGAACTAATTTCATGCGACTGGATAAGTATTTGAAGGTATCTCGTCTCATAAAAAGACGCACAATTGCTAATGAAGCCTGCGATACCGGTCGAATATCTGTTAACGGGAAAGTGCAGAAGGCTTCCTACGACGTAAAGGTAGGAGATGTCATCAGCATTCGTTTCGGAGAAAAAGCAGTAGAAGCCAAGGTATTGTCGGTGCAAGAGACTGTGCGAAAGGATGAGGCGGCAGAGCTATTTCAATATCTATGAGAAAGCAAGAGAAACAGAAAAGAAAAGTGTTTAAACATGGGGTTACTGTCCTGGGATTGTTCATGGTGGTAGCCCTTCTTGCTATTGTTATTTTTGTTCGAGGCAGAGAACTTACGGAGAAAAATAAAAATTATCTTGCTATGGAAGAGAGTTTGGCTGAGGAGTACAGTAAGGAAGAGCAACGGGCTAAAGCTCTGGAAGAGAAAAAAGTCTATGTGAAGACCAAAGAGTATATCATGGCAGAAGCAAGAGAGAAAATTGGATTCCACATGCCGGATGAGATTAGAGTAAGGCCGAAAGAGTAAACACTGAAAGAGGAAAACCCTATGGCATAGACTTTATCTATGCCATAGGGTTAGGATTAGAGAAAAGCGAAAGAGGAAGATTCTTCTTTCGTTTTTCCTTTGTATACAGGGATAAAATGAGAAAAGGAATCGATACCGAGCTATTTTTACAAGTGAAAAAACAGCAGTGGATAGGGGAAGGGGAGCAGATTTTGCTGGCTCTTTCCGGCGGTGCGGATTCCATGTATCTTTTTTATTTTTTAAAGGAATTACAGAACCATCTTTCTTTTTCTCTTAGAGCCATGCATGTGCAACACGGTATCAGGGGAGAAGAAGCTGTAGAAGATGCTGCATTTTCCAGGCAGCAGGCGGAGCTATATCAAGTGCCTTTTTTGGAATATACTTGTTCCGTACCGGATTATGCCGAGGAAAATAAACTGGGACTGGAAGAGGCGGCAAGAGCCCTTCGATACAAAGCCTTAAAAGAAGAAGCTCTTTGTTGGCAGGCGGAAAGCGGCCGAAAAACAAAGATTGCCTTAGCGCATCACATGGATGATCAGGCGGAAACGATATTGTTTCATTTGATTCGAGGGGCGGGATTTTCCGGAATTAGCGGCATGAAGGCAGAAGAGCTTCTCTCAGAGGCTGAAAAAGAAGCACATTATGCAGTCAATCAAGAAGCCAATCAAGAACCCCATCAAGAAGGCATTATCCTTCTTCGCCCCCTCCTGTCTTTACGGAAAGAGGAGATTCTGAAGCGGCTGGAGGAATTGGGGATTCCCTATCGGGAGGATAGTACAAACCGGGACAAAAGCTATGCCAGAAATTATCTTCGTTTGGAAATCTTACCCGCTTTGGAGAAGATTAATGCCGGAGCGGTAAAGCATTTGCTGGAGGCGGCAGAGCTTTTTTCGGAAACGGAAGCCTATTTTCAAGAGAAGACGAAAGAATGGATAGAGCAATACGGAGAATGGGAGCAAAGCTCTTCGGGAAAAAGCATTTCTCTGTCCATTCCCCAATTAAAAAAGGAAAATGCGCTTTTTCGCAGAGAAATCTATAAGGAAGCCATCTTTTTGTTAAGGGGCAGTACCACAGAGTTTGGAAAGCTGCATTATCATGGTATTGACCACTTGTTGAAAAGGGGAAACGGTGGAAGGCTTTCTCTTCCGAAAGGTGTACAGGCAAGAGTGGAACAAAAACAACTGCTTTTAGAAAAGTTTTAAAATCATGTAATCCGGAATTTTATAGGAAAATAGTAAATGGGGGACTCAATATGGAAAAAGAAGAAAAAATCCGAGTACTGTTTTCGGAGGAGGAAATTGAAAAGCGGGTAAGTGAACTGGCGGAGGAGATTGGAAGAGACTATGCCGGAAAGGACCTGCATTTAATCTGTATTTTGAAGGGGGCGGCTCCCTTTATGTGTGAGCTGGCGAAAAAATTAAACAATCCCCGAGTTTCCATGGATTTCATGGCAGTCAGCAGCTACGGTTCTCAAACCCAAAGCTCCGGGGTAGTAAAGATTGTAAAGGATTTGGATGAGCCCTTGGAAGGAAAGAATGTTCTATTGGTGGAGGACATTATCGACACGGGAAGAACCTTACACCATTTGGAGCATTTGCTTCGGGAAAGGCGTCCCGCTTCTTTGGAAATCTGTACTCTCTTGGATAAGCCTGAGAGAAGAGAGGTAGAGGTAGATGTAAAATACAAGGGATTCTGTGTTCCGGATGTTTTCGTTGTAGGCTACGGCATTGACTATGCCCAGAAGTATAGAGCATTGAACTACATCGGAGAAGTGATTCTTTAAGTTTGCAAAGCTTTGATTGGAATTCGGGAAGGGCGGTATCGCTTTTTTCAGGATTGGGGGAGTAAAGGAGGATTTCCGAAATGGAGGAAAGAGGAATCAATCGAGAGGCCTTATATAGCATAGGAAAGGGGTTTTACCGGGAACCGGAGGAGAGCCCGGCCTTTTCGGATGTGACCATTCGTTTTCGTACCCTAAGGGAGGATGTAGACAGGGTTTTGGTTTATCTTCCGGATGAACAGCAGATTTATGCAATGAAGCTGGAAAGCAGCGACCACTATTTTGATTACTATGAATTGGAAATCAAGCTGAAGGATAAACCCTTACATTATTATTTTCGCATTGAAAAGGGAGAAGAGATTATCCATTACAACCGTTTAGGGGTAACGGAAGATTTAGATATTCAGTACGCATTTTCCATTTTCCCGGATTTTTTTGTTCCGAACTGGATCAAAGGTGCCACCATGTACCAGATTTTTGTGGATCGTTTCCGAAACAGTGACGGAAAGAACAATGTAGAGGACAGGGAATATATTTATCTGGGACGCCCTGTAGAATCTGTTTCGGATTGGGATGCCCCTGTAGAGTCCTTTGATGTACATCGCTTTTATGGCGGCGATTTGGAAGGGGTTTGGGAGAAGCTGGATTATCTGGAGCATTTGGGGGTAGAGGTTCTATATTTCAACCCCCTCTTTGTGTCTCCCTCCAATCATAAATATGATACCCAGGATTACGATCATATTGATCCCCATTTGGGAAGAATTGTGAATGACGGGGGCAAGGTTCTACCAAAGGGGGAAACAGACAACAGAGAAGCCTCCAAGTACAGCATTCGCAGTACGGATAAAGAGAATCTGGAGGCCAGTGATACCCTGTTCTTACTTTTTGTGGAGGCCTGCCACAAGAGGGGGATGCGAGTAATTATCGACGGCGTTTTTAACCACTGCGGTTCCTTCCATCGCTATATGAATGCTTCCTATTTCTACAAAACCGGGGAGGGTTCACCCTATCCCAAGGGAGCTTATGAAAGCTATTACAGTCCCTATCTGGATTACTTTCATTTTGCGAAGGAAGATGAGAGCGATTGGCCGGAAAATGACAGCTATGAAAAGTGGTGGGGAAATGATACTCTGCCGAAATTGAATTATGAAAATGCTCCCAAGCTGGAGGCGGAAATCTTAGCGATTGCAAAAAAATGGGTTAGTCCTCCCTTTTCCTGTGACGGCTGGCGCCTGGATGTGGCGGCTGATTTAGGGCACAGCGAAGCCTATAACCACAGATTTTGGAAGAAGTTCCGAAGAGCGGTGAAGGAGGCCAATGAAGATGCGGTAATTTTAGCAGAGCATTACGGAAATCCCAGCGCCTGGCTGAAAGGGCAGGAGTGGGACAGCATTATGAACTATGATGCCTTTATGGAGCCGGTCAGCTGGTTTCTTACCGGTATGGAAAAGCATTCCGACAGGGCTGAGCCGGAGAAATTCGGAGATGGAGAGCTATTCTTTAATACCATGCGTTATAACATGGCAAAGCTTCCGGAAAATGCCTTGGATGCTGCTATGAATCAGCTGTCCAACCATGATCATTCCCGCTTCTTAACCAGAACCAACAGAAGAGCCGGAAGAATGAAAGACGGCTTTGATGATGCGGGAATCGGCATTGACTTCGGTCTTTTCCGTTTGGCAAGCATGCTTCTATTTACCTGGCCGGGAGCACCCACCCTGTTCTACGGAGATGAAGTAGGCGTATACGGATGGACAGAGCCGGATTGCCGAAGACCTTACCCTTGGGGAAAGGAAGATTTGGAGCTTTTAGAATATCATCGCTATCTGATTTCCCACAGAAAGGCATCCAGCGCCCTCAGAACCGGAAATCTTATGCTGCTGAAAAGCGGAAGAAACTGGGTTTCTTATCTTCGATGCAGTGAACATCAAATCGCACTGATTATTATTTATTGCGGAGATGAGGACTGTACTTTGGATATCCCCCTTTGGAGAGCATCCGTTACAGATAAGATGGAGATTCGAAGAGTACTGAAAACCGATGGAAGAGGCTATAATGCAGGCCAAACCAAGCGCTACACGGAAAATGGCATCCTTTCCAGTAGGTTAAGAGCAAAGACAGGAAAGATTTACCTTATAGACTTTTAGACTTTACAATAATAAAAAAAGAGCTACAGAAGAGATTGTAATTCAGTTCTGTAGCTCTTTTTGTTTTCTTAATTCTATTCGGTAACTACGAAAGCCGAAAGCTTATCTTCCACGAACTTAAGGCGCTCTTCAGGTACGGAAAGCTCATGAACCTTTCCCACTCCGAGATACAGAATTCCTAAAATGGATTTTGCGTCTACGCAACGGTTTCCGTCGCATAAATCCATATCAAAATTGAAGTCTCCTGTAACCTCCACAAATTCGTTTACACTGTCCGCATTGGGAATCATAACGTGTAATGTTTCCATTCTTATCCTCCTTGATGAAATAGACCCTTATCCTGCTATTTTTTCTTTAAAATTAAAACCATATTGTATTACGACAAAGTGCTTGAAAAAAATAATAGTATTGCATTATGAATTTTATCACGGCTTCTTTAGGAGAACAAGAAATATATTCTAAAAATTCCGGGACAATTCCTAAAAAAACTATTTTTGCTTTTCTATAGGCTTTCTCAAGATGAATCATTCAAGATTCAAAAAGAAATGCCTTCCCATTCAACTATTTTTTTTGTCTCTTTCGCTTTTCAAACATCAGGTCACGCTTTGCCTTTTGTTCTCGGCTAAGGTCCTTTGTGTGCTTTAACATTCTTTTTCTTCTTCTGGCTCTGTAGAATTCTTCCCTTCTTTGGAAAAGATAGAGGAAGAGAAGAGAAAGAAGCACCAGAGCGAAAATGGCAAAAAGAATCTGAAGCACCCGTAGGATAGGCTTTTGCAGGATGATTTTTCCTGCCTTCTTATCGAAGACAATGGGGGCGTGGTTTGTTTTTTCCACGGCTGTGGATTCTTCCGCCTTGCTTTCGTTTTCCTGACTCTCCATGGCTACGGAAATCTGCTTTGGAATATTTTCCGCCTTCTTTAAAGAAGTATTGGGAAGGTCCTTGCTGTCTTCCTCTCTTTTAGAATCCTCCAGATACACATAAGCCGTGCCCACGGTCCTTCCATCGTACTGATAAAGGATCTTGGCTACCTTTCCGCTGGCTTTTTCTGCCTCACTGATATCGTAGGATAGGGTAGAGGCGATATCCGTTATGGGAATATTTTTGGGAAGACAGATTTGCTCATCTCTTCCTACGGTAAAATGCAAAGCTTCCACCAAGGGGAGCCCGTCTACCGTCCAGGGATTTTCCAACTGGGAAAAGCGTGGATCATTGTTTTCCGCAGGGTAAGAATTAAAATTGGCAAAGCCGAAATCAAAAAGCTTTTTGCTGTCCCTATATTGGGAGTTATGACCGTTTAAGATTACGCAAATTAAGGTAGTATCCCCTCTTTTGCAGGCTGTTACCAAGGTGTTTCCGGCAAGAAGGGTATATCCGGTCTTTCCGGCAAATACACCGCTGTAATACTCCTTGTTGCTTTTTTTCATCATCTTATGGTGAGCATAGATGGTGTTTTCCGGGGCATTGGGATCCGGATACTTAATCAAGGGGCCGTGGGTGTATACCTGGGTAGCATCAATCTGGCAAAATGTCGGATTGCTTATGGCGTACTGCATGATTTTTGCCATATCCAAAGCACTGGTGTAGTGTTCCGGATTGTTCAGTCCGGAAGGATTGGTAAAATGAGAATTCGTACAGCCGATTTCCGCTGCCTTTTGATTCATTAGCTCTGCGAATTTTTCGTTGGAGCCGGCCACATGCTCTGCCAGAGCATTGGCACAGTCGTTGGCAGAATGAAGCAGCAGGGAGTAAAGACAGTCTCGAACACTCAGCTTATCTCCCGGAGATGCGGCAATGACAGTGGAATTGTTTTCCAGATTTCCTCTGGTGGCTTCCTGGGAAAATGTGACCTTTTCTTCCAGATTTTCCACATGCTCCAAGACAACGATGGCGGTTAAAACCTTGGTGATGGAGGCGGGAAAGTAGTGGGTATTCTCATTTTTGGCATAAAGAATAGTGGATGACTTGGCATCCATCAGCAAAGCACCATCCGCTTCGATTTGATCGGTGCAAGCAGGCCAGGTATCTGCAAAAGCCTGTTTGGAAAATACAAAAGAGAAAAGCATGGAAAAAAGCAGAACAAAATAGAGGCTTTTTCTACTGTATCGACACAGGTCATTTTTCAGAGATTGTTTTATCTTCTTCAATTTACAATTCCTCTTTCAGAGATTGTTTTATCTTCTTTAACTTACAATTCCTCTTTAACTAAAGGGAAGGAAAGGGAAACCTTATACAAATCCCCGTCAATTTCAATCTTCATTTTACCGTTCATCAGCTTGGTCAGGCTTTTCGCAATGGACAAGCCAAGGCCTGAGCCCTCTGTACTTCGGCTTACGTCTCCTCGAACAAAACGTTCCGTTAACTCTTCCGGAGAAACGTTTAAGGGGGCTTCTGAAATATTTTTCATGGTAAAGGTAGCCTCTTCCTCATCCTTTTGCAAATCCACATAAACACGGCTTCCCTGTAAAGCATATTTACAGCAGTTGTTTAACAGATTTTCCAGTACACGGAAAAGCTGTCGACCGTCCGCCAGAATCAGAATATCCTCCTGGGGAAGGGTGGTTAGCACCTGTAAGGAGCGGGCCGCCAACTTGTCTTCGAACTCCCCCAGACTTTGCTGCAAAATCTCAGTGTAGTGAATCGGGATAAGCTCCAAAGAGATATTTCCGGAGCTGGCCTTGCTGGCTTCCACCAAATCCTCCGTCAGATTCTTCAAACGTGCGGACTTTTGCTCCAAAACGGCGATATATTCTTGGACTCTGGGGCTTTCAATATTTTCCCGCTTTAAAAGATCCACATAGCTGATAATGCTGGTAAGGGGGGTCTTTAAATCATGGGAAACATTGGTAATCAGGTCGGTTTTTAAACGCTCCGCCTTAACCTGCTCCGTTACCGCCGCCTTTAAGCCCCTGCTGATGGAGTAGGAGTAGTAGTCGATGGAAATCAAAAGGAAGAGCAGTAGCAGGCTAAAGCCCAGATGCAAAAGGCTTTTTTGGTGGAAAAAGCAGTAAAGATTATAGCCGAAAAGTCCGATGCCCAGGAAATTCGGAAGGACGAAAAGCAGGACGCTGTAGAGTCGGGAGCGGGCAAAACCGCTGGCGGAGAGGGTACTCTCCAGAAGACTCCAAATTCTTCTGCTATAGGAAGAAGAAAATAAAATTCCCTTTCGCATCTGCCGTACCAAGGAAAGAAGCAAAGGCAGAAAAACTGTGTAGCGAAGGGCGAAAAGTCCCATCCTATGGAAGAAGAGGGGTTCCGGTAATTTTCCCAGCACCAGAATCAAACTGTCGAAAAAGTATCGATTGAAGACCTCTGCAAAAAAGAACCAAAAGACAGCAATGGCTAAAATGCCTTCCAGGGGCACCCGGTCAATGGCATAAAGAATCATTTGTCGATTTTCTCCCCTACCGGTGTGTAATAGTAAGGAAGCAAAGCTTAGCACAAAGGCAAGCAGACTTCCGAAGAAAAGCACCACCCC
Organism: Oribacterium sinus; assembly: GCF_963537195.1. Lineage (GTDB taxonomy): Bacteria > Bacillota > Clostridia > Lachnospirales > Lachnospiraceae > Oribacterium > Oribacterium sinus_A. Next base: position 14,470 of record NZ_CAUTEG010000030.1, on the reverse strand, counting down.
CAGAATACTCAGGTTTCTTCGGATGCTATACTCCTCCATCATGGTCTTATATTGATCATGAACAGGAAAAGAGGTATCCACCCCTGCAGCAAAGACATAGGAACCGTCCTTATAAGGGTCTCTGGCCTCCAGAAGAGGCACCAGATTGGAAGGAATCGTTTTTAAATTGCTTTTGATTTCCAAAGAGGAAGAGTCTGTAAAAACATATTTTCCCAGCTTTTGAATTTTTTCCGCTGTGCCGTCATTTTCATTATTGTAATAGGTGGAATTATTGCCGTTACTATAGGCCACATAAAAATGAAAATTGGAGCCCTGATCAAAATATCGGGAGCGAATCGCATAGTATTTTGCCAAATAGCTCAGCGCTTCCTTTGACAGCCTTCCCAGACTCATAAAACCGTCAGCGGGGCTGGCAGGCTGGTAATCCGGAAGATAGGCGCGGTAAATGACTTTAATCTGGTGCTCTTTTTCGTCCTGTTCCTTGGTGACGGTGGCGGGACCGTCTTCCATGATTTCATTTTTCTCATTTAAATAGTAGCCCATGGAACGGGCATACTTAATCAAATAGTCCAGACTGTAGGAACGGGTAGCGCCGTTACTTTCACTCTGGGCTATGGTATGGTTTAAATCCAGGGTACCTCTGGTTTCAAAAAGATCCCGAAGATCAATATAATCGAAGATATCATTGATGCTTTCCGAAACCGCACTGTCGAAGCTGGAGGAAGAAAGATAGTTCTTCTCCTGCAAAAAGGCAATGGTATCACTTCCCTTAGGGGCAAAATGCAACAGCACCAGACTGATGGAAAAGAGAAATAAAATGAAAAAATGGAGCAAAAAAGGGAGAAGACGTTTCATGCTTAGTCCTCGCTCTTTCCCTGCTTTTCGATTTTATAACCCACACCCCAAACTACCTTCAGGTATTTGGGTTTTCTGGAGTTGATTTCAATTTTTTCCCGAATATGACGGATGTGCACCGCTACGGTGTTGTCCGCTCCGATGGCTTCCTCGTTCCAAATAGAGGTATAAATTTCGTCAATGGAAAAGACTTTTCCTGCATTTCGAACCAGGAGAAGGAGAATATTGTACTCAATAGGCGTAAGCTTTACCAGCTCGCCGTCTACGGATACCTCTTTGGTGTCATCATTAATCACCAGACCGCCGCAGCTGTAAATGGCTTCTCCCTTAGACTGTTCATTCATATTGCCCAGTTGGGTGTAGCGGCGAAGCTGGGACTTTACTCTGGCCACCATCTCCAAGGGGTTAAAGGGTTTGGTGATATAATCATCCGCACCGATATTTAAGCCGAGAATCTTATCGGTGTCCTCTCCCTTGGCACTGAGGATAATGATGGGAATGGAGCTTTTTTCTCGAATCTTCAAAGTGGTACGGATACCGTCCAGTCCGGGCATCATCACGTCCAGAATGATAAGATCCACATTTTCCTTCTCCAAAATCTTTAAAACATCATATCCGTCAAATGCCTTAATCACCTGATATCCTTCTCCGGTAAGGTAGATGGAAATGGCTTCTACAATCTGTTTATCATCATCGCAAACTAAAATCTTTTGCATAAAAATCTCCTTTACTCAAAAGTTATTTCCTACAGAGTATAGCAAAGCTTTTAAGAAAGAGAAAGGACAAGCCAAAGTCTTTAGAAAAAAATAAAAAAAAAAGAATGTTGCTCTTCCAACATTCTTTAGAACTGCGCCCTCAGGGACTCGAACCCTGGACAAATAGATTAAGAGTCTACTGCTCTACCAGCTGAGCTAAGGGCGCTTATTTCTGCCGTTTTCGCGGCACCCGTACAATATACAAAACTTCCGAAAACTTGTCAAGAACTTTTCTAAAAAAATTTTTTTTAAGAAAAAGGACGGCAATTCTTCCGGTAAAAGGCCTCCATCAAAGAGCTGTCTTCGTTACTGCTAAAAAGCACTACTTCTCCTTTTTGTACGCCTTCCTTCAAAAGCCCCCTCTCCTTCAAACGGTGCCGGGTTTCCTTGGCTGTGCCCTCCGCTCCGTCAAAGAATTGAACATGATAGGGCAGAGCTTTTTGAATCTGTTCCTTTACAAAAGGAAAATGAGTGCAGCCCAGCACAATAGAAGAAATGGCTTCTTTCTGATAGGGAAGTAAAAGCTGATGAAGATAGTCCTCCATTTCCGGACTGTCCCCCTTTCCTGCTTCTAAGAGACGAACGATACCCGGGGAGGGGAGGAGAAGAAATTGGGAAGGATCTCCAAAACGAGAAATCAGCTGGTGCAGACGCTCGCCTTGAATAGTGTGCTCTGTAGCCATAATCAGAATCTTTTTTTTTGTTTTATCCGATTTAGATTCATCTTGTAATGCTTCTACTGCAGGCTTTACCGCAGGCTCCATACCGATAATGATATCCTCCGGAAACAGCTCCCGAAGATAGGGGGCGGCTGCGGATGTGGCGGTATTACAGGCGATAACAGTGGCTTTTATCCCTTTTTCCTGTAGAAAACGATAGGCGGAGAGGGACAGAGAACGTACGTCTTCCTCTGATTTTTCACCATAGGGAGCATGCTTTTGATCTCCGTAGAAAATAAAGTCTTCCCCCGGAAGCTCCTGCTTGAGATTCCTTAAGACACTTAGTCCCCCAAGACCGGAATCAAAAATACCGATTGCCTTGTCCTTCTCCATTTTCGCCTTCTCCTCCTTTCCCCGGTATATTCTTTATCTTTTTTATCTTCTGATGAACTATTTCTTCAAAAACAATGGCGTATAAACGCCCGGGACATCTTATTCATAACGAGTATCGTGCGCAAAGCGTGCGATATCTCGTTTATTAAGACTATTTTGAAGTGTAGCATAGCTTCTTTGGGATTGCAATTTTAGCCTGAAAAACCTATACTGCAAAAGATAGAAAAACAGTGGGACAATGCATCCCCCTAAAGCAGGAGGTTTTCATGAAAAGTGCGGAAAAGGTGAGTGTATCGGAGTTAATTAAAAAAGAAAATTTAAAGAATCTCACTCCGGAAATAGATACGGATCAGATTTACATGACGATTCCGGATGTAAACCGTCCTGCTTTACAACTTGCAGGATTTTTTGCCCAGTTTGATTCCGAGCGTGTGCAGATTATCGGAAATGTGGAAACGGCGTATTTGATGCGGATGGAAAGACCGGAGAGAAGGGCAAGATATAATGAGATTACCAAGTATCCTATCCCCTGTATTATTTATGCCAGAGACATTGAACCGGATTCCTGTATGATTTCCGCATGCCAGGAGGCCGGAATTCCTCTTTTATCCAGCCCGAGACCTACTACGGAGCTGGAGGGAGAAATTATCCGTTGGTTAAAGGTAAAGATGGCACCGATGATTACCGTCCATGGCGTATTGGTGGATGTATATGGAGAGGGTGTCCTCATCATGGGGGACAGCGGAATCGGTAAGTCGGAGGCCGCATTGGAGCTGATTAAAAGAGGACACCGTCTGGTCAGCGACGATGTGGTGGAATTAAGAAAGGTTTCCGATGAGTCCCTAGTGGGAACGGCACCGGACATTACCAAGCATTTTATTGAACTTCGAGGAATCGGTATTATCGATGTAAAGCAAATGTTCGGTGTGGAATCGGTGAAGGACACCCAAACGCTGAATATGGTCATTAATTTGGCGGAGTGGTCCAAGGAGAAGGACTATGACCGTCTTGGATTAAAGGATAACTATATAGAATTTTTAGGCAACAATATTATCAGCTATGATATCCCCATTCGTCCGGGAAGAAATGTGGCTATCATCGTAGAGTGTGCCGCCATTAATAACAGAGCTAAAAAGATGGGGTACAATGCGGCACAGGTGCTGTATGAGCGAGTAACCGCCAACATGAAAAAACAGGAAGCGGAAGATTTTTAGAGGAAAGAGAGCAGGATGGAGCATAGAACGGAGCAGAGCTTAAAGGACTATACCAGCTTCAAGGTTGGCGGAAAGGCAAAGGACTTTTATATTCCCTTTACCATAGAAGAAGTACAAGAGCTGGTACAGGAGTTATACAGGGCAAGTCGACCTTATCTGATTCTGGGGAACGGCTCCAATCTCCTGGTTTCCGACGAGGGTGTGGAAGAAGCTGTTATTTTACTAAAGGATAATCTGTCCGCTTGTAGCATAAAGGTGCAGGAGGACGGTCGGGGACTTTTGGAGGCGGAGGCAGGTTGTACCCTGAAGGAAATGGCGGAAGTTGCCATGGAAGCCGGCTACACCGGCTTTGAGCCGCTGTCCGGAATTCCCGGAACCCTTGGAGGGGCAGTGAAAATGAATGCCGGGGCCTATGGAGGAGAAATCAAGGATTTCTTTTATCAGGGACTCCTTTTAAATGAGAAGGGAGAGCTTCAAAAGAAAGAGCTTTCCGAAATGGATTTTTCCTATAGACATTCCTGTCTATCGGAAAATGATATTTGTCTAAAAGCAAGCTTTCTTTTGGAAAAAGGAAATCCTGCGGAAATCCGGGAAAAAATGCAGGATTATCAAAGACGGAGAGAGGAAAAACAGCCTTTGGATATGCCTTCAGCAGGCTCCACCTTTAAAAGACCGGAGGGAGACTATGCTTCCCGCCTTATTGAAGTCAGCGGCTTAAGGGGCTTTCAAATGGGAAGAGCGGCGGTGTCCGATAAACATTGCGGTTTTGTGGTGAACCTGGGAGGAGCCGGCGCCAAAGAGATTTACCGACTGATCAGGGAAGTGATTCGAATTGTGGAAGAAAAGCAGGGAGTGCGTTTAGAAACAGAGGTAAAGCTGTGGGGGAAATTTTAATTGTAACCGGTATGAGCGGGGCGGGCAAAACCGTTTGTCTGAAGCATTTGGAGGACTTCGGTTTTAACTGTATTGACAACCTGCCCATAGGGCTTATGAATTCTTTTTTGGAGCTCTTGCTCTCCAGTAGGGAAAATGAACAAAGGACAGCTTTAGGGATTGACAGCAGAAACGGAAAAGAGCTTTCGGAATTGGAAAAGATAATTGAAAGCTGGCGAGAAGAAAAGAAGGTGCCCTTTCGAATTCTTTTCCTGGATGCGAGTGATGAAGTGCTGATTCAACGCTATAAGGAAAGCAGAAGAAGTCATCCTCTGTCCAAAGAAGGCAGGATTCAGGATGGCATCACAAAGGAAAGAGAGAAGATGGCCTTTCTTCGAAAGAAGGCGGATTTAATCATTGATACCTCCAGACTCTTAACAAAAAATCTCCGGCAGCAGCTTAAGGAGATTGTGCAGGAGGAGAAAAAGTATCAAAATCTTCAGCTTTCCATTCTTTCCTTCGGTTTTAAATACGGAATGCCGGAGGACTTGGATCTTCTTTTTGACCTGCGCTTCTTACCAAACCCCTATTATGACCCGAATTTACGGACCCATACCGGGGAGGAAAAGGAAGTCCAGGATTTTGTGTTTCAGGATGGAAATGCGCAAATCTTTTTAGATAAGCTGGTGGATTTGTTTCAATTCCTCCTTCCTCTTTATGTAGCGGAAGGGAAAAATCAGCTGGTATTGGGACTGGCCTGCACCGGAGGAAAGCACCGTTCCGTCACTATGGCGGAAAAATTGTATCAATCCCTAAAGGAACATGCGGATTATGGGATTCGACTGGAACATAGGGATATAAAGAAATGATATAAGTCCTAAAAAATATAAAAACCTCATAAAAAATAGAAAAAATAACGAAAAACAGCGTAGAAAATTACCAAGAGACAAAAGTGATGGCAGAAGAAAAACAAGCAAAAAAAGCCTCTTTTTCCCAGAAAGTCAAGGAGGAGCTAAGGAGAATTGACTTTACAGCATTGGAAAAAACCTTTAAAATTAGGGCAGATGATGAGAAGGGAAGAAGGGAAAAACTGCGACAGATTTTTCTTTCCAACGCTTCTTTGACTAATCCCCAAAAAGAATATCATTTGGAATTTGTTTTTTCCGAAGAAGAGGAGGGCAGAGAAGTAGAAGAAATTCTACGGCATTATTCTCTACATCCAAAGCAGGGAAAAAGAGGCAAAAACCGGATGGTATACCTAAAGGATGCTTCGGAAATCGCAGATGTTTTAAAGCTCTTAGGGGCAGTGGATGCCTTGATGGAATTGGAGAATGCCCGCATTTTAAAGGAAGTCAGCGAAAATGTTAACCGGCGCGTGAACTTTGAAGCCGCCAACATTAATCGCACCGTGAAAGCCAGTTTAAAGCAGCAGGAAGAAATTCAATACATCGAGGAAGTCTTAGGACTGGATCAACTGGAGAAGGCCCTGCAAGAGGTGGCAAAGCGTCGTTTGCAATACCCGGATGCTTCTTTGGAGGAACTCGCACAGGGATTGGAACCCCCCATAGGAAAGAGCGGGGTGAATCATCGCCTGCGTAAATTGGCCAGAATTGCAAAAGAACTTCGGGAGGAACATTCCGCTACGCATAAGAAATAGGATTAAAAAAATAAAATATGCTAAAGAGGAGCTTTCCTCGCAAAGGTACATTGGTTAGGCCTGCATTTTCAAGACAATTTAGACAGACAGCTTTGGAACTGAGGATGGAGTGAGGACACTCTGCGTTTAGGGAGCTCAAATGCACCAGGGAGGCACAGACCATGAAAGACAGTAATGTAACCGTTAACTTATCAAACAAAACAGATGATCATCCGGTGGCGATGCTCGTACAGATTGCCAGTCGCTTTCAATCCAGCATCTATATGACGGAGGGAAGCAGAAGGGTAAATGCAAAATCCATTATGGGGATGATGGCACTCGGCATTAATAACGGCGCAGAGCTATATGTATCTGCAGAGGGAGAAGATGAAGAGGATGCGATTTCAGCAATCAGCGGATATCTTCTTGGAGAAGCGATTTAAACAGAGGAGCTCGGAAACGGGCTCCTTTTTATATACAAAAAGACTAGGCAATACGGAAATTAGCCTGTACAGTATAGAGGTTAGGATAAAGGGTTTAAGGCGAAGGTCTTGCGGATAGAAGGATAGAAAATGGCATTTACACACTTACATGTACATAGCAGCTATAGTTTGTTGGACGGCTCCGGAAAGATTCCGGAGATGATTGCCAGGGTGAAGGAGCTTGGAATGGACTCCATTGCCCTTACAGACCATGGGGTTATGTACGGTGTAATTGACTTTTATAAAGAGGCAAAGAAGCAGGGGATTCATCCGATTCTGGGATCGGAGATTTATTTAAGCCGTTCCATGGAGGAACGCTTTATCCAGAAGGGAGAGGCCAGATACTACCATCTGGTGCTTCTTGCGGAAAATGATACAGGCTATCATAACCTGATGAAGCTGGTGTCCCTGGGCTTCACCGAGGGCTATTACTATAAGCCCAGAGTGGACTACGAAGTTTTGGAAAAATACCATGAGGGGATTATTGCTCTATCCGCCTGCCTTGCGGGAGAGGTATCCAGAAATCTTCGGCTTTCTCAGTATGAGGAAGCAAAGCAGGCGGCACTTCGCTATGAAGGCATTTTCGGGAAGGGGAATTTCTTTTTGGAAATGCAGGACCACGGCTATGCGGAGCAGAAGCTGGTGAATCAGGGCATGTTACGCCTCCATGAAGAAACCGGAATTCCCTTAGTGGTGACCAATGATATTCACTACACCTATAAGGAGGATGCCAAGGCCCATGACATCCTGCTTTGCTTGCAGACCGGAAAAAAACTGATGGACGAGGATAGAATGCGCTATCCCGGAGGACAGTTCTATATCAAAAGCGAAGAGGAGATGGAAGAACTGTTTCCTTATGCGAAGGAAGCTTTAGAAAATACCGCAAAAATTGCCAAGCGTTGCCAGGTGAATATTACCTTTGGGGAATATCATTTGCCGAAATACCCTGTGCCGGAGGGCTATACGGCCTACAGCTATTTGGAGGAGCTTTGTCTAAAGGGGCTGGAGAAACGCTACGGTGAGAGCCGGCAGGAAAATAAGGACAGGCTCTACTATGAGTTAAATACCATTTCCGATATGGGCTTTGTGGACTATTTTTTGGTGGTTTGGGACTATATTCATTTTGCCAAAACCCACGGCATAGCGGTGGGGCCGGGAAGAGGCTCCGCGGCAGGCTCCATTGTGGCCTATGCTATAGGGATTACGGATGTTGACCCCATGGAACATCAGCTGCTTTTCGAGCGATTTTTAAACCCGGAACGTGTAACCATGCCGGATATCGACGTGGACTTCGAGTACGAAAGACGACAGGAAGTCATTGACTATGTAGGAAAGAAGTATGGAAAAGAGCAGGTCAGCCAGATTATCACCTTCGGAACTTTAGCGGCAAGAGGGGTAATCCGAGATGTGGGTAGAGTACTGGATATTCCCTATGCCAAATGTGACCAGCTGGCAAAGCTTGTGCCAAACGAATTAAATATGACCTTGGAAAAGGCCTTAAGTGTCAGCAAAGAGCTAAAAAATCTTTATGATACGGAAGAGGAAACCAGGCAAATGATAGATATGTGCCTTCGTTTGGAGGGACTTCCCCGGCACAGCTCCATGCATGCGGCAGGAGTGGTAATTGCCGGAAGTCCGGTTTCCGACTATGTGCCGCTGTCCAGAGGCTCCGACGGTTCCATTACCACCCAGTTTACCATGACCACCATAGAGGAGCTGGGGCTATTAAAGATGGACTTTTTAGGCCTTCGCACCCTGACGGTAATTCAGGATGCCCTTCGTTTTATAGAGGAAAATCACGGGGTAAAGCTGGACTTGGACAAACTGCCCTATGATGATGCCAAGGTTTACGCCATGCTTTCCAAAGGGGATTGTGCCGGCGTGTTCCAGCTGGAATCAGCGGGAATGGTAAACTTTATGAAACGATTACAGCCCTCCTGTCTGGATGACATTATTGCGGGAGTGGCTTTGTATCGTCCGGGGCCTATGGACTTTATTCCGGACTATATTGCCGGAAAGAAGAATCCTGCTATCGTACACTATGACTGTAAGGAGATGGAATCCATCCTGAAAAATACCTATGGGGTAATTGTGTATCAGGAGCAGGTTATGCAGATTGTGCGTGACCTGGCAGGCTTTACCATGGGCGGATCGGATCTCTTACGAAGAGCCATGTCCAAGAAGAAGACCTCCGTCATGGAGGAGGCAAGACAGAGCTTTGTCTACGGCAATGCGAAAGAAGGCATTGCAGGCTGTATTTCCAAAGGGATTTCTGAAGAGGTGGCAAACCGGATTTACGATAAGATGATTGACTTTGCCAAGTATGCCTTTAATAAGTCTCATGCGGTAAGCTATGCCCTGCTTTCCTATCAAACCGCCTATTTAAAGTATTACTATGCTCCGGAATTTTATGCCGCTACCATGAGCTCCTTTATGGATAACACGGTGAAAACCGCTGAGTATATCGAGGTAGCCAGAGAACAGGGAATAGAGATTCTGCCTCCGGATATTCAACTGGCAGAGGTGGGCTTCTCCGTGAAAGAGGGAAAGATTCGTTACGGCCTATCCGCGGTAAAGGGCGTAGGAAGATCCGCCGCTGAGCAGATTATTCTGGAAAGAAAGAACGGCCCCTTTAGAAACTTTGAAGATCTGGTACAACGACTAAGCCAAAGAGGCATTAACCGAAGAGCCATGGAGTCTTTTATCCATGCAGGAGCCTTTGATAATCTGGAAGGAAACAGAAGGGAAAAGCTGGTGATGCTTCCGGAGGTTTTGGAGGATTTACAGAAGGGAAAGAAGGATCAGATTGCAGGGCAGATGAGCCTTTTGGATCTTTTGGGAGAAGAGGCGGAGGAAAGACAGGAATTTGAGCTGATTTTTCCGGATTTGGAAGAATTTCCAAAGGCTGAGCTTCTGCGAAATGAAAAGGATGCCTTAGGTGTATATCTTTCCGGACACCCCTTGGACAGTGACAGGGCGCTCCTAAAGCAGCTTTGCAGCAGAAGAGCCAGAGACTTCTCCCTGGAAGCGATAGAGGAAGAGAAGAATCTTGTGGACGATGAGCATTGTACCGTAGGAGGAATGATTACCGGCATTAACAGGCGGATTACCAAGAAAAATGATATGATGGCCTTTGTGACTCTGGAAGACAATACCGGCTCCATGGAAGTGGTGGTATTCCCTAAGACCTATGAGCTTACGGAGGAGCTGATACAGGAGGATAGAAAGGTCTTTGTCTACGGCAGAGTACAAATGAGCGATGAAGCCAACGGAAAATTGATTGCTGAAAAAATTATAGCTTTTGAAAATTTGCCGAAAGAAATTTGGTTGCAATTTTCCGACAAAGAGGCCTATCTGGAGAAGGAAAAGGAAGTTTTGGAATGCCTGTCTCAAGAGGGAGGCGAAAGTACCGTGGCCATTTACCTTAGGAAAGAAAAGGCTATAAAACGCTTAGGGAAGCTTTATGCTGTACAATCTTCCCAAGAATTGCTGGAAAATCTTGCAAAAATTGTAGGTCCGGAAAATGTGAAAGAACAGCTAAAATCCTTGAAAAATGCTTAAGGATAGAGTAATATAATGTACTTGTTCAGAAAAAAATACATGGCGGAACAGGTGGTAAGACCGGTATAGAGAAACGGTAAAGAATAAAATAAAAACAGTAAGGTAGATTGGAGGCAGTTATGGCAGGGAAAGCAGTAAAAACAATTGGTGTTTTGACTTCCGGAGGAGATGCTCCCGGAATGAATGCGGCGATTCGTTCCGTGGTAAGAACCGCGATTCACAATGGCTTAAAGGTTAAGGGTGTTATGCGTGGCTACGCAGGACTTTTAGAGGAAGAAATCAAAGAATTGGACAGCCACTCTGTTTCCGATATTGTAAGCCGCGGAGGTACTGTACTCTACACCGCAAGATGTAAGGAGTTCACTACTGCGGAAGGACAGAAAAAGGGTGCGGAGATTTGTAAAAAGCACGGCATTGACGGCATGGTAGTTATCGGTGGAGACGGCTCCTTTATGGGAGCGGGAAAGCTTTCTTCCTTAGGGATTAATACTATTGGTGTTCCCGGAACCATTGATTTGGATATTGCCTGCACAGATTATACCATCGGTTTTGATACCTCTATCAATACCGCTATGCAGGCTATTGATAAGATTCGAGACACTTCTACCTCCCACGAGCGTTGCTCCATTATCGAAGTAATGGGAAGACACGCAGGCTATATCGCTCTTTGGTGTGGTGTGGCAAATGGTGCGGAAGAAATTCTCCTGCCGGAGAAGTATGATGGAGACGAGCAGGCCATCATTAACCGCATTATTGAAAGCAGAAAAAGAGGAAAGAAGCACTACATCATTATCAATGCGGAGGGAATCGGACATTCTTCCTCCATGGCAATGAGAATTGAGGCGGCAACCGGTATCGAAACCCGAGCTACCATTTTAGGACACATGCAGAGAGGCGGATCTCCAACCTGTAAAGACCGTTATTATGCTTCCATTATGGGCGCTAAGGCAGTGGAGCTGCTTTTGGCAGGAAAGTCCAACCGTCTTGTGGCATACAAGAAGGGCGAATTTGTAGATTACGATATTCAGGAAGCACTGCGCATGAAGAAGGATATTTCTGAGGAGCAGTATCGTATCGCTCAGCTTCTGGTAAGATAAGAGAAAATCTTTAGAATAAGAGGGAAGAAGTCGGAAGAAATTTCGGATTCTTTCCCTCTATTTTTTTGACGAGTATCGCCGGCGTAGTGTGCATTGTTTCACTTTATTCTTAATGATTATCCCTCGCGTAGTGTGCACTATCTCATTTTATGTTATGATGGGACAGGCAAAAAATCCGAAAGGAGCAAAACAATGGATGAAAAAGCAATGAATCAGGAAGCGCTAAAAAAAGAAGAAGAGAAGGTGCTCTGCGGTGCCAATTCCTATAGAGAACAGTATTTTTTTAATCCCCGCTTTTCTCTTCTGCCTAAAGAGGTGCAGGAAAGTCTGCAAAAAATCACCGTTACTTATACAGAGGAAATCGGCGGCGTGTTTCTGATGCAATTCGGAGAAGAAGGAAGGCTGGAGCTTATCAGCATTGCAGAGGAGGCGGACTATCTTTATGACCCCATAGGGGCAGAGCTAAAGAAGAAGCAGATTCAAAAGGACTATAAGGAGCTCTTTTCCAAGCTGGAAGAGTATTATGCAGGATTGCAGAATCTAGAGAAGAAGTAAGAGAAGTCGATGCAATGCTTCAAAATATAGAGAAAAAGTAAGAGGAGTCTATGCATTGCTTTAGAGTAGAAAGAAGGACAGTATCGAATATTTTGTTGAAAAAGAAAAAATAGAAGAAATCGTGAGAAGTCACGGAATATCCGACTTTTCCTATGAGGAGGCCTTGGAAAAAAGAGAAGAAGAGGGGGGAGAAAACCTCTTTCGGCCGATTTCCTTAAAGGATTGTAAGCTTCCCGGAAATATCCTGATGGCGCCCATGGCAGGGGTGACAGATCTTCCTTACCGTATTCTTTGTAAGGAAATGGGCTTAAGTTTATCCTTTACGGAAATGGTGTCGGCGAAAGCCATTTACTATGGCAATCAAAATACCGATTCTTTGCTTGAACACAAAGGAGAACCGGGGCTTGTATCGGCACAGCTTTTTGGCTCTGATCCGGCCTTGATGGCGGAAATGGCCTGTCGAATCGAAGAGGACTTTGACGGCATTGATGTGAATATGGGCTGTCCCGTGCCTAAGGTGGTACGGAATCAGGAGGGCTCTGCTTTAATGACCAACCTTCCATTAGCGGAACAGGTTTTAAGCAGCATGGCAAAAGCCTTGAAGAAACCTCTTACAGTAAAGTTTCGCATCGGCTTTACGGATGATGCTATCAATGTGGTGGAATTTGCGAAAATGGCAGAGGCCTCCGGGGTGGCTTCCGTGACCATTCACGGCAGAACCAGAGAGCAATATTATAGAGGAAAGGCCAATTGGCAATATATTAAGGAAGCCAAGGAAGCCGTGAAGATTCCCGTCTTTGGAAACGGAGACATTTTCCAAGAAGAGGATGCTCTGGCCATGCTCCTTTCCACCGGGGTAGACGGTATTGCGCTGGCCCGGGGAATCCAAGGGAATCCCTTTTTGATACGAGCCTGTGTCAGCCTTCTCTCTGAAGGGAAGAAGCTTCCGCCGGTGAGCCTTTCGGAAAGAAAGGAAATGATGCTTCGGCATCTAAAGCTTATGGTGGAGATTAAGGGAGAGCATCTGGCGCTATTGGAAATGCGGAAGCATCTTTCCTGGTATATGGAAGGCTTGGAAAATGCAGCCCGCTGGCGACAGAGGGTGAATACAGAAAATGATTTGGAGAAGGTGTTCCAAATGGTTAAGGAACTATAGAATATAAAAAATTTCTGTGGAATTATGTAAATAAGCTTTCCACAGCATAGCTTGCATTCGAGGCACGCTCCCGCTAACTTCGCCTTCGTAGTGGACACTAAGCGAAAAACTTCATTTCATTTGTTTTTCGTAAGTGCCAACGGGCTCAGATTGCCTCTCATTTAAGCTATGCTGTGTAAAGCTTTTATATTTGTCAAAAAGATGGATTGTTTCTATTTCATCTTAGTAAATAAGCATTGGAATCTGCTCCTTCAAAGCCCTCTGTAAGGAGGGGGAGAAGGGGGCATCCGACACCAGACAGGATAGGGCCTGAAAGTCTGTCAGCTTAAAGAAGCCAACAGCATTTTCCTTGCTGTTATCACAAAGCAGGATGGTTTTTTCCGCATTTTCCATCATGCTTTTTTTGACTAAGCCCTGGGAATCATCTCCTTCGAAGATGCCCTTTTCCTGAATCGCTTTGCAGGACAGGATGGCAAGCTCTGCATGAAAGTTCTTGATAAATTGGGAGGTGAACTCCCCCACAATCGAAAGACTCTTGTGCTTCAGAACGCCCGGACAAAGAAAGCAGGTCAGGTTTTGCGCATGGGATAATTCGTTGGCAATATTGATGCCATTGGTGATGATGGTAAGGTGCTGCTTTGTCTTTAAAATAGGAGCCAGCTGACAAACGGTGGAAGAAGAGTCCAAGAAGATTACCATACCGTCTTTGATTAGCGGCTCCATTTTTCTTGCAATGATTTGTTTTTTATCCAAATTTTCTATTTGTCGCATACTGATAGGGCTTTCTTTCGCAGACTTTACCACCAAAGAAACATAGCCGTGGGAACGCTTCAGTATGCCATCTTCTTCCAGAGACATCAGGTCTCTTCGAATCGTAGAACGGGAAGCATAAAGCTTCTTACATAGGTAATTGATACTGGCAAAGCCGTTATGCTGGTTTAGGCTTTCAACAATTTCTCTTTTTCTTTCATTAATCCCCATTTATTTCTCCTTATTTTTCATGAACAAAAATGTTCAATCTTGGACAGTATAGCACAGAAATAGGAAATATTTCCAACAAAATGTTCAAACATACAATTATTTTATGAAATATGCTATATTCTGGATATTAAAAAATGACTTGAAAAATCATTCATAAGGAGTAGCGGAGAAGGGCTTACTCCTAAGCATTTATAGGATATAGGGCAGATCGGAAGAGCGTCGTGTAGGGAAAGAGTGTTCTACTCTGTGTAGA
>NZ_CAUTEG010000029.1:0-25042 GCF_963537195.1 Oribacterium sinus | reverse complement strand
ACCGGCTGGCTTTTCTATAACAATGCCTGGTATTATTTTGAAGAAAAGGAAGGCAGTGAACAGGGAAAGATGAGCCTTGGCTGGAAGGAGATTCGCGGCTTCTGGTATTACTTCAGTGAAGAGGTCGGTGCGGAAAATGGCAAGATGCGTACCGGTTGGCAGGAGCTTAAAGGTAAGTGGTACTATCTGAACCCTCAGGCCGGAGCGGATAACGGAAAGATGCTTTTCAATACCAAGGTTGAGGGTTATCCCCTTGGCCCGGATGGTGCTTGGCAGACAGCGTAGGCAGATTATGAAAATCCTTATTGCTATAGATTCCTTTAAAGGAAGCCTCTCCTCTAAAGAAGCGGGCGAGGCCATAAAAAGCGGTATTTTACGGGTAGTTCCTGATGCTGATGTTGCAATTTCTCCTCTGGCAGACGGAGGGGAAGGCACCGTAGAAACGCTGGTAGATGCTTTAGGGGGAAGCTTGGAAACAGTCCGGGTAAAAGGGCCGTTGTTTCAAGAGGTGGAAGCTCATTATGGTATTATAACAGAGTTAGAGAAATCCCAGGCGGAAACAGAATCGAATACCCACCGGGAAACACTGACTAAAATCTACTCTAAGACACACTCGGACACATATCCGAAAACAAAATTTTCCCCAAATGATGGGAAGCTTGCCGTTATGGAAATGTCTCAAGCTTCCGGCATTACCTTACTCTCTCCGGCGGAAAGAAATCCGCTGAAGACTAGTAGTTACGGCGTTGGGCAAATGATTTTAGATGCCTATCACAAGGGATGTCATCGCTTTTTAATCGGCATCGGCGGTTCCGCCACAAATGACGGTGGAATCGGAATGTTAAGCGCCCTGGGCTTTCGTTTTACGAAGGAAGACGGAGAAGAAATTCTCCCTATCGGAGAAGGACTGAAAGACTTAACTAGGATAGAAAATACTTCTGTACCGGAGGGTTTATTACAGTGCTCCTTTCAGATTGCCTGCGATGTGGAAAATCCTCTTTATGGGGAAAATGGATCCAGCCTTATCTTTGGCTTTCAAAAGGGCGGAAACAAGGAAATGCTTTCCCAAATGGATCTTTGGATGAAGCATTATAGTGAGCTTGTAAAAGAATATAACCCTGCTGCCAATTCGGAAGCTCCCGGATCCGGAGCTGCGGGAGGCCTGGGCTTTGCCTTTCGCAGTTTTCTTCAGGGAGAATTAAAGTCCGGCGTTTCCTTGATTTTGGAAGAAACCAAGCTTTCCGAGAAGATGCAGGGAGCCGATTTAGTGATTACGGGAGAAGGAAGGCTGGACGAACAATCCGCCATGGGAAAGGCACCAATCGGTGTAGCAAAGCTGGCTAAAGAACAGGGAATTCCGGTGATAGCCTTTGCAGGAGCCGTTACAGAAGGAGCAAAAGCCTGCAACCAAGCCGGAATCGACGCCTACTTCCCCATCCTAAGAGAAATCATTACTTTAGAAGACGCCATAAAAAAAGAAACTGCCAAGATGAACTTGGCAGATACTGTGGAACAGGTGATGCGGCTCTACCGCCTACAGCATAAAAAGTAATAAAGAAAAGTGGCTGTAAACATCAAAATATAGAAATTTTCGGCAATATAGGTCTGAATGAGGGGTAGTCTGAGCCCATCGGTACTTACTGAAAGCGAGTGAAGCGAAGCTTGAAGTTAGTACCGCTATGTGGCGAAGCTAGCGAGAGCGTGCCCCAAGTTCAGACCTATATTGCTTAGAAAATCTATTTTGATTTTACAGCCACTTTTTACTTTTTATGGAATCTTAGCGTGCCCCGATTCCAAAGCTGTCCTGCGAAAAGCGCTTAAAGTCAGCTGACTCTTCACAGTTCTCTATTTAAACTATTTCTTTTTCGGCATGGAATGTACCGCTTCTCCGAATACATCCTCCAAAGCCTCTCCCACTCCCTCATTATAAGTTGGGTGAGCTCTCATAGCCTTCAGCAGCTGCTCAACGGTAAAGCCGTTTGCCACAGCATTGCCAAACTCTCCAATCATATCGGTTGCTCTTGCGCACATCATTTGCACACCTACAACCGCATGACTCTTGCTGTCGGACAGAATCTTGATAAATCCGCGCTCTTCCTTGGAAATCATGGATTTTCCGTTTCCGCTCATCATGAACTTACCCACATTGATTTCTAAGCCCTGCTCCTTGGCGATAGCCTCGGTAATTCCAACGGAGGCGATTTCCGGTGAGGTGTAAACGCAACCGGGCACCACATTTAAATCAATGCTTCTCTTGTGTCCCGCCAGCTCCTCCAGGAGGCAAATGCCCTGTGCGGAAGCAAGGTGGGCAAGCTGTAAGCCCTTAATCAGGTCTCCGATGGCATAAACATTGTCCATGGAGGTCTTAAAGTGCTCGTCTACCACTACTCGGCCTCTCTCCATTTCCAGTTCAACCCCTTCTCCGAAGAGTCCCTGGGTATTGGGCACACGGCCCACTGCACAAAGCACATACTGAGATGTTACTTTTACCGGCTCATCCTTCTCGGTATAGAAGCAGGAAACGCCCTCTGCTTCCTTTTCCACCTTCTCTACCTTAACGGAGGTATGGATATCGATGCCTCTCTTCTTTAAAATCAGCTTCAAATTCTGAGAAATATCCTTATCCATGTTGGCCAGAATACTGGGCAGAGCCTCCAGAATGGTAACCTTGGTTCCTAAGGAGGCGAAAATGGAAGCAAACTCCACACCGATTACTCCTCCGCCAATGATGCTTAAGCTCTTGGGTACTTCCTGTAATTGGAAGAGCTCATCACTGGTTAATACTCCTTCACTATCCAGTCCCGGAATCGGTACTAAGGCAGGCTTGGATCCAACAGCCAAAATCACATGCTTCGCCTGATAATTTCCTGCTCCTTCTCCACCGCTTACGGTAACGGAACCGTCTTTCTCTAAAGTTCCCAGCCCCTTCAGGTAATCGATGCCGTTGGACTTAAAGAGCTGCTCCACTCCGCCTACCAGCTTATCGATAATGTCCTGCTTATATTCCAAAATCTTGCCGTAGTCATAGGAAATATTCTCGGCAAAAATACCGTACTCCTTTGCATTTTGCATTTCTCTGTAAAGCTCAGTGGCATGAACCATGGCCTTTGTAGGAATACAGCCTCTGTTTAAGCAGGTTCCTCCCACTCTATCCTTCTCTACCACAGCTGTCTTAAAGCCCAGCTTTGCAGACTTTAATGCCGCTACATATCCGCCGGGACCGGCTCCTATGATAATCACATCATAATTCATATCTTTTATTCTCCCTACTATTCAATGTTTTCGCTTTTTTAGCAAGGAGAGCTGTTACATAAAGACTTTTCCTAAGAAGAGAGGGGACATTCGCTACCCCAAGGAAGCTTTATTCCCCCTCTCCTTAATCTTTATATAACAGCTCTCTGAAAATCTACTTTATTTTACTTCCACTCATAACGAAGTACCGGCTCTCTTGCTGCCTTTACTTCATCCAATCTTCCTACCGGAGTAGTTACAGGAGCATCATGAAGCGCCTGGGGATTGGTCTGAGCTTCCTCATAAAGCTTTCTGAAAACAGCTACAGCATCGTCCAAAGTTTCCTTGGACTCTGTCTCTGTAGGCTCAATCATCAAAGCTTCATGAACGATAAGCGGGAAGTACATTGTGGGCGGATGCATTCCGTTATCCAACAGAGCTTTGGCAATGTCCATTGCAGAAACCCCTGTCTTTTGCTTAAGATCCTCTAAGCTCATAACGAACTCATGCATACAAATCTGATCATAAGCCATGGTATAGAGATCCTTCAGCTTATTCATCATGTAGTTGGCATTCAGCACCGCATTCTTACTAGCCTGTGGAATTCCTTCTTTTCCTAAGGTCTTAATATAGGTTAATGCCCTAACCACTACCAGGAAGTTTCCGTAGAAGGCCTTCATGTCTCCGATAGACTGTGGAGCCTTCACAAACTTCTTCACTTCATCTCCGTCTACCAGATATCCGGGCATGAAATCAGCAAGAAGCTTCTTGCATCCTACAACTCCGCTTCCGGGTCCTCCGCCACCGTGCGGTGTGGAGAAGGTCTTATGAAGATTCAAGTGAATAACGTCAAAGCCCATGTCTCCGGGACGAACAACGCCCATGATAGCGTTTAAGTTCGCACCGTCATAATAGTTTAATCCGCCGCAATCATGGATTAACTTGGTAATCTCTAAGATATTTTCATCGAAAATACCTACGGTATTGGGGTTGGTCAGCATCAAGCCGGCAACATCATCCCCTAAAACTGCCTTGAATTTCTCCATATCTACACAGCCGTGCTCATTGGAAGGAATGGTTACCACCTTGTAGCCTGCCATGGTAGCGGTTGCGGGATTGGTTCCGTGAGCCGCATCGGGAATAATAATCTTGTTTCTGTTAAAATCCCCTCTGCTCTCATGGTAAGCCTTAATCAGCATGATTCCGGTAAACTCACCGTGAGCACCTGCTGCAGGCTGAACCGTTAAACGATCCATACCGGTTACTTCACAAAGAAGCGTTTCAATCTCCTGGATTACGGAAAGGCAACCCTGTACGGTATGCTCCGGCTGCAAGGGATGAACCTCTGCAAAACCGGGTAAAGCTGCCATATCATCATTAATCTTCGGATTGTACTTCATGGTGCAGGAACCTAAAGGATAGAAGCCGTCATTTACACCTCTACACTTTTTAGCAAGCTCTGTGTAATGTCTGCTGATTTCTGTCTCTGACAGCTCCGGCAAATGTAATTCAGCCTTTCTTTGATCCTTTGCAGGAACATCTACCACTTCCACATCACAGGGAGGGAACAAACTGCAATGTCTGCCGGATTTGCTTTTCTCGAAAATAAGCATTACTTCACCTCCTTTAAGATTTCTACTACACGGTCCATAGAAGCCTTATCATTAACTTCCGTACAGCACCAGAGAATTCTCTTATCATCCAGAGGATATCCGCCAAGGATGCCTTCCTTCTCTAAAGCCTCTAATGCCTTTGCGGAAGAAACGGAAGACTCTGTTACGAATTCATTGAAGAAATCTGCCTTATACTGTGGCTTAAAGCCGATCTTTTCTAATTCCTTTGCCAGATAATGCGCCTTGGAAGTGGAAAGACTTGCCGCCTCCTTTAAGCCTTCCTTACCAACTGCTGCAAGGTAAACACCTACAGCTAAAGCACAAAGTGCCTGATTAGAACATACGTTACTGGAAGCCTTTTCTCTACGGATATGCTGCTCTCTGGCCTGCAGAGTCAATACATAACCGGTTCTTCCCTGATGATCCTCTGTAGCTCCTACGATTCTTCCGGGAAGATTTCTCTTCATCGCATCAGTGGATGCCATGAATCCAAGGTAAGGTCCTCCGAAAGCAATGGGAAGTCCTAAAGGCTGTCCGTCACCGACCGCAACATCCGCTCCATACTCCCTGGGAGTCTTAAGAACACCAAGAGAAATGGGATTTACGCTCATAGCAAACTTTGCCCCTACCTCATGAGCAATCTCTCCAATCTTCTCTGCATCTTCCAGATTGCCGTAGAAATTCGGATGCTGGATGAAAACTACAGCAGATTCCGCATCTGCCTTAGCCTTCAAAGCCTCCACGTCTGTCACACCGTCCTTCTCCGGAATAATCTCTACTTGCATACCATTACCATGACAATAGGTCTTGATGGTTGAAATCGTGTCCGGATGCATCAGAGCGGAAATCAAAGCCTTGCTTCTCTTTCTCTCTCTGCACATTGCTACTGCCTCAGCCGCAGCCTCAGCCCCGTCATAAACGGAAGCATTGGATACGTCCATGCCGGTCAAGTCGCAGATCATGGTCTGATATTCAAAAATAGATTGTAAAATACCTTGGCTGGTCTCTGCCTGATACGGGGTATATGCCGTCAAGAAATTCTCTTTACCAATCACGCTCTTTACAATAGAGGGAATAAAATGACGGTATGCTCCGGCACCTCTGAAGATAACCGGGAACACTACGTTTTTGTCCGCCAATGCAGACATATCTCTACGTACTTCCAACTCGGATAAACCGGCAGGAATAGAAAGCTCGCCTTTTAATTTTACTTCCTGTGGAATATCTCTAAACAGATCATCAAAGGAAGAAAAACCGCTTTCCTGCAGCATCGCCTTCTGCTCCGCGTCGGTATTGGGAATGTATTTTCCCATAAGTCCACCACCTTTCTTTCGGATAGTTTCTTCTCTTTAGAGGATAGAACTCCTTTTTCCCATTCTATCCTCTTCGTCGGAAGAATCCTCATGCTATCTCTTTACAGTGTCTTTAAGAACTCCTCATACTCTTCTGCGGAAAGAAGCTCTTCCTTCTCTGTAACATCCTTTACCTTTACGAACCAAGCCTCGTAGGGAGAGCTGTTGATGCTTTCGGGAGCATCCAAAACAGCCTCATTGATTGCACTAACCACACCGGTTAATGGAGACAATACATCGGAAACAGCCTTTACAGACTCAACATCGGAGAAAGCCTCTCCCTTAGTTACACTGTCCCCTTCTTCAGGAAGATTTACAAAAACCAAATCTCCTAACTCGGACTGGGCATAGTCTGTGATTCCTACCACGAACTCTCCGCCTTCTTCCTTAACCCACTCGTGATCCTTGGAATAAAGTAATCCCTTCTGAACTGCCATCTTTTTTTCCTCCTTAAAATAAGTAGTGTTGATTAAACCGTTTTCTTTATAAAATAGATCTTCCCGGAAGAAAATCTGATTTTAAAAATTTGCCTTTCTTCGAGTATTGCCCCTAAAGCCTGCAATCTCTCTTGAAAAATGTTTTGCTTTTATTTCTCTCTCTTGTAGAAGGGAAGCGCTACCACTTCTACATCCACCTTACGTCCCCGAACGTCTACCTGAAGCTGAGTACCGACCTCTGCATACTTGGGATCGATTAATGCCATTCCTACCGGATAGTTTAAGAATGGGCAGTGGGTTCCGGAGGTGGTGTGACCAATCATCTGATCTCCCGCCAAAACGTCCTGATGCTCGCGGATAATACCTCTGCCGGTAACCTTCAGGCCGACTCTCTTAATCTTCGGCTCTCCTTTAGCTTCAATAGCAGCCTTTCCGATAAAATCAGGCTTATCCATCTTTACCGCAAACTTTAATCCGGTCTCAAGGGGAGTGATTTCATCGTCCATCTCATGACCGTAGAGAGGCATAGCCGCTTCCATACGAAGGGTATCTCTGGCACCAAGTCCGCAGGGAATCAGTCCCTCTTCTTTTCCTGCCGCCAAAAGCTTATCCCACATTTCCTCCGCCTTGCTGCTGTCCAGATACAGCTCTACACCGTCTTCTCCGGTATAACCGGTCTTGGAAACAATACAGGGAATACCGTCAACCGTAGCATTAAATACGGCATGGTAATATTTCTGAGGAATATTTTCTTCGGAGGTCAGCTTTCTGATAATATCCATAGCCTTAGGGCCTTGAAGGGCAATCTGGGCATAATCATCGGATACATTGGTGAATTCCACATCCCCGAACTTATGCTGTACCATCCAGTTAAAGTCCTTCTCACGGTTGGCAGCATTTACAACGATAAAGTAGTCGTTATCCCCTTTCTTGTAAACGATTAAATCGTCTACCACACCGCCGTTTTCATTACACATCAGGCTGTATCTTGCCTGTCCGTCCACCATGTTCTCAAAATTGTTGGTTAAAATCTTCTGAAGATTTGCCAATGCATCCTTTCCTTTGCAAAGTACCTCGCCCATGTGGGACACGTCGAAAAGTCCGGCTTCGGTTCGAACAGCCATGTGTTCCTTGATGACTCCACTCTGCTCATACTGAACAGGAAGAAGAAATCCGGCGAAAGGAACAATCTTTCCACCTGCCTTCACATGTGCTTCATACAACGGTGTCTTTAATTCCATAAACTGCCTCCTTTGTTTTATGGTGATTTTATCATCATGCTTTTTCCCCATCGCCTGACCCCTAATATCAGAACATTCGGGCAAAAAGTAATTACTCTATAACTCATTATAAAAAAAATTTTTTTCTTTTTCAATGTGTAAAAAAATAAAAATATATGGGTTTTCTCCGGTTCAACCGGCCTGCTTGTCCGTCAAAGCCCTTTAGGCCAGCATATCCGCAATCTCAGACACGGAAATCCGATAAAGCTTTCCCTCCAAGCCTCTTTCCGTAAGACCCTTTAAAAGGGAATCCCGGTCAAAAGCCAGTCCTACAAAGGCTTTACTGATTTCCTCCGGATCCAGGGTACTGAAAAAATCTCCGCTAATAGAAGCTTCCTGTATTTTGCCCTTTTGAATCTCTAAGGAAAAATGCATCTTCCCCCCCGGGAAGCGTCCAATCTTTTCCATATTGAACTTCGGATTCTTTCCGTACAGACTGTCCCAGTTTTGAAAATGAGTCTTGGCCAGTTCCTTAACTCTCAGAATTTCTTCCTTGGAAAGCTCCAGGCGATTGGCTTTATTCTCTTCTCCCAAAATAGCGGAAACCATCAGTTCCTTAAAGTCCTCCGGGGAAATCTTCTCCTGTAAATGGTCAGAGATGTTACAAACTCTCTCACGCACCGACTGGATACTTTTGGAAATAATCTTGTACTCATCCACCCTGGTGGAATTCACCATCTTCTCGATATCCGTGGAAAAAAGCAGGGATCCGTGATGGACAATGCTTTCCCCAAGATGATACTGGGCATTGCCGGAAAACTTGCGTCCTTCGATACAAAGGTCATTTCTACCGTTAAACTCCGCCTTTACGGAAAGCTTTGCCAGGGCGTCCAGAACCGGGCTTAGATATTTCTTAAACTCTATCCCCTCTTCTTTATAGCGGTCAATGAAGGTAAACTGCCATCCTCCCGGGTCCGTGTAAATGGTGCCGCCGCCGCTCATCCTCCTAACCAGATTCATCTTCTGCTCTCTGGCGTAGGGAAGATTCACTTCCTCCGCCAGGTTTTGGTATTTGCCCAGCATCAGGGTAGGGGTGGTTCTCCAGAAAAGAAAAACCGTATCTTCCAAGTTCTTTTCTTTGGCTAAGTAATATTCCAAACCAAAGTTTTCATAAACATCCGTGGACTCTAAATCAATATAAACCATGCACGTCCTCCAAAGCTTCCCAAGCTCTGTAGGAGCTTCTGGCTAAGGGAGCGGAGGCAACGTGGTGAAAGCCCTTTAAAAGAGCATTCTTCTTATAGCGAGCGAAGTCCTCCGGTGTGGCATATCTGGCCAAGGGGTAATGTTCCTTGGTGGGTTGCAGATATTGTCCGATGGTTAAGATATCACAGCCGGTTTCCAGCACATCATCCATCAGCCTGTCAATCTGCTCTTCCGTCTCTCCAAGCCCTACCATAAAGCCGGTCTTTACCCGGATATCCGGGGAATGTTGCTTGCAGTAGCGAAGCACCCCTAGAGATCTTTCATAAGCCGCCTGGGGCCGAACTGCCTTCTGTAATTCCTTTACCGTCTCCACATTGTGATTCAGTACCTCCGGCTTGGCCTCCAGAACAATGTCTAAGGACTCTGTCCTTCCCTTCATATCCGAAATCAGAGTTTCAATGGTAGTGCCGGGGCAAAGCTCCCGAATCGCCCGAATGGTCTTGGCAAACTGCAAGGCGCCTCCATCCTCCAAGTCATCTCTGGTGGAGCAGGTCAAAACCACATGCTTCAGATGTAGCTGCTTTGCCGCCTTAGCCACATTCATAGGCTCTTCTTCGTCCACTGCCTCCGGTCTTCCACAGCTTACATTACAAAAGCGACAATTTCTGGTGCAAACGCTTCCCAAAATCATAAAGGTTGCCGTGTGCTTCCTGTAGCACTCTCCCATATTGGGACAGTTGGCTTCCTTACAAACGGTATTCAAGCGAAGATCCTTCATCAGGGCTGCCACCTCTTCGGTAGCCTCCTGATTGTATCGAACCTTCAGCCAGTCCGGCTTCTTCCCTAAAGAAGGAGGGGCAGCCTGTAAATCCTCCGCTTTCTCCAATGTCTTCTCCATATCTTGCTCCCTATCTTGCCTTACACTGTCTCTTCAATCAAAGCGACCTTCTCTAATACCCCTACCGTATCGCCTTCTTCGCAGCACTGCTCTACCAGGGTGCCCTCGAAGCCGGATTCCACTTGGGTAACCACCTTGTCAGTTTCAATCTCGAAAATCGGTTCACCCTTCTTTACCGAATCTCCAACTTCCTTCAACCAGGCACAAACCACTGCCTCCTGCATCTCCGGTCTTAACTTCGGAATCACAATTTCTTTCTTCATCTTCTACTCCTTCTATAATGCAAGTCCTATTAAGACTTCTCTGACTTCCTTACTATCCTGTGGCTTAAGTCTTTCCGCCAAATCGGAAAACTTTTCTTCAAAAAGCTCTAAAGAAAATGACTGTCCTTGGAAAAGTGCTCTGACTTCCTCTTCCGAAAAATAAGGGGATTGGATTGTAAAATCTTCGATTCTTCCCTTCCGGGCCTGATAGCTTATCCGGATTTTTTCTCCCTGGAAAATACCTTCCTTCTCAAAAGAGAAATGGGGGGTTTTTCCAAAGGTCCATTCCCAAGAATGGTATTTTTCCCGGCAAATCCTCTCTACCTCCGCCTTTTCCGCCTCCGTAAGCACCAATTCTTCCGGCTTAGCTCCCATGGCCTCCCTTAAAGCTTCCATAAAGCTTTCTATGGGAGGAAGTTCCGTAAAGGGACAGCCTTCCTTTCCCAAGCCTTCCCAGCTTTCGCTAATATTACAAACCTTGCAAATCGCTGAGGGAGAAGCCTTCGACTGAATATGAATGCTTTTATTCTTGGTGGTAATCTCATCCAAAAGACTTAAGTCCGATGCATAGAGTAGAGTCCCATGGTGTAAAACCCGTTCTCCGGTGACCTTCTGGGCACTGCCGGAAATCTTCCTTCCTCCTATGGCGATGTCCGAGCATCTGTTCTTCTCCGCCATAATCCCAAGCCCTCGTAAAGCCGTAATCACCGGAAGGAGAAAATCGTCATACTCTAAAATCTTGTTTCGTTTCTTCATGAGGCTGTAATTCACATTGCCCAAGTCATGATAAACCGTACCTCCGCCGCTGCTTCTTCGAACAACGGGAATTCCTCTTTCTTTCAGACGGCGCAAATTCACTTCCTGACTGATGTTTTGGTAACAGCCCACAATAACCGCCGGAGTATTCCGCCAAAGAAGAAAAATATCCCGCTCCGTTCTATTCTGAAAAAGATATTCTTCCAAGGCCTGATTATAGAAGGGGTCCAAGGAGGGATTTATAATTCCAATCATAGGCTCAGCTCTTTCTATTCCGAAAATTCTTTCTATTTTTTCGGAAAAACAGTGAGATTTTTCCTCTACAATATTCATTATAATCATTATTTATAAAATGTCGATATAATAGCGCTAGAATTTATAAATAATAACAGTATTTAAGAGGAAAACTTGTCTATTTTGACCATATTTTCCTCTTAAATACTGTTGTATACTTTTATTTTTGTTTAATTATTAACAAATTCGGCTTTTTACAAAAGAAAGCAAAGCTTCTCTATCATTTTCCGAAGGATTCAGCATCACATAATCCAAAGCCTGATGCAAAAGTTCTCCCATAGCCGGCCCGGCTTGCACTCCTATAGACAGTAAATCTTTTCCCTTAATTGCCAGATTGGAAAGGGTATAGCAATCCCCCTCCTCCTGAATCTTTTGAAGCCATGAACGTCGAAGCTGCACCTGCTCCGCCATAGCCTTTCCCGGGGTATTGGAAACATTTTCCAATAGGAGCGCCTTGGTATCATAAAAGTCCTGAATCAGTTCAAGTCCGTACCGAGAAAGCCGTTTCCGAAGGGCATAGGGAGAATCCGCCTCTTCCAAAGAAAAGAGCTCCACAAAGGCGGAAGCCTGATCAATACATTCCCGATCCAGCTTCAGCTCTTCCAAAATTTCCTTGGCATATTCCGGCAGGTGCCTTAGCAGAAGGCCCAAGCGCAGATACTTCTTAGCTTTGGCATTTCCTAAAAGAAAAGGAATTCCCCGCTTCTCGATTTCCGAAAAATGCTGTGTCACAAAGTCGGAAAGGCCGGTAGAAAATAGCAGCTTCACCCGCTCCGGATGAGGGCTACATAAAAGCTTCACCAGCTCCACCGCAATCCGTTCCTTGGAAACCTTTCCGAGGTTTTCCCGAAGAACCAGCATGGCCTGAAGGCAGTCCTCTTCTATCTGAAAATCCAGCTGGGCGGAAAAACGGATTCCCCGCATCATACGAAGGGCGTCCTCCGTAAAACGTTCCTCTGCCCTTCCCACGGTGCGAATCCTTTTATTTTCCAGGTCTTCCTGTCCATGATAACAGTCAATGATGCCCCTATCCATGTGGTAGGCCATGGCATTGATGGTAAAATCCCTTCTGGCCAGATCCTCTTCCAGGCTTCCGGTAAAGGACACTGCCTTAGGGTGCCGTCCATCCTCGTAAATGCCGTCCACCCGATAGGTGGTTACCTCAAAGGCTCTGTCTCCCTCTCCGGCTTCCTGGGCGCTAAGCAGAACCGTCACCGTTCCATGCTCAATTCCCGTATCAATGGTACGCAAAAAAAGGGATTTTACGACCTCCGGTTTGGCAGAAGTCGTAATATCCCAGTCTTCAGGTTCTCGTCCCAAAAGGGCGTCCCGAACACATCCTCCGACAGCGTAGGCTTCGTAGCCTGCCTGCTCAATCTGTCGAATAATGAGTTCTACCCCTTTGGGAACGGTGATTTGTATTGCTTTCGGATCTTTCATCCATTTTCCTTTTTTAATAAGCTCTTCCCCAGTAAACCATCTTTGTAGCAGGCTTTCCGCATACCACGCAGGTATCGGCAATCTTTTCCTGCTTTGCAGGGATACAACGGGAAGTGATACCGGAATACTCCTTAAGCTTCTCCTCGCACTCTCTGCAACCGCACCACATAGCGCGAACAAATCCGGGCTTCTTATCCAGGGAGGCTACCAATTCATCCAAGCTCTTGGCATCGGTGGTTCTTTCCTTCTGGAAAGTTAATGCTCTATTATACATATCCTTCTGAATCTGCTCCAAAAGCTTCTTGCTTTCTTCCACAAGATTCTCAAAGGATACCACAATCTTCTCTCTGGTGTCTCTTCTTACCAGTACTACCTGTCCCGCTTCGATATCCTTCGGTCCGATTTCCAGACGAAGAGGAATTCCTCTTACTTCACTGTCCGCAAACTTAAATCCGGGGGTCTTATCGGAATCATCCACCTTCACCCGAAGTCCTGCATCCTTTAAGCTGTTCATCAAACCAAAGGCCTTGTCCAGTACCCCTTCCTTATTCTGCTGGATAGGAATGATATTTACCTGTACAGGAGCAATACGAGGAGGAAGAACCAATCCGGAATCGTCCCCGTGAACCATGATTAAAGCACCGATGGTTCTTGTGGTAATTCCCCAAGAGGTCTGGTGTACCGGCTCAACGGTATTGTTCTTGCTTAAATACTGCACCTGGAATGCCTTGGCAAAGCCGTCTCCAAAGTTGTGGGAGGTAGCACACTGTAAGGCCTGTCCGTCATGCATCAAAGCCTCTACCGTATAGGTGGCAATCGCACCGGCAAACTTCTCCTTATCGGTCTTACGACCCTTCACTACAGGAATCGCCAATTCATTTTCCAAAACATCCGCATAGATGTCCAGCATTAAAAGGGTTCTCTCTTCCGCTTCCTCTGCCGTAGCATGAACGGTATGTCCCTCCTGCCATAAGAACTCTCTGGTTCTTAAGAAAGGTCTGGTGGTCTTCTCCCAACGTACTACGGAACACCACTGGTTCAGAAGCTGAGGAAGGTCACGATAGGACTTTACCACCTTGGAATAATAGTCACAGAAAAGTACCTCGGAGGTAGGACGAACACAAAGTCTTTCCTCCAGTCTCTTGGAACCGCCGGAGGTAACCCATGCTACTTCAGGGGCAAAACCTTCCACATGCTCACTCTCTTTTTCTAATAAGGACTGGGGGATTAAAAGCGGCATAGAACAGTTTTGTACACCTGTAGCTTTAAAACGGGAATCCAGAGCCGCCATGATATTCTCCCAGATAGCATAGCCTGCGGGTCGAATAACCATGAAGCCCTTTACAGAAGAATAATCTGTAAGCTCCGCTTTTTTTACTACGTCCGTATACCACTGCGCAAAGTCTTCCTCACGGGAAGTAATTTGCTCTACTAATTTCTTGTCTGCCATAACTGTTTCCCCCTTTTTGGATATTGTTAAAAAACTATCCTTTGATTTTACATGATGAATTTTGGATTTGCAATCTTTATTCCCTATAAAATATTTTATCTATAGAAGAAGAAAATAGAGGTACGCTCTGAACCGACCTCACTCCTGTGAAGGGAAGGACTGTAACCATTGAAGAAACAAGCGCTAATGCAGAATGGGTCTGTATTCGGGGCACGCTCCCACTAACCTCGCCTTCGTAACAGTACTAACTTCAAGCTTCGCTTTGGCTCGCTTTCAGTAAGTACTGACGGGCTCAGATTGCCCCTCTTACAGACCCATTCTGCAATCGCTTCATCTATTGATTTTTACAGTCCTTCACTTCACCGGCTTTCGGCAAGCTCTGTAAAATCAAATCAGCTCATTTTCAAATCTACATTACTGAATTTACTTTAAGATAAATCCATACTTTACAGGATCTTCTTCATCAATCACAAAGTGGTTGAAGCCGGTAATCCATGCGGAACCGGTAATCTGAGGAATAACCGCATCGTAATCTCCCACCTTGGTGGTTCCTACGATTTCTCCCTCGAAAATGGTACCCAGGATGGACTCATAGAAGAACTTATCTCCCTGCTTTAACTCGCCCTTTGCGAAAAGAGTAGCCAGCTTTGCACTGGTTCCTGTTCCACAAGGAGAACGGTCTACCTGTCCCTGTCCGAATACTACGCAGTTCTTTAAGGTCGCGCCCTTGGTCTCTGTTGTAGACCACCATTCTACTAAGTCTACGGTATGGATATGGGAAAGCAATGGATGCTGTACAGGAATCTCCTTGTTGATGATGTCTCTTAGCTGGATTCCTAAAGCGTTCAGCTTATCTGCATTTTCCGGCTTAATCTCTACACCGATCTGGTCTACCTTCACGATAGCGAAGAAGGATCCGCCGAAGGAAATATCAAACTTAATCTTGCCGTAACCCGGAAGCTCTACCTCCTGATCCCTCTTGTATAAGAAAGCGGGAACGTTCTGGAAGCTTACCTTCTTAGCCTTGCCGTCCACAACAGTAACTTCACCGTGGATAATTCCTGCAGGAGCCTCTTGTACAATCTTGGTAATCGGCTCTGTTACAGGAACGATACCGGTCTCTACTGCAACGGTCATAGCACCGATGGTTCCATGTCCGCACATGTTCAGGTATCCGCCGCCATCCATAAAGATAATACCGTAATCGGCCTCATCCACTGTAGGCTGTGTCAAAATGGAACCGAACATATCGTTGTGTCCTCTCGGCTCCAGCATAATAGCGGTACGAAGATAATCCATATTGTCCTCAAGCCACTGCTTCTTCTCAGGCATAGTCTTTCCGGGGATTTTAGGGACTCCACCTACTACGATTCTGGTAGCCTCACCGGCTGTGTGGGAATCAACTGCGTGAATACTCTTGCTGAATTTCATGATGCTTACCTCCATAGTTTATTTTTATAAAGGAAAAGTCGCCCCATAAGACGACTTTTCCGATTCTGAACAAGTAATAGTTCAATCCTGCGTCATCTTCTGTGTTCTTTATGCCGCCTGCTTCTTTTCCTTGCTTAAGGAATAGAACATGGTTGCTGCGGTGTAGAACATAACGCAGATAACGATAATCTTTAAAATGTGAGAGGGTAATCCTAATGCTACTCTGGTTGCTACAAATACACCCAAAGAGCCGAAAATGGTTCCCCACAAAGCTACCTTTCTATTGTAGCTGCCTTCCTTTACGAAACGAACGGAAGCAACCGGCATAAGGTATGCGCAGGATCCCATCATGATGGGGAAGGCAACCTTCGGGTCCATACCCAATACGCAAACCAGGGCAAGACAAGGTGCATATAAGCCAACTCCGGCAGTCATAACTGCGCCTAAGAAGAAGTTAATTACGATAGCAACAATAAGCTTTATTCCGCTGAGTCCGATGGCGGTTCCTTCTACGGGGATAACATTCGCCACCTGTAAAATGATGACGAAACCGATTACTACCATGGCAACACCCATAACCAGCTGAATCATCTGCTTGGAAAGCTTGGAAATAATTCCTGCACCAATCCATGCACCGACCATAGCCGCAAGCAGCATGGTAACCAATGTGATAGGCTCTACTTCCACTCCCTGAATAAAGAGGAAGGCCTCCATAACGACAGGAATAGTACAAGCTACATTCAAGGTGCCGGGAATCAGCTTGTCATCCACCTGCTTTAAGCCCTTGTAAAGGGAAGCGCCCGGAGCGAAGGATCCGATACCGAATACGTCGAAGAAGTTAATTCCAAAACCGATAGCACTGCTAACCGCGGTATTGCTTTCCTTCTCCATGCTATCCTTATGCGCCAGTAAATCCTTTACAAATGCGACTAAAAAAATAAGCGCTAAAATGCCCAGTATCACGAGCAAGCCTACAGTAACCATTTGTTGAGCATTCATATCTTTCTCTCCCCCTTGCAAAATCTTTCACAAAAGAGACTCCTGCCGTTCTCATTCATTGTGAAATAATTCCCAATTGTTCTTTTCCTCATTTTAAGACGAAAATGCTACTTCGTCAATTCCTATTGAGAAGCGGTATAAGCAAAAATTTTTTAAAAACTTTTATAATTTTTATAAAAATTTTTATTCTTAACGAGTATCGCACGCGTAGTGTGCGATATCTCGTTTGTTCTTATCTTCGATAAGCCCGTTTCACATAGTCCAATCTGGCGCTGAGATTCTCCAGCATGGCATCCAGCACAGTTAAAGCCGTCATGGCTTCCACCACCACATTGGCCCGCTCCACCACCGTAGGATCGTGACGTCCCTTGATGGCGATGGTAATTTCTTCTCCCGCTTCATTTACCGTTTGCTGGGGCTTGGAAATGGAAGGTGTGGGCTTAAAGCCGGCTCTGATACGAATGGTGCTTCCGTCACTCATTCCCCCCAGAATGCCGCCGCTATGGTTGCTGCCCTTTCGTAAGCTTCCCATAAAGGACTTAGAGCCTTCCGCCATAGAAATAGAATGGCTTCCCCGCTCTTCCGAATCGTAATTTTGCTCTTTTGATTCACAGTCGTTCTCTTCCATAAGGAAAAATGCATCGTTGTTCTCGGAGCCAAGGCTCTTGGACACTTCGATGCCGTCTCCGATTTCCACCGACTTTACCGCACCGATGGACATCACGGCCTTTGCCAGGGAGGCATCCAGCTTATCAAAAACCGGCTCCCCGATGCCGGCAGGAAGACCTTCCACCAGACATTCCACAATACCTCCGGCAGAATCCCCCTGCTCCCTTAAGGAGAGAATCTTCTGTTCCGCCAAAAGCTCCGCCTTCTGCCGATCTTCTGTCAGGGAAATGCCGGCAAGCTCGATGACCTTGGCCCGGACGGAAACCCCCAGCTCCAAAAGCATTTTCTTGGCAATGGCTCCCGCCGCCACTCTGGCAATGGTTTCCCTTCCGGAGGAACGACCTCCCCCCCGATAATCCCGAAAACCGTATTTGGCAAAAAAGCCGTAATCCGCATGGCCCGGGCGAAAGGCATGGGCAATTTCCCCGTAATCCTTGGAGCGCTGATCCTCGTTCCACACGACCATGGCAATGGACGTACCGGTGGTTTTTCCCTCAAAAATACCGGAAAGAATCTCTACCTTGTCCCCTTCCTTCCTCTGAGTCATCTTCAGATTCTTCCCCGGACGGCGCCGTTCCAGCATTTCCTGAATATCCTCTTCCGACAGGGAAAGCCCTGCGGGGCAGCCGTCTACAACCACCCCCAGGGCCTTACCGTGGGATTCGCCAAAGGTACTGATATGAAATATTTTTCCAAACTGACTTCCCGCCATTCCTTACCCCCGACACTCTACCATACAGATGCTGTTTGGTTCATCCACTTCCAGCTCTCTTGCACACATGGTTAAAAGTCCCTGCTCATAATCAATGTTGAAAAAGGTAATGGTACCGCTTTCATTGTTGGCTACCGCAAGGTGCTTTTCATCCGGGAAAATGCAGAAGTCCTTAGGATATTCGCCGGCGATAGGAAGGCTTCCCTTCATGGTTAAAAGCCCTGTCGCTTTATCTCTGTCATAGATGGTGATGGTATTAATTCCCGCATTGGACACAAAAAGATGAGAAGCATCCGGATCCGGAGAAAAACGCATCTGGCAAGCGGCGATTAAGGGGTTATTTTCCTTATCGTTATGGGTGGAAATGGTCTGCAGCTTCTCCAGCTTCACCTCCGAGTCCTTCTCTCCCTCGGAAAAATGATACACATCCACCACATTTTTTAATTCATACAAAAGATAGAGGTAATTCCTGTCCGGGCAGAAACGGAAATGTCTTGGACCGGATTGCAGTTCGCATCGCAAAGTATCCACCTGTCGCATCTTCCGATCCGCCTTGTCGAAGCGAAATATTTTCACCTGATCAATTCCTAAATCCGCCACCAAAATAAACTTCTGGTCATCCGTCATACGGGAGCAGGAAACATGGGGGCGGAAGGTACGCTCCGCCACGGAACCGATGCCCTGGTCATAAACGCCGTCCACAATCGGGCCTACAGAGCCGTCCGCTTCCAAAGAAAGCAGGGTGGACTTTCCGTCATGATAGCCGGACACCATCAGGTACTCCCCCTTCTTATCTACGGCAAGATGGCAACCGCGCATTCCACGGATATTTCTGGTATTTAACTTGCTCAGGTTTCCGTTATCCAAAATGCGGAAGGAAACAATTCCCTCATCCGCAATGGAATAGAGGGTTCTTTTATCGGGAGAAACCGCCACATAGGAGGAGTTGTTTACTTCCACCTCTGTTCTTTTTTCAAATCTTCCCTTTTCCATATCCACATCACAGATGGTTATGCCCTTGGCAGAGCCGGTGTATGAATAAGAACCGATATATGCTACATATTTTGAGCGCATTTTTCTTCCCCCTTTTGCCATGGTCTTCCCGGATGAATCCAGGCTTTTTCCTTTTGCTTTTTTTCCTTTCGAAAGTCTCTCTGTCCGTTTATTTCTTCACTCTCGAAAAATTTTTAACGTTAATTATTTTAGCAAAAAATTTTCCGAATAAAAAGCTTTTCTAAAATTTCTAAGAATAGAAAAATCCCCTCCCTATGGACTTTCTCCATAAAGAGGGGTTCTGTCAGATTTTTTTCAAATAGGGTTTAGGACACTTTGATTTTCTTCCAACGGTCATTGTACTTGGCTTCGTCCTGTTCTCCCAAATAGCTGAAGACCTCTCCCTTTTTCAAAACCTCCGCCATATCCGGAAATACCGCTTTATTTTCCGTATATTCCGGCGAAAGAAGCTTCAAGGCGCCTACGTTTGGGGTGGTATAGGTAATGTACTCGAAATTCTTCGCCGCAATATCCGGACGGCAGAGGAAATTAATCCATTTTTCCGCATTTTCCTTATGCTTGGCGTTCTTGGGAATTACCCAACCGTCTACCCACAGGTTGGTGCCTTCCTCCGGAATCACATAGTCCACTTCCACGTCCGTGCCTTCCAGCTCTCCCTGCACATAAAGGATTTCTCCGGAGTAAATGACGCCTACCGCCGCCTCTTCTCCGATCATCTTGTCTCTGACCTGATCCACCACATAAGCCTGTACCAAGGGCTTCTGGGCAATCAAATCCTTCATGGCCTCATCTAACTCCTTGTCATCCACGGTATTCATGGAATGGCCTTCCTTCTTCAGCGCCACCATAAAGGCATCCCGTACGGAGTCCTGCATCAGGATTTCTCCCTTCAGCTTCGGGTTCCAAAGATCCGCCCATTTGGTGGGGTAGGGCACGCCCAGCTCATCCAGCATTCTTTTGTTATAAAGAATGCCTACGGTTCCCGTGGTATAGGGTACCATGTAACGATTTCCCGGATCGAACTCCGCACACATTTCCATATATTCTTTTCCGATTTCCTTGATATTGGGAATGTTCTTAAAGTCGATTTCCGCCAAAAGATGGTTCTGCATCATCTTCTCAATCATGTAATCCGAGGGGCAAACCGCATCATACAGCACGCCTCCCGCCTCGATGACGGGATACATTTCCTCGTTGGTTTCAAACATATCGTAAACCACTTTGATGCCGGTTTCCTGCTGAAATTCCGTAATCACCTCCGGGTCGATATACTCTCCCCAGTTATAGACATTGACTACATTGTCATCCGGACTTTCTGTGGACTCATTACTCTTTTGTCCACAGGATGCAAAAAGTAAAGCGCCGAGCAAAATCGTAAAGCCTGCTGCCATAGGCAGAAAAAGCTTTCTTAGCTTCTGTTGTGCGGCCTTACTTATAAGATTTCCTGCACGCTCTCCCGAATTGCTCCAAAGATTCTTTTCAGAATTCTTTTCAGAATTTTTCCTCATGCCTTTTCCTCCTTTCTTCCCATAAAGCTCGGGGCAAAATTAGCGATTAAAAGGATGATAAAGACCGTAACGAAAATCAAGGTGGAAAGGGCATACATACTGGGGTTGATTCCCTTTCTGACCTCCGCATACACCAGGGTGGAAATGGTGTTGATTCCCGCACCTCTGGTAAAGTGGGTAATGATAAAGTCGTCCAGACTCATGGTAAATGCCAGCAAGAAGCCGGACAAAACTCCCGGCATAATATCCGGAAGCACCACCTTGAAAAAGGCGTAGAGGGGCTTTGCCCCAAGGTCCAATGCCGCCTCATAGCTCACCTCCGAGCTCTGCCGAAGCTTGGGCAAAACGGACAAAAGCACATAGGGCAGATTAAAGGTAATATGGGAAATCAAAATGGTCTTAAAGCCCAGGCTGATTTTAAAGGCAATAAAGCAAAGCATCAAAGAGATACCGGTTACGATATCCGCATTCAGCATAGGCACATTGCTGACACCGATAATCAGACTTCTGGGAAGCACCTTCATTTTCCGAAGAGCCACCGCCGCCATGGTACCGAGAATCGTAGCAATAAAGGCGGACAAAAAGGCAATCACAAGGGTATTTTGCAAAGCCTGCATAATATCCTCATTTTGAAACATCTCCACATACCAGCGAAGACTGAAGCCGGTAAAATGGGCTCTGCTCTTTCCCGCATTAAAGGACAGGGCGGTAAGCATGAAGATGGGTGCGTAGAGAAAAAGCACCACCAATCCCAGATAGGCATTTTCCAAAATACGAACAGATTTCTTTTCCATTAGAAAATCGCCCCCTCTCCGTTGTCATAGCGGGACAGAATAGCCATGGATGCGATGATGAAGACCATTAAGATCATGGACAGTCCCGAACCCACATTCCAGTTGGAATTCACCGTAAATTCCTGCTCGATGACATTTCCGATAAGGAAAATCTTGCCCCCTCCGAGAATGTTGGAAATGGCAAAGGTGGTCAGTGCCGGCACAAAAACCATGGTCACGCCGGACACAATGCCGGGAATGGACAGGGGCAGAATCACCCGAAAGAGGGTGGTGAAAAAGCTGGCCCCAAGGTCGTAGGCGGCATTGATGGTATTGTCATCGATTTTGCTTAAAGTATTGTAAATGGGCAAAATCATAAAGGGCAGGAAATCGTAAACCATACCCAAAATAATGGCATAGGGGGTGTTGATTAGGCTCTGGGTAGGTAAATGCAGAGCTATCAAAATCTCATTCAGCACGCCCTTTCGCTCCAAAAGAGTCTGCCATGCCAGGATGCGGAGTAAGGAATTCATCCACATGGGCAGGATAAAGATAAAGGCCACAAAAGAACCCTTTCCCACCTTTTTGTTCCGAAGCGCCATGGCTAGCGGAAAGGCCAAAAAAAAGCATAAAAGGGTACTGCAAAGGGAAAGAAGCACCGCCAGATACAGGGGCTTGTAGTTCTCCCATAAAAAAATCTTTGTTAAATTATCTAAAGTAAATGCACCGGTCTTGTCTGTAAAGGCATAGTACCAAACCAAAAGTAAGGGTATCACAATAAATCCACCCATCCAGATCAGATAGGGGGCGGCCAGAAGCCTTGTTCCTTTATTCTTCAATGCCCAATGCCTCCTCGTCTTCAGACTCGGGCTTATTCATAATTTGAATATTGGAGGGGCGCACATAAATCCCCACCTTTTTCCCCGGCTCATGCATTTCCGTGGAGTGTACCAGCCACTCGAAGCCATCCTCCGTGGTACATTCCATCTCGTATATTTCTCCCTTGAAAATGATGTGGGTCATGGTTCCCTTCAGAATCGCACGATCGTCTCCCTCTTCCAGGATTTCCACGTCCTCCGGACGAATCACCACATCCACAGGGGTATTTTTTCCAAATCCCTCATCTATACAAGGGAAGTTGGCACCAAAAATACGCACCAAACGGTCCTCCAGCATTACGCCGGGGACAATGTTGGAGTCTCCGATAAAGTCAGCTACAAATGCATTTTCCGGTTCGTTATAGATTTGTTCCGGGCTTCCTGCTTGTTGAATATAACCCTGATTCATTACCACCACATAATCCGACATGGTCAAGGCCTCTTCCTGATCATGGGTGACATATATAAAGGTAATGCCCAATTCATTTTTCAAACGGATAAGCTCATATTGCATCTCCTGCCTAAGCTTTAAGTCTAAAGCCCCCAGGGGTTCGTCCAATAAAAGTACTCTGGGTTCATTCACTATGGCTCTGGCAATGGCGATTCTCTGTTGCTGTCCTCCCGATAGGGAATCCACAGAACGTTTCTCATAGCCTTGCAGATTCACCAGCTTTAAGGCGTATTGAATCTTCTCCCGAATATAGCTTTCCGACATCTTCTTAATCCGAAGACCGAAGGCAATATTCTCTGCAATATTCATGTGGGGAAACAGGGCGTACTTCTGGAATACCGTATTCAGCTGCCGCTTATTGGCCGGCAATCCGGTGATATCCTGTCCGTCAAATAAAACCTGTCCCTTGTCCGGCTGGGTAAAGCCTCCGATAATCCGTAATGTGGTGGTCTTTCCACATCCGGAGGGTCCCAGCAGGGTAACAAAGCTGTTCTCCCGAATAGATAAATTCAGATCATCTAAGATCAGCTCTCCGTCAAATGTCTTGGTAATTCCTTTTAAATCAATCAGCGTTTTTTCCAACTCATAAAAACCCCCTTCTTATTATTTTGCCCTTTTCTTTTTTCCAAAAAAAAAGCAACGTGTCCATTGTATCAAAAATGAACGCAAATACAAGAAATTTACGAAGGAAATTTCGTTAGACTTTAAAATGGAATTTTAGAAGCTTTATGAGCTTTATAAACTTGAGAAGTCTTAGGAGTTTAAGTCCTTTTAGGACTCGGACTCCATTTCATACAAGGTTACATAACCGCTCTTTGGCTTTGCCTGATTTTTCTCAGCTCCGGAAGGGCTCTCTGCAGGGAGCGGAATCTTTACAGTTTCTCCTGCCTCAGCGGAAATCCCCGACGAAGCTCCCGAAGGAGTTCCCGATGAAGTTCCCGTAGGCGCTCCCAAAGAAGCGCCGGATAGTGCCTCCGAAGAAAACAGCGGGGCGGTTTCCTGTCCTCTATAGTTGTCCTCCGGCATCAAAAGCTTGGCGGTAGCCTCTCCCTCCTGCTTCCAGGGAGCCTGCTCCGCCATTCTTCTCTTTTCTTCCTGCTTTTCTTCAGAACGCTTCCGAAGAAATTCCATATCGATTTTTCCCTGTAGGGAGAAGCCTTTTTTCTTTTGTTCCTCTCTCTTCCTTCTCAGGATTTGAATGTTCTTCTTCTGGCGACTTCCGCTTAAGTACAGGAAGACTCCGGGAATCCGAAAGAGTATGAAAAGAAGAATGCTGCAAAAAAGAAAGACAAAGCCCAGTATAAAAAACAGGCCGGAATATTGATCCACCGCTAACCATTTCATCCCTTATCTTCCTCCTGTGAAAAGACATTCTGAACGGCAATCTTCGCATCCATCAAGGTCTCCTCCAACGTTTTCTTCTTCTCCTCCGTAAGCTCACTGTTCACACTGATTTTCGGAAGCAGCATCTCTATACGAAGTAAAGCATCCTCCATGGCGGAACGAGTCACCTGATCCGCCCGCATCTTTCCGGCATACTGCTCTATGCTTTCCGCCATAAACTCCAGAAGCTCCAGACGAACCATTTCTCCCTCTTCTTCCTTTACCGCAACCTCCTGGAAGAGAGTTTGGAAATCTTCAAAGAGGGTTTTATACATGCCCTGATCGCTGGCCTCCACGATATTGGTGGCAATATCCCGATAAAAGCTTCCGATTCTTTCGTACACTAGGGCAATGCTCTTCTTGGAATCCCCATCCTCCAGATATTCCAAGGCATTGGCAAACCAGGGCGCTGCACTTTTCGCCCGCTCCATCCGTCCTGCATTGTCCTCCCCTTCATAGTAATACCAGAAGGCTTTTCCCAGCTGGAAGCAAATGTCTCCATACTCCTCGGGATGCTTTAAAAGAGCCGCCCTGTTTTTCCGTATCAGCTCCTCCAAGGTTCCCGCCTCTTCCCGGCTAAAGACCTGATCCGACTTGGCAGATTGAATAAAGCCCAGATAAGCCTCCTCTCTGCCCTCCATATCCGGCATATTGGCGGCTTCCAGATAGTTCTTCTCCTTCTCCGCCCCGTCCTGTTGCACCTCCGCATTTTGCAGGAGCATGGTATAGCGCTCCTCCTTCTGGCTCTGGGAAGACAGGAGGAAGCTGAAGCCCAGAGCAAAACAGATTCCGGATAGAAGCAGGGTGCTTAAAAAGAGACGAAATTTTCTTCTCTGCTTCTTATAATAGCGTTCATCACTTTCTTCCACGTGGGAAATGGCGTAAAGAAACTCCTCCGCGTTTTGATAACGCTGCTCCGGATCCTTCTCCGTGGCGCAGAGCAAAATGTTTTCCAGACCCTGAGAAAGATTGGGGTTAATGCTTCGAATAGGCTTGATTTCATAGGGGGGAAGGGAAGGATTATGCCCGGTTAAAAGATGATACAGGGTGGCTCCCAAGCCGTA
>NZ_CAUTEG010000028.1:0-25088 GCF_963537195.1 Oribacterium sinus | reverse complement strand
GCATTAAGGATTAAGAAAAGAACACGCAGTATAGCACTGCATCGCAAGGAATGAGATGGCAAGAAAAATCTGCTATCGAATCCGGCAAATAAAAAAACTTCGGGAACTCCACCCAGGATAACCCACGGCACATGAAAGGTTTACCTTAGTGCTGCTATGTTCCCATCCTGACACGGTTCGGTATCTCCCATTGCGTGGGGCCCAAGCTTCATCGCCCCCGAAGCCTAATGAGTATAACGGATTTTTAGAAAATTGACAAGGGAAAGGTTTGCAATATGCAGTTTTCGCAAATGATCTTTGTGGCGGGATTTCTCCCCCTGTTTTTGCTTTTGTATTTCGGGAAGAAGGAAC
The DNA here is from genome assembly GCF_963537195.1 of Oribacterium sinus. GTDB lineage: Bacteria > Bacillota > Clostridia > Lachnospirales > Lachnospiraceae > Oribacterium > Oribacterium sinus_A. The sequence continues at coordinate 24,737 of NZ_CAUTEG010000028.1, read as the reverse complement.
TTGCTTGGAAAAATGCGGTGTTTTTCCTGGCATCTTGCTTCTTCTTGCTTTTTCAGGGACTCTTGGCAGTAGCCTTTCTTTGCGTCTTTACCCTTTTGGCTTTTTTTATGGGGAAAGCTTTAGGGCAGGCGACAGAAGAAAAAAAGAAAAAAATATTTTTCTTATCCTTAGCGGGAATTATCCTGCCGCTGGCTTTTTTCAAGTACAGTGCAGCTCTGCCCTTCCTACCGAAAATGGTAAAGGGCTGGATGCCCTTTGGCATCTCCTTTTACAGCTTCCGCTTTATAGCTTACCTTTACGATTGCTATCAGGGAAAGGAGGCGGAGCAGGACATTTTTTCCTTTTCTCTTTTTGCCTTTGCCTTTCCGGTGCTTTCTCAGGGGCCGATTCTTCGTTATTCGGAAATGCGGGAAGAAATCAAAAATCGTGCATTTTCCTATGAAGCCTTTTCCCACGGCCTGTTCCGCTTTACCTTCGGCCTGTGGAAAAAGCTGGCTTTGGCGGATGCACTGGGCTCCCTTTCTGTAGAAGTTCTTAGCTTGGACAGTCTGAAAAATGCTTCTATGCTACAGTCTTCTTCTCCGTCATTTTCCTTTCTGGCAGTCTTCCTTTCCGGTATTTCTTATATGCTGCAGATTTTTTTGGATTTTTCCGCCTATACGGATATGGCTATAGGAATCGGGGAAATCTGCGGCTTTACCCTTCCGGAAAACTTTCAGGCACCCTATAGCGCTCGTTCCATTCGAGACTTCTGGAGACGCTGGCATATTTCACTATCCATGTTTTTCCGAGACTATGTTTATATTCCGCTGGGAGGAAATCGAGTTCCCTTTCCTTCGCAGGTGAGAAATCTTCTTTTGATTTGGATTTTAACCGGAATTTGGCATGGTTCCACGGCGAATTTCATTCTTTGGGGACTATATTTCTTTGTTTTTATCCTGCTGGAGCTTTGCTGTAAGAAGCTGTGGAAAAGAATGAAAAAATCCGAAGAAGGAAATTTTTCCTTTGTCCTGAGATGTTTACAACACGTTTATACCCTGGTGGTGTTGTATTTTTCCTGGATCCTTTTCCGCTTTTCCGATTTCCAAAGCCTGAAAAATATCCTTTGGCTTCATACCCTGCCGAAGAGCCTGGCTTTAGTGGACGGAAAAACCCTGCTGATTGTAAAGAGCAACATTTTTCTGCTTCTTGTAGCTATTCTCTTTTCGGGTAATCTTTTGAGTAGCCTAGAGGAAGAATGGCAAAAGCTCCTGTTCCGGGGGAAATCCCGTTTGGCAAGGAAGAAAAGAGCAAGTCTTGGCTTTTACGGCATGGAGGATGCGGAGGAAGATTCTCCGGAAGCAGGGACAGATTTTCCGGAAGCAGAGAAAGATTATCCGGAGTCCGTAGTGGATACCCCGGAAGTAACGGCGATAGATGCCGGGGAAGCTGCTTTGAAAGGAGTTTCGGAAGCTACAGCAGATGAGTCGATTTTTGCTGCTTCTTCCGATAGGAAGGATTTATTCCCTGAAGAAAAATATCCTATGCTAAAGCTTAGCTTTGACGGGGAAGGCGATTCTAGCCCTGAGGAAACATGCGGGGAAACGGAAGTACAAAAGGAAGAAGCTATTTCACTTGCAGAAGAGATAGAAGCAGAGGCTAAAGCGGAAGCAGGAGTAAAATCAGAAGTAAAAGCAGATGCAAAAATAGAATCAGAAGAACTTTTGAGGGAAGAAAAGATGGAAGCAGAGCTTAGTCAAGAAAATCAGGAGGACTTGCTTCGCCATGAGAAAATTCTTCGAAGAATCCAAAGAAGAACAAAGCTTAGCATTTTCTTCTTAGACCATGCGGAGCAGCTGTATTTCTGGGGAAAGCTTTTGGCGGCGATTGCCTTTTTGCTCTTGTCCTTCGCTCTTATGGCAGGGCAGAGCTATATGCCGTTTTTGTATAATCAATTTTAAAAGAGAGCTGTTCTTATCTTGCGAGAAGGAAAGAATGGCAAATGCATAGATGGCGAGGATTGCACAGGGAGTAGATGGGCATGGACGATCAGGGAAGAGAAGAACAAATTACAGAAGAAAAGATTATGGAAGAAAAATTAACGGAAGAGAACATCACAGAAGAAAAAACTAAAGAAGAGTGCTCCTCAGAACAGAGCTTTACGGAAGAGGAAAGCATTGAAGAGAAATCTATAGAAGCGGAAACGCCTAAAGCGAAGCGTACAGAAGAGACGAGTCCGGAAAAACCCAAGAAGGATTTTCCCTATGCCAAGGTATTTTCGCTGGCTATGATGGGACTCTTGTGCTGCCTTTTTGTGCTGGGAGTGATTCTCCCCTTGAGACCGAGATATTCCGATGCGGAAAAGAGAGAACTGAAGCAGTTTCCTGCATTTTCCTTGCAGGGACTTTTTGCGGGAAGCTATTTCCGGGATATCACATCCTGGTATCAGGACAGCTATCCGGGAAAAGAGGAGTGGATGCTTTTGGCTTCGAAAACCAAGGCTTTCTATGGCTTGCAGGGAGAGCAGATTTACGGAGCTGCCGAGCAGGTCAAAGAAGAAATCCCTACAGGGGAAGGCGCTTTGGCGGAGACCTTCGCCTTAAAGAAGGATGGGGAAGGCGAACAGGACGGAGTAGCAGAGAAAAAGGAATCCGATGGGGAAGGCCGGGAAAAGGCGGAAGCCCGGGATAAGAAAGAAGGGAAAGAGCAGCTAGAAGAAGGAAAAGGAACAGAGGAAAAGCAGGAAGAGGCAGAAGCAAAGCAAAGCGCGGAAGCAAAGCAAGGCTCCGATGCAAAGCAAGGTACAACGAAAGGGAAGGAAGAAAACAGCAATTTTGAAACGGATGCGGAGGGAAATCTGCAGATAAAGAAGGCGGATAAGGCGGAAAATGTAGCCGGCGAACAGATTGGAAGTCTCTATCTGAACGGAGATTCCGCCTATGAGCTGTTCTATTTCAGTGAAAAGGCGGTTCGTGCCCACGCTTCTTTATTAAATACGGTGCAGGCCATGTTTCCCAAGGTGAAGCTTAGTGCCATGATTGTGCCCAATTCCTTTGGCGTGATTTTGGATCCGAAGGTGCAGGAAAAGCTGGCCTCTTCCGGGATGGATCAGGCCATTGCCTACAGCTATAGTCTGATGGATAAAAGAGTCAATACGGTAAATGTTTTTGACGCCCTTTCCGCACACAAAAAGGAATACATCTATTTCCGGACGGATCATCACTGGACTCAGCTTGGGGCTTATTACGCCTATCAGGAATATTGTAAAAGTATGGGCTACAGCACCAAGCCTTTGTCTGACTATCAAAAGCTGGATTTCCCGGAATTTTACGGAACCTTTTACTTCTTTATGAATCGTCCGGAAAGTTTGAAGGGGCACCCCGACCAGGTAACGGCTTATCAGGGAAGCATGAATACCATGCAATATACTGACAGCAAGGGAAATCTTCAGGAAGGAAAGTTGATTAATGATGCCAGCCAGATGCTTCCCGGAAATAAATACAACTGTTTTATGCTGGGAGATCATGGCTATGTGGAAATCCATAATGAAGGGGCTCCTCGAAAGAAGAGCATTTTGGTCTTAAAGGATTCCTACGGAAATGCCTTTGTGCCCCTTTTGGCACAGGATTATCGGGATGTTTATGTGGTGGACTACCGGCATTATCAGGGAAATGCTTCCTCTCTGATTCGGGAAAAAGGCATTGAGGAGATTTTATTCCTGAATAACATTATGGGAATCGGAGAAAGCCTTTCTCAGAAAATGCTGGCGGTATTTCAGTAGGTATAGAGCTTGCACGGAGATGGTTTTGAAGTCGGCACCGGAGACATTTTGAAGCCGGTGCTGGAGACCTTTTGAAGCCGGACCGGGAAATAGTTCTCATTGACACAAGTATTTATATCCCTTAAAATAAGCTTGTTAAAAGGTTGAATATGGTAACAGAGAGATTTTTGCAAGGGATTTTTGGCATGGCCAACCCTGCTTTGCTTCACATATTTGTACATTAACAAAAGAATAGTGAAGGAGGTACAGACATTGAACCCATTGGGAATCGCCATCATTGTAATTGTGGCGGCAGTGGTGGGGGCAATCATGTTCATCCTTGGACAGAATAAAGAAAGAACCAATTATGCTCGGAAGGTAGGAACTGCTGAGGAGAAGTCCAGGGAGATTATTGATGATGCCATTCGCACTGCGGAGAACAAGAAGAGAGAAGCATTACTAGAAGCAAAAGAAGAAGCACTGAAGGCTAAGAATGAGCTGGATAAGGAGATTAAGGATCGTAGAAGAGAAATTTCCGACCTTGAGAAGAGAATTTTGAAAAGGGAAGAAAGCTCCGAGAAGAAGGCGGCAAGCTTAGAGAAGAAGGAATCGGATCTCCAGAGAAAAGAGGAAGGATTACAGACCAGGGAAGGGGAAATCGAACAGCTTCATAGTCAGAAGCTGATTGAGCTGGAAAGAGTTTCCGGCTTAACCAAGGATCAGGCCAGACAGGAATTGTTGCATTCCGTAGAGGAAAGCATTAAGCACGATACCGCTTTGTATATTCGGGAATATGAGGCCAGAGCCAAGGAAGAGGCGGAGAAGACCGCCAGAGAATACATCGTAGAGGCTATTCAGCGTTGTGCGGCAGACCAGGTAACCGAGTCTACCGTTTCCGTTGTACAGCTTCCCAACGATGAGATGAAGGGAAGAATTATCGGACGTGAGGGTAGAAATATCCGCACTTTAGAGCAGCTGACCGGAGTGGAGTTGATTATCGACGATACACCGGAGGCGGTGGTGCTGTCCGGTTTCGATCCTATTCGTAGAGAAGTAGCCAGAATTGCACTGGAGAAGCTTATTGTAGATGGCAGAATTCACCCTGCCCGCATTGAAGAGGTGGTGGAGAAGAGCCGTAAGGAAGTGCACGACAGCATTAAGGAAGAGGGAGAGTCTACTCTCCTGGAGCTGGGCGTTCACGGTGTGCATCCGGAGCTGGTTTTCCTTTTGGGAAGAATGAAGTTCCGTACATCCTTTGGACAGAACGCTTTACAGCATTCTATAGAGGTTGCGCAGATTTCCGGCCTTTTGGCACAGGAGCTGGGCTTGGATGTCCGTATGGCGAAGCGTGCAGGGCTTCTCCATGATATCGGAAAGGCCATTGACCATGAAGTGGAAGGAACCCATGTGGATCTTGGCATTGAGCTTTGTCAGAAATACCATGAGCCTGAACCCGTTATCAATGCTGTGGCATCTCACCACGGCGGAACGGAGCCCACATCCTTGACTTCCTTCATCGTGGCCGCAGCGGATGCCATTTCCGCAGCAAGACCGGGAGCCAGAAGAAAGGCTTTGGAGACCTATACCAACCGTTTGAAGGAATTGGAAGAGATTGCCAACTCCTATCACGGCGTAGAGAAATCCTTTGCGGTACAGGCGGGACGAGAGGTTCGCATTATGGTAGTTCCGGAAGAAGTGAGTGATGACGATATGACCATTATGGCCAGAAACATTTCTCAGCAGATTCAGGAGCAGATGCAGTATCCCGGCGTGATTAAGGTAAACATTATCAGAGAGTCAAGAGCAGTAGATTATGCGAAATAAGGCTTCGGCACAGGGTTCAAAAGAGCTTTGTGCCGTTTCTTTGATTTTCCGAAAGTGAAGCAATCCGCTATTTTCCTTAGGCGGATTTGGATAGAGAAGTAACGAGTTTAGGAGAAATTTGTCTTATTCTAAGAAGTAAGGATTTTAAGAGAAATTTGTCTTATCCTAAGAAGTTCTTTCAATATTTTTTCTGATTCTCCACAGAATTTTTGTTAAAATTTCGGAGAGAAATAGAAGGGATAAGAAATACATTTTTGCTAAGTTAACGGACATATTGTTGGAATATGAGGTTCAAGAATGGGAAGAGAGATAAGAGAAGGAGAAAGAGGACATAAGAGAGGAAAGAAGAAATCCTCTGCCTTTCGCTTTATCCGGAGGCTGTTTCTGGGCAGTGTTTTGTTTCTGTTTGTGCTTTCTGTATTGGGCTATGTGATTTTTATCCGTCCGGAGGTGAATCGTCTCCGGGGGATTGCCTATGATAAGCTGGCAGGCAGTAATTTAAAGGATTTAACCAAGAGAGCGGATACGGTGGTTTTTGATACAGACGGACAGCAGCTTGGCACCATTAATGCCGGGCATTTTGTGTACGATAAAATCGAAGACATTTCCCCGAATCTGCAAAATGCCTACATCGCCCAGGAGGATAGAAATTTTAAAACTCACCACGGAGTGGATTATAAGGCCACACTTCGTGCGGTTTTTCAGCTGGTCAAAAATCGGGGAAGAATCACCCAGGGCGGTTCTACCATTACCCAACAGGTGGTGAAGAATACCTATCTAAGCCAGGAGAAAACCTTTACCAGAAAGATTGTAGAAATCATGTTGGCGCAAGAGCTGGAGAAGATGTACAGCAAGGCCGACATTATGGAGATTTACTGTAATACCAACTTCTATGGAAATAACTGCTACGGAGTGGAAGCTGCCAGCCAGTATTACTTCGAAAAGCCTGCAAAGGACTTAACGGTGGAAGAAGCGGCGATGTTGGCAGGGATTTCCAACGCACCTTCCCGATATGAACCGGTGCGCCACCCGGATTTGGCTTTAAAGAAGCGAAATCAGGTCTTAAAGTCTATGGAGACAGTGGGATATATTACAGAGGCGGAATATGAGGAGGCCATCGGAAAGCCTTTACAGATTTCCCAAAATGTGCAGAAGGGTACGGATGAGGATTATATGAACTCCTATGCTCTCTATGCGGCTACCATCCGTATGATGGAGGTTAATAAATTCCCCTTTACCTATCATTTTGAAACCCAGGCAGATAAGGAAGCTTATCAGGATCAGTACGAGGAACAATACAATTTTTACAATCGGGAGCTTCGGGCGGGAGGATACAAAATCTATACCTCCCTGGATCCTAAAATCCAAAACATTTTACAGGAAACGCTGGACAAGGGGCTGTCCAAGTTCCAGGAGGTGCAGGAAAACGGAAAGCTTTCCATGCAGGGAGCCGGCGTAATCATTGACAATAAAACAGGTTATGTGGTGGCTACCGTTGGAGGAAGAGGCACCGAGGACAAATATAACCGTGCTTACTTAAGCTATCGTCAGCCCGGTTCCGCGATTAAGCCTTTGCTGGATTATGCACCGGCCTTGGATCTTGGAGAGTACAATGCGGCTTCCGTTATTGACGATCACAAGTTTGAAAACGGACCCTCTAATTCCGATGGCAACTACTATGGGGCGGTGACCATGAGAGAGGCGGCCAACCGTTCCTTAAATACGGTGGCTTGGCAGATTTTGGACGGCATCGGCATTCAGAACGGTTTGGATTATTTGGAGAAAATGCATTTTTCCGGAATCAGCGTGAAGGATAATGATGCCCTGGCAGTTTCCATCGGCGGCTTTACCAACGGCCTTCGTGTGGTGGATATGGCGAAGGGTTATTCCACCTTGGCCAATGGAGGCGTATACAGCAATAAAACCTGCATTATCAAGATTGAATCCGATAAAGACGGCGTGGTGGCGGATGAGAAGACCATCCAGAATACCCAGGTTTTCCGAGAAGATACCGCCTTTATTATGACGGACATTTTGAAGGGAACCATGAATACGGAGTATGGTACCGGCCGTGGTTTACAGCTGAAAAACAAGATGCCGGCAGCAGGAAAAACCGGAACCAGTAATGGCTCAAAGGATACCTGGTTCTGCGGCTATACCAAATATTATAGTGCGGCAATCTGGGTTGGCCATGATATGCCTGTGGAAATGCCGGGAATCTACGGTGCCACCTATGCCGGAAAAATCTGGAAAAATACCATGGATATTCTTCATGAGGATCTGGAGCCGGAGGATTGGGAAGTGCCGGATACTGTAGTCAAAGAGGCGGATGAAAAGTCCGGCATTACAGACTACGTTTCCAAGACCGCAAAGCAAAGAGGCGAAGAGAATCGTAAGAAGAAGGCGGAAAAGGAAACCAAGGCACAGATAGAGAAGGACATCAAGACCTATGAGGCTATGAAGATTCAGAAGCTGGAGGATGTCTTTACTGCCAGAACCCTTTTCGGAAAAATCCGGGATTCCTTAAATGATATTACGGATGAAAAATTCAAAAAGGAATATCAGGAGCGACTCTTTACAAAGCAAAAAGAATTCCTGGTGATTGAGGATAAGTGGAAAGACGAGATTGATGCCTACATTGCCAAGAAGGAAGAAGAATCCAGAGTACAGGAATCTATAGCGGAAAGTAAGGCAAAGGAAGCGGAGGAAAAGGCGCAGAAGAATGCCAAGCGGGAGTCCTTCTTATCCGCATTGACCGGCTTGCAGAGCTTGGAGTATAGAGACGGAGATACGGAGGCATTGATTAATGATGCTATCGAGCGTTTGCAGGAGCTGAACGGCAGTGAAGACTATTACAGCTTGAGTCAGCAGCTGGATGCGGCAATTCGCCGTGTTAGAAGCCTGCCCAAGAAGGAAGAAGAAACCCTGGAGAGTAAAAGTGGAGAAGGCTCTCCCTTCTATAGCGGTCCGGGCCCGGGAAATTACCTTGGAGAGCGAGACAGCAACAACGGCCCGGGAGTAAGTCCATAGAGGGTTCTACGAAGGAACCGATTCGGGAGTAAGCCCATAGAGGGTTCTACGAAGGAACCGATCCGGTAGGAGTTCTTAGGAAGGAAAATGGTTTATGGCAATAGGGAAAATTCATCCGGCTTGCAAACAGTATTTATGGGGAGGAGAAAAGCTGATCCGGGAATACGGGATATCCTCTCCTAAGACTCCCCTTGCGGAAGCTTGGGTGCTTTCCGCCCATCCGGATGGAGATAGTCGTATCAGCTTTTCTGAAGGAGAGCTTTGTTCCGAAGGAAAGGAAACTTCTGAAGGCAAGGTTTGCTCCGAAGGAAAGGAATCTTCCGAAGGAGAGAGTTTTTCCGAAGAGGAAAGCTCTTCTGAAGGAGAAAGCTTTGCCGAATATCTTAAATCCCATCCTGAAGCAGCGGGAAGTTTGGGAAAAGCCTTTCCTTTTTTCCCAACGCTGATTAAACTGATTGATGCGAAGAAAGCCCTGTCCATTCAAGTGCATCCCGATGACAGTTTTGCTTTATCCCGGGAAGGGCAATACGGCAAAACAGAAATGTGGATTGTCTTGGAACGAGAGGAAGGCGCTTTCCTGTATTTCGGATTTCAAAAAGACTATACGGAAGAAGAAATCCGGAGAGCGATAGAGGAGGAAAACTTTCCTTCTCTTCTTTGTAAGGTGATGGTAGAACCGGGGGACGTATTTTTCATTCCGGCAGGAACCGTACACGCCATCGGAGCAGGTATCCTGCTTGCGGAAGTACAGCAAAATTCCAATCTGACCTACAGAGTTTACGATTATGGCAGAAAAGATGCCCAAGGAAATACAAGAGAACTGCATGTGGAGAAGGCTTTAGAGGTGATGAACCGAAAACAGCTTTCCGCATATAGGCAAGAAGCATTCAAAAAGCAAGGGGAAAAGCCGGTAGGAGAAAAGGCGGCAGGAGAAAGCGCGACAGGAGAAGAGGTGGCAGAAAAAAACGTCTACCTGGAACGAATCGGTTCCTGCGAATATTTTACAGTAGACAGACTTTTCTTAGAGGAAAATGCTTTCTACAGCGGAAAACTCACGGAAGAGAGCTTCCTTTCTCTCTTGGTTTTGGAGGGAGAAGGGGTGCTTACAGCAGAAACTAAGCATGCTAAGGAAAATCATCCGGATGGTTCTCCGGAGTATAAAGAGGAAACTTACTCTTCCAAGGGACAGAAATCCAAGTGCTTTGTAAAAAAGGGAGAAAGCTATTTCCTCCCTGCGGAAGAGGGACAGTGGTCATTAAAAGGCACAGGAAAGTTTTTATTGACTTTCCTTAGCGAAAAGAACTGCGTCCGGGAGGATTAAGCAGTTTAAAGTATTCAGTAACATTGAAGGCAAAAGTAATATTCAAGGGAAAAGCAATTTTCTAGGGAAGGGAAGGAAAAGTATGAAAGCAATTTCTGTAAAGCAAATGAGTTTAGCAGCCATTATGACAGCGGTAAGCTGTATCTTATCGCCGATTTCCATTAATATCGGGCCTGTACCGATTTCTTTAGGCACCTTTGCGGTTTGCTTATCGGTAACGATTTTAGGAAGAAATCTGGGAATGCTTTCTTACCTTTTATATCTCTTGCTGGGCTTCATCGGCTTGCCGGTTTTTTCGAATTATGGAGCCGGTGTGGAAAAGCTACTGGGACCGACAGGAGGCTATTTAATCGGTATGATTTTCCTGGCTTTCTTTGGCGGTTTTGCTGTGGAGCGTTTTGCCAAAAGCTTTGTAAAACAGTATCTGGGCTTGGCCTTCGGTATTGTTCTCTGCTATTTACTGGGGACTTTATGGTTGGGAAAGGTTTTGTCTATGGATTTTGGAAAGGCATTATCGGTAGGCGTACTTCCCTTTATTCTTCCGGATGCCATCAAGGTCTTTTTGGCACTGGCTTTAGGAAGGAAAATCAGGAGCAGGCTGTCGTTTTTGCAGGCAGAATAAAATTTTGGGTTAGGGAGTAAGGATGGAAGGTCAATTTTCAAGAACCGAGCGATTGCTTGGGGCTGAGGCAGTGGAAAAGTTAAGTAAAGCCAAGGTAATTGTTTTCGGTATCGGCGGAGTGGGAGGCTATTGTGTAGAGTCCCTTGTGAGAAGCGGAGTCGGACAAATCGATGTGGTGGATGATGATGTGGTTTGCTTAAGCAATTTGAACAGACAAATCATTGCCACAAGGGATACCGTAGGAAGAGCCAAAGTGGAGATTGCGGAGGAAAGGATTCATTCCATCAATCCGGACTGTAAAGTCCGGGCTTTTCGCTGTTTTTATTTACCGGAAACCAAAGATCAGTTTGACTTTTCTTCTTATGATTATGTGGTGGATGCAGTGGATACGGTGGCGGCAAAGCTGTCCTTGATTGAAGCGGCCAAGGAAGCCGGTGTGCCGATTATTTCCGCCATGGGAGCAGGCAATAAGCTGAATCCCGCCGGGTTTAAGGTGGCGGATCTGTATGAAACTAAGATTTGTCCGCTGGCCAAGGTAATGAGAAGAGAATGTAAAAAAAGAGGAATAGAAAGCCTGAAGGTGGTGTATTCCGAAGAAATGCCCAGAAAGCCCATAGAGCAAGCGGAAGAAGCGCTTCCCAAAGCTAAGGGGAAACGGTCTGTACCCGGCTCCGTTGCCTTTGTCCCTCCTGTGGTCGGTTTAATAATGGGAGGAGAAATCGTAAAGGATTTACTACAGTAATTCTCTGATTTGACGGGAAGTAAAGCATTATATTTTAGTTGAAATCGGAAAATCTTATGGCTTTTGGACTTATGATTTATCCCTTTAAAGACGAAAGTCTTTTGATAGGATAAAGGAGTGGAAGGATGTCACTGAGAAAACCCAAGGATAAGGAACTGGAAAGCTATATAGAAAACCATATCGAAGAAGCCATTGAAAAAGAATGGATTCAGGTGTATTTGCAGACCAATATTCGTGGATTATCAAAGCGTGTTTGCGGAGCGGAAGCTCTATCCCGTTGGATAGATCCGGTATATGGGATGATTTCTCCGGGGGAGTTTATACCCGTGCTGGAGAAAAAAAGAAAGATACATCTTCTGGACCGATATGTAATGGAAACGATATGTCGGGAGCTTGGAGAAAGAAGAAGACGAGGACAGTTTATCGTACCGATTTCAATGAACTTTTCCCGCCTGGATTTTGATGTGCCTAAACTTCTTCAAGAGATGGAAAAAATCATGGAAAGGAATTCCTTGCCGAGAAATTATCTTCATATTGAAATTACGGAAAGTGCCGTAATGGAAAATGAAGCCTATATGAAGGATACGGTAAGAGAATTGCACACTCTGGGCTATAAGGTATGGATGGATGATTTCGGCTCCGGATATTCCTCTTTAAATCTTTTGAAGGAGTTTGAGTTTGATACCTTTAAAATTGATATGCGTTTCCTCAGTGATATGGGGAAAAAGTCTCTTATAATCATTTCTTCTATTCTGTATATGGCGAAGGAAATCGGGATTCATACGGTAGCGGAAGGTGTGGAAACGGAAGAGCAATATCGTTTTTTAAAGGTGGCAGGTTGTGAAAGAATGCAGGGCTATTATTTTGCCAGACCTGAACCCATGAAGGAGTGGTTTGCTTCCACGAAAGAAAACTGTGAAATGGAGACGGAAGAAGATTGTTATCTGTACGATGAAATCGGTTTTGTCAATATCATCAGTCCCATTCCCTTTGACTTGGAGCGCTCCGATTCTTCCCCCAGCATTCATGGCTTTGAAACAGGTCAGCCGGTGGCGGTTATGTCGGAGATGGATGGGGTATTAAAACACTTGAATTTTACCAAGCCATATCGAAAGAATCTTTTGGAGCTGGGCTATGAGGGAACTCATCAATTTCAGGATTTGTTAAATGACAGATCTATTCTTTTTACGGATAAAATGCGGGATATTATGGATGTAGCCAAGGAATCCGGACGAATTGAAGCCATGGATTTTTTATCCGGAGGCAGGCATTGTCAATTCCAGACCAGATTGGTAGCCAGAAAAGGAGAGAAAAATATTTTTTTGGTGCGCTTGGATATCCTGTCCAATATCAGAAGATTTCAAAAGAATAAGGAGTTTCAGGAGGCATTAAGTCCACTATATACCGTCTATGATATGGTTTTTGTTTTTGATTTAAAGCAGAATATATTAAATCCGGTTTATGTCAACGAAATCTATGAAGGAGTTCATGAGAGTAGTAATCTTCGGGGAGAAATCGAAAAGTTTGTGGAAAACAAAGTCTATCCGAAGGATAAGAAAGCCTGCTGGCAGTTCTTAAATCCTGACACTATGGCGGAAAGAGTGGAATGTGCGGAGAATGATTTTCTTTTGGCGTATTTTAGGAGCAAGAATCGTAAGAACGAATATGTATGGAAGCGTTTCGTCTTAATCCGTTCTCATGAGCGTTCAAAGCAGGATAGGGTGATTTTCGGTATTCATACTTTGAATATGGAGAAGGTATCTATGATGCATAAAGAAGATTAAAGAATTATTCAGGAAGAGGACTTTTTTGAACGCCAGAAATCTTTGTATGGGTGTAGAAGATTGATGTGTGTAGAAGATTGACGTGCGTAGAGTATTGATGTGTGTAAGTGTAGAGTATTATGTTTAAGTTCGGAGTAGTACCAGTTTAGATATAGGGGAACAGAGTAGGGGAAAGTTTTAAGAAAGGATAAAGAATGAGTGACAGGGCAGATTCATGGTTAAATCTGGATTATGACACCATTACGTTACGGCTTAAAGAATTAGCATCCGCATTTCATGCCGTCAGTATTGTTAACCCGCGGAACAAAAGGGTGGTAAAGATCTATCCAAACCGCGTAGAGGAACTGCATTCGGTTTGTGATGCACGATGGAATCGAAGAGGAGATTGTAAATTTTGTATTGTTGCTAAAGCCATGTCTACCAAGGGCCGGGCAGAGAAGTTTGAATTTATTGATGATGATATCTATTTTGTGATTGCTCAATATACGGAAATTGAAGGAGTGCCTTATGTTATTGAAATGGTGTCTTCCATGGAAGAATCTGCTTTAATGGGGGTTTCCGGAACCGGTGGAGTGATTGAAAAGATAGCGCATCTGGATATGGCAATCTATGCCGATAGTCTTACCAAGGCCTGGAATAGAAGATTTTATGATGAAAAGGTACAGGAAAAGCAGTATCAAGCTCTGGCCATGATTGATATTGATCATTTTAAAGATATAAATGACGGCTATGGTCACGTAGTGGGAGATTTGGCTTTGAGATCTTCTGCGGATTTGATTCAATCTTGTGTTCGAAGCTCGGACCAACTGATTCGCTATGGGGGAGATGAATTCATTCTTTGCTTTTCCAAAATCACAGAGGAGGCTTTCCGCAGAAAGCTTCAGCGTATCCGTAAAAAGGTGGAGCAGCTATGCTTCAAAGAATATCCGGATTTGCATATTACCTTAAGTATTGGGGGCTATTATGAACAGTCTATCGTACGGAATCTTATGCCACTAGCGGATCGGATGTTATACACGGCAAAAGAGCAGAGAAATACCGTTAAAATCGGGAAAACGATTGTGCTGGAATAAAATACTTATTCTTTACGAAAAAAATGTCGAAAAAGTATTGTTCAAAAAGTAAAAAGGAAAAGTAGAGAAGGAGAAACAATGGAGAATTTGATGGACAAAAGGAAAGTACTGTTTTTATTTCTGCCGTTACTTGTATTATTTGTTTATGACCGCATTGGAGATGTTGTAATCTTCATTATTCATAAAGCATTTGACTTATTTGCCGTAAGTGAGTCATTTATCGATACCAGTGCCAGCTTTATCGATGCAACCACAGCGGTGGTTTTATCGGTAATCTGTTACCTGTTTTATCGAAAGGTCTTTCCAAGAAAAAAGGCAGAAGTAAGTTTACCGCTTTGGCAAAATATTCTCTTTGCCATTGTCATTGGATTTGGTGTAGGAGGATTGGCAACCATCTGGTTGAATTTTGCAGAGTTTGTGGGAAATAATATCTCCTTTTTAGGAAAAGAATCAGAGGCTTTTTCCACACTTTACGATGATTTGGATCAGGGACCCTTTATCTGGACTTTCTTAGCCATCGTGGTTGTGGGACCGCTGGTAGAAGAGATTTTATTCCGTGGAATTATTTTTAGCAGCTTTGAAGAGGTAACAGATATTCTTTGGTTCCCTGCTGTGCTTTCCGGTGTGATGTTCGGCGTATGGCACGGAAGCTTCATTCAGGCAGTGTATACCGCTATGACCGGTATAGCCCTCGGTTATTTCATGAAGAAAAGCAGATCCTTGTTTTTCACAGTACTGGCTCATGGCGTAAACAATTTAAGTGGAACCCTGCCTCCATTTTTAGATACAGATTTAATCAATGGATTTATTAATGTAATGTCTTATCTTTGTATTATCCCGATGTTTTGCATTTTTGCTTATCTTCACTTCCAGGGGAAGAAAGAAGCAGAATTAGATAATCCAGAGCTGTATACAGAAGAAGAGCCAGCTCCAGCAGAATAACAAAGGGAAGATAATGGAATAGAAAACTGGAGCCCTTGAAATAGAATAGAGCTAAAGGAAGGAAGAGCATAAGGAAGATGCCCAGCAGCATTTTCTTTCTGCCTTCCTTTTTTCTTTTCTTTTGTTCACGGTCTGCAAGAGAAGAAACAAGGGAAGAAACAGGAGAAGAAGCAGGCGAAGAGGCAGGAGAAGAAGCAGGCGAAGAAGCAGGAGAAGCAATAGAAGAAGGCAAGTGAAGAAATGCCAGGAAGCCCTTTTTCTTCGGAATGGTATTTGCTACATCCGTATAGGAATGCTCTTCTGGAAAATGATTGGAATCTACAGCGGATTGTGTAGTAAACTCAGGCGTTTCCTGCTCCTGTTTTTGGAAGGAAGAGCTGGAGCATTGGCATAAATCCAATTCCGTATAATTCTTTCCGGAATCTTCAGGGAATTGAGCAGTTGTTGTTTTTTCACCTAGAGGCTTAGGGAAGACTCGGGACGATGCTTTTTCACCGGAAAAAGCTTGGGAAGACGGGTGGGGACTTTTCTGAATGGCATTGGAGAGACTTATTGCCTTTTCTTCCGATTTTGGAACAAGCTGCTTCTGCTCTTGAATATGAAGGATTTGCAGGATGCGGGATAATTGCAAACCGCCGTGTTTTTGCTCTTGATACAGTAAAAAAGCCGCCAATACTACAGCTTCCTCTTCTTCATCAATATTTTCCAATATCTGCTCCAAAAGAGCAGACAAGCCTTCCTCCGGATATTCTTCTTTGAAGGGAATAAGAGGAAAGAGAAAATGCTGATTTTCCACATCATAAAAGATTTCTTCCCAGTCAATAGATAGGAGAGAAGGAGAGAGAAGATATTCCTCCATATTTCGTAGGGCATTTTGTAGAGAGGAAAAAAGTGCACTAAGGTGCTGCAGTCGCATTTTCCTTTGAGAAAAATACAAGCAGGCTCTTTGATAGGGAGAGAAATCATACTGTAAGAAATTCTCCCCTTCTTCCTCCAGCAGACGAAAGGATAAGGTTCCCGGAATTTGGCATTGCCGAAGAATTTTTTGCTCATGATTTTCCTCTTGAGGAACGTTATGAAGATACATAAAGCTGTGTTGAAAGTCATTTTTAAATTGAGGACTGTAGTTTGACATGGATGTTCCTTTCTCTATCTGCGCTTTTATGGGAATCTATTTAGGAGCACTTGTGAATTAAAGGCTATGGGAGTTCTTGATTTTCTGTCTTTTCCGGATTGTTATTGGCATCCTTCGCGTCTTCCTTTCCTTCTGCTTGAGAGCTTTCGTCTTTTTTTCGTATGAGTAAATCCTCAGCAACGGAAAAGAAGCGAGTATAGAGCTCTACCTTAAAATAGTCCTTGGGTTTTTCCAGACTATGGCTTTCTACTTCTTCGTGATAGGCTGCTTGTGCTTTCTCCCGTATACGTTCATGCAGTTGAATATTTTCTTGTAAAAGGATTACCAGGCATAAAAAACAAATACCTAAGAGAACAGTGGTTTCAATGGTATGCATAGGGATTCCTTTCTAGTGTATGTAAAATCAATTATTTCAAAGCACAGATTATTCTTTTCCCTTTTGTTTAGAAAAAGGAAATACCAAGCAAATACAGTACTCCGGGGAGAAAACAGGGAAGGAAGGGAAAACGGCAGTTTTTAGGATTTTTCTTTTTCAGCTTGCAGGAACAAAACAAAAACATGGATACTATGGTGGAACAAGAGAAGGCGGTAATAATCAAAAAGAAGAAATGATAAGCATTACAATAAAAAGAGGAAAGCAGAATAAATAAACTATCCCCGTAGCCTATGGCTTCTCTACTCCACTTGGAAAGGAGAAGAAGAAAAAAAGCGAAAAGAGTAGGGAGAAGGAGCAAGGGGAATTCCTCCATGGATAAGGAAGAAAAGAAAGCATAATAAATCTTCCTAAAGAAAATGCTATGGATGAGCAGGATTCCCCCAAATAGCAAAAAAATCATAGAGGGTATTCTTCGCTTTCGACAGTCAAAAAAGAGGGTGAAAGCAAAGAACAGGAGAAAAAGAATTCCTTTGCTGATAGTAAAATACTGTGGTTCCGCCATACTCTTTCCTCCTGTTTCTGTACAAGTTTTTCGATTTATTTAAGTCTTATTTACCGCATCTGGGACAGGGATGTCTGCCCTCCTCTAAAGCCTGCTTGAGCGGAATCTTATGGACACTGGAACGCATGGCCGGGCAGTCGGTGCTGCTGTGATATCGCCTTCCGGCTTCGGTGTAGTACACTACAGGACTGTTTGGATCCGGGTGGCAGGCTTTGCAGGGACAGAATTTTCCACCGTATTTTGCATTTGTACCGTCGATTTTTCTGGCGCTGCAGCTTAGAAAGTCATTGGAAATGTAAGTGCAATCCGAAGACAGATGATAGACCTTGGAAGGCCCGTCTATCACGTAAACCATTTCCTCCTCATTCTCTTCTTCTGCATTTTCTTCTTTTTCCCAACGGGCACCCTTGGCACCAACCCAGGCTCTTCTATGGGCAACGATTTCCTGTCTCATGTTCTTCTTTTGTAGAAGTCCGAAGGGTATGGGTTCGTCGTACTGTAAGTTCAGATAAATATCTTCTTCGGTAATATGGGAGCGAAAGCTTTGAATGTTTTCCATTCCCTCCGTGGGAATAGTATTCGGGAGAAGGATGTCTTCTAGTGCGGTTTCCGAAATTTCCAGAATCTGATCGATGTGCTCTATATCCGCGATATCTGTTTTTTTCAATCCATAGTGTTCCAGATATTTGGCCATACAAAGGATTCTGGCGTTCTTCTCCATTTCTCGGCTGATGCGGATTTCCCGGTTCAAGATAAAAAGGGGAGTCATCAGAATGATGATGGCAAAAAGAAAAAGGCTTAAGGAAAAGGCTGCTTCTATCGTCAGGGAGGCAAGCAGATTCTTTTGAAAGGAAGAGGAGAATAAAGCCTCCGCTTTGTCCACTTTTTTTCTACACAGTCTTGGTTTTCGAAAGGAAAGAAAATTGCTTTGGCCTCTCATAAATACTCCTCTTGCTATTTTTTATAGGAAAACGGATCCATAGCTCTTTTAGAACCATAGCTTGTTTAGAACCATTGCCGCTTTCGTGATATTCAGTATTGGAATCTTAGTGGCTGAGATTTTTGTATTTATAGTCGGAATGAAGGGTGAATTGGTAGTGCTCTTCCGGGCGAAGCCCCAGACTTTCCAAAAATCCTTTATGGTAGAGGCTGTGCTTAGACTTAATTCCGGCGTCTGTGGAAAGAAAATACAGGCAATGCTCTAATTGAAATTGGCTTTCCTTTTCTGATACGGTGCTTTGGATATTCTTCTCCATGCAATACAGCATTCTGTCATTGACTTTGCTTTGGGACAAACAGCCGGAGGCAAAGAGAAAGGCTCTGCAATAATCTTGATAGGATAGTCCGTGCTTTCCCTGATTTTCGTCGCCACCTTCTTCATTTATGTTGAAAGTAAGCAGGTGAGATAGTGAGAGCCGCCAGCTTTCTTCACTATGCATAAGAGGAACCCGTTTATCATCCAAAAGCTGTCTGACATCGATTAGAGATTGGGCAAAGGCCCAAATACCGATGACGAAGAGGGTAAAAACCTCTATCACGATGGGGTTTAAAGTAACGGCAAGAAAGGCTGTGACAAAGGCTTTGGCTTCTTCCCGCATCTCCGGACTTTTCATTATATAGATAAAGTTCATAGCTTCTCGGAAAGCTAGAAGAGACAGGACCTGTGCCGAAAGGTTTGCATAGTCGCTCTTTTTCTGGTGGATAAGATATTCCACCTCCATGCCGTTTGCTCCGCTATAGGGAATGGATTTATCGTCATCCTTTTTATGATAGGAATGGAAGTACCGTAAAGAGTATTCTCCCAAAAGCCCCACCTGTAAGGGATTGGCCTTGGAGTTTGTAGAAAATCCGGGAGGTACGGCGTATTTTTCATCATCACTTGGACAGGGTACTCCCTCGGGAAGGAGATATTCCAAGAGCTTTTTCTTACCCAGATTTCTAAGGTTTTCCAAGGCTTTTCTATTTTGCTTGTTAATTTTTGTGACCTGTCCGTTGTAGGCCGGAAGGGAAAAGCTGTTCCATTCTGCTTCTGCGGAATGATAAAAGTCTTGAATTTCTTGGGATAAGTCTTCTTCATCATCGTCCTCCTCGTCTTCATTTTCCCTTCTTGCTTCTCGTACTTCCTCCAACCATTCCTCAAAGTCTTTTACTTCTTGCTTCACCGTTTCTGCCTGTGCTTTTAAGCTGTCACACTTTGGCGGAAGAGCTTCAATGTTTTGCCTTATGCTGCCCTCCGCATCCAAATATTGGTTGTAGCTGCTTAATTCAGCCTCTATAGCGGCAATGCCGTCTTCTTCCAAATTTGGCTTTTCTTCTTCAAAGTGTTGCCGCAACTGGGCTACTTTTTCCCGAAGGGAATCGGCAGTGGATTGGTACCTTGGAACAGTTTGCTGAATTCTTTCCAGTCCGGCAGTAAAGCCGGCACAGGAAGAATAAAAAGCTCCCGGATTGTGGGCAGAAAGTGCTTTTGCGCCGTTCTTATGCTGTGTTGCACAAGCTTTGCACTCCATATCGATGGTCTCAATCAGTCCTTCCAAGGCTTCAATATCTCGATGGCTTAGGGAATATTTTTTTTGTAATTCTTCTATGCTTTTGGATTCTTTTTCTTTCTTTTGAAAATCCTCCAGAGTAGCAAGGGCTTCCGTGTCTTCTTTCTTCTCTCCTAAAAATTCTATGGTATCCTTTGCCAGAAGTGCCGGCATGTATTCCAGCACTTCTTCTTCAAAATAATGGTCTTCGCAAAGGATTCCCCGATTGGGAAAGAGAAAGTCTTCCTTCTCCACCTTGCATGGAAAGAGATCCTTGGCTTCTGTATAAAGGGAGGTGAAGCCCTCCAGTTCTTCTTGCAGCAGCTTATCATCTCGATATTCCAGGGCATATATACGGTAGTTTTCCCAAAGAGGCCTATGAAATTCCGAAAAAAGGGATTCCATGGCACTGTTTAAGGCGGTTTGCATATAAAGCTTTTGGGAGATTGTTCTGGCGGATTCCGCAATGGTAAGCACCAGTGCAGCTACCAGAACAAAGATTAGGGAAAGAAATACCGTAATCGATGCGGAGAATTGTTTTTTCGCCATAAACTCTTCCTTTCCAAAAAGGGGAAGTATCAAGAAAGCACTTTAAATACCCTTACTTTGATCTTCGATTTTTTTCATAATCTCTTCCAGCACTTTAACAATTTTTGCTTTGAAGATAATAACTAAGCCGATTAAGACCACCATAATGAGAACCAACTCAATGGTGCCGATGGCCTCATCACCATTCAGCAAATCCCTTCGTTTTTTCCTGCAATGTTCTATTCTGGAAAAAAGCCAGGCGTCCACTGCATAATGGGCATCTTCTAATGCGTATTTGTACATCGTAACCTCCTTTTGTGTGCGGCATGATTGCCGAGTGAATGTATGGGCAAAGAGAATGCTTGCTGTTTTCCAAGAACTCTCTTCGTCTTTTTAGTGTAGGGATTGCATGGCCGGATACAGAATCATCAGCATAATGACAAAGAGCTGTAATATTAGAGGAAGCAGAAGCTTGGTTCCGGCTTCCTCTCCCAGACGCTTTGCCATATGTTTTCGTACGGAAAAAGCTTCCTCCATTTCCATATGGAGCTGACGGGAAAGATCCTTGCTGCCATTTTTCCTGTTTTGTTCTATGAGACTGATGAGCTTGCCATAGGGCTTTAAAGCAATTCTTTTCGAAAAATTCAAATAGGCCTCTCCCTCCCCCACATTGCTTGCCAGCTGGTTTAAGAGGGTATTTAACTCCTCATATAAGGGGTGGGATTCCTGATGACAATTTTTCACCAGATAGTTGTAGTGCTTGGCTATTTCCGAAAAGCTGTTCCGTATGGCCAGGCCTGCTCCAAGATAAACTACTAACTTGGAAACCAATTCTGCATAATCCAGGGTAAGGGAGGACAGTCTGGATTTTTGACGGGTTTTCTGTTGCTCTAAAGCTTGCAGAGGGAGAAGAAAGCAGGCAAAAAGACCTAAAAGCGGAATCAAAAGATAGCGAAAATTCTTTTTTTCGGAAAAATGAATATGATGCCCCATAATTTCTTTGGGCAAAAGCAGTTTATCCGTGGAACGGGTATGTTCATTGCTGTACTGTAATGTATTTTGAAGGGCCATTTCCAGGGCTTCGGTTTCACTTAGCTTTAAGGGCAAAATACGAAGGGCATAGGAGTAGGTGGGTGAGTTGTAGGTGATTTCATTATTTTCGTTAAAGAAACTGCTGATTTCATCCCCTTCCACTTCCTCTTCAGGATGAATATTGGCGCTGAGAACTACTTCCAATGTTCCTGTAAGAATCTGGTCTTTTTCCAGATATTCATGATGGATTTGTCCTGAGTCTTCTAAAATATCTCTATACTTTGTGTAGCTTTTATCGCTATCTTGAAGGGGAGTTTCCTTCTGATTGATCCATAAGCTTTCCGGACGAAAACTCCAGGTAGCTTTGATGTTTTCCGGATTAAAGATTTTTTTGAGCTGTATATTTCCGGAGATACCGTCAAAGCTGTCTTCCTCGCTTAGAATTAAGCTTTCCATTTTGCCTTGCAGCTTCGCAAAAGCTCTATCCGCTTCTTCCTTGCTGTAGAGCCTTGGAGATACCGTGACATAAATTTCTTCCTTTTTCTTTCCTGAAATTCCCGTAACATTGAGGGGAATTTTTTTCTCTACTCCTCCTATAGGCTCTCTTTGGATTTGATTTCCGGGGAGGAGGAATTGCTGCTCTGTTCCCTGCATGAAGAGGAGTGCAGCAAGAAGAAGGGAGACAATCAGAATAAGGATTTGCTTTTTCAGTAGTTCTGTTTTAGAGCCCGGAATACGAAACCATAATTTTTTGAGTTCTTGCTTTATAGTGTAGGGGTTCATAGATAGTCCTTTTTTGGTGACAATAGATTCCATCTGATAAGCCTTATACGGGGATGGCAATAATCTTTTGGGAGAGGTAAATAGCCAGAAGGTATATACAGAGACAGAAGCTCATTATCACTCTTCCCATAAGACTGGAATAAAGAATCCGGAAAAATTCGGGAGAGCTGGCATTTAGATAAAAAATCATAAAGAAGGGTACACCGTTCATTATCTTTTGCTCGAATCGTCTGGAAGCATTGAGAGTGATGATTTCTTCGGTAATAGTCAGTTTATCCCGAATAATCGTACTGCTTTGCTGAATAATCTGAATCAGATCTCCTCCGGAGCGCTTTGCCACCAGGAAGATTTCCGAGAAATTATGGATATCATCAACACCGGAACGAAGAGCAAATTGGGAAAGAGCTTCTTCCAAAGGGCGATTCATGGAAAGGGAGCGTTTGATTTGCTTCAGCTCTTCTACCATATAGCACTTCTTCCCCAAAAGATTTTCCAGATCCGGGATGCAGGCGAATAGGGCATTTTCCAAAGAATATCCGGCACTCAGATAGGCACTGAGGATGGAAAGCATTTCTTTAAATTGGGAAACCAATACCTCCTGTCGCTTTTTTCTTAATTTATCTCTTTGGAGAAAAGGATAGAAAAAACTGAAGGGAAGCAGAAGTAAAAAGAAGAGAATATGCTGATAAAAGGCATAAGAGAAGAGGAGAAGGAGCAATAGAAACTTGACCCATAGGAAGAGGTATTCCGGAAGAAAAATGATGTACTCTCTATAATCGACTACGGAGTTTGTCTTCGTTATGGAGATCCGACAGCTTTTCAAGAATTTTGCCATTGTATTGATATAATTTTTTGAGTTTAACTTCTCCATTTTCAATCCCCATTACTTCCGATATTTCCAAAACCCGCCGTTTGTGATCCTTGGTTCTCCCAAGATGAACCATAATTTCAATGGCGGAGGCAATCATGTTTCTAATGGATGGGAGAGGAAGATCCGCACCCTGTAACACCATGGTTTCCATTCGCTTTAACATATCCGTAGAGGAATTGGCGTGACCGGTGGAAATGCTGCCGTCGTGACCGGTGTTCATGGCGTTTAACATATCCAGACATTCCTTTCCTCTAACCTCTCCAACGATAATGCGGTTCGGGCTCATTCTGAGGGAGGCTTTAATTAAATCGGAGATACTGACGGCGCCCTCTCCCTCTGCATTGGCATTTCTGGTTTCTAAAGAAACCAGGTTTTCCACGGATTGAATCTGTAGCTCCGCGCTATCTTCGATGGTAATAATTCGCTCCTCCTTAGGGATGTACTGAGAAAGTGCGTTTAAGAAAGTGGTCTTTCCACTGTTGGTACCGCCGGAAATGAAAATGTTATAAGAGGAACGAACCAGAGACTGCAGAAAATGACTTGCTTCCTCCGTGAGACTTTCCAGTTGAATTAACTTTTTCATGGTGATAGGCTCCGGAAATTTTCGTATTGTGACCGTAGGTCCCTTTAGTGCAATGGGGGGAAGCACCACATGAACACGGGAGCCATCTTCTAAGCGGGCATCTACAATGGGACTTTTGGTATTTACCGCACGATTGATTCGGGAAACAATCTGTTGAATCAAATCCGCAAGCTGTTCTTCACTTTGAAAGGAGCCCTGCCAGCGCTCCATTCGCCCCTTTCTTTCCACAAAGATTTCTTTTGGACCGTTTATCATGATTTCACTGACCGTACCGTCATCCAATAGTTCGGAAAGTAGATCCAGCCTTCGAAAGCTGTCAAAAACCGCGCTTCTTAAGTAGAGTTTTTCCCGCAAAGCCAGATCCTTTCGGCTTAAAAGGGCGGAGTCGATTTCCTGATACAAATGGCTGTCACTGACTTGTTTTTCTTCCAAATCCAGCAAAAGCTCTTTTTTGATTTCTTGTTTTACCTGATCCAGGGCCAGCACTTTAAGCTCCTTTCCGATTCATATTTCGATTCGCATAGCGATTCTTGTATCGCTTCTTGTATCTATTCTCATTTCTAATTTTATTTTTATTTCTATCTTTATTTCTATTTTTATTTCTATTTTTGTTTCTATTTCTATCTTTGTTTCTATTTCTATCTCTATCGCTATCTTCCAAATGCTTATAAAGCCATTTTTCGGTATTGCTCTGCTTCTACCTGCTCCTCTTCATAGACCTGTCGTAATAAAAGCTCCCGGCAGTATTGTTCCAAGGCGGGGAAGGAGGCGCTTTCTTCTGTCAGAGTGGGGAGATTGCATTGGATGAATTTTTCCGCTACGCCTTCTCCTGCATTTTTCTCCAAGTATTGTTGAAGAACGGAAAGCTTAGTCTTGCTTTTTCGATCTTCCAAAACCGGAAGAAAGACTTTTCTGGCTAAAGTAAAACATTCTAGATAACGACTCATACTGCTGTCGGTATCTACAACCAAGGCATCGGCCCCCGCTTCTTCTGCAATTTTTTCCAAGAAAAGAGAAAGGTCTCTTTGAGAGACACTGCTGATATCCTCCGGACTTCGAACCGGATGGATGGTGACATAGTTATCCTTGGCATAGGAAAGGGCTCGTAAAATCATCGGAGTCAGATGATTTTCCTTAAAGTGATACAGGGCTTCCGTTAAACATTCCTTCTCCTTTTCCTGATCCTTTGGAGAAAAGGCGGACTCTTCCAGACTGAGATCGGAAGAGCACACGTCTGAACTCCAGTCACAGCGATAGATCTC
>NZ_CAUTEG010000027.1:0-26195 GCF_963537195.1 Oribacterium sinus | reverse complement strand
CTGTGAAATTGCTAAGGACATTCTTCTGGAGGAATTTCCGGATAGAAAGATTGAGATTATAGACTCTCTTTCCGCCTCTGTAGGCTACGGACTCTTGGTGGATAAGGCAGCAGATTTGAGAGACCAGGGACTTTCCATGGAGGAGCTTGTTGAGAAGATTCTGGAATACAGAAATCATTTACATGGATATTTCTTTACTTCAGATCTCCGCTTCTTTATCCAGGGAGGAAGAATCTCCAAGGCGGCCGGCTTTATCGGCGGTTTACTGAATATCTGTCCCATTATCATGATTACAGAAGAGGGAACCCTAAAACCTATCGAAAAGGCAAGAGGAAAAAAGCAGGCCTTTAATAACCTGCTGTCCAAGATGGAAAAGAAGGGATTTATGGAAGAGGAGAAGGTATTTCTCTGTCATTCCGCCTGCCCTGAGGATGTGGAAAGCTTAAAGGAGAAGATTCTGGAACGCTATCCGAAGGCGAAGATTGAGACCTTCGTGATTGGCGGCACCATTGCCTGCCATACCGGTCCCGGCACCGTGGCGTGCTTTTTCTTCGGAAGAGAAGGCAGATAAGCTTTTTTACTCCATAAAAAAGGTTTTGCGGAAAGCCTCTTCTTCGAAATGAAAATGCAATGCGGGTCTGCCGTGTCGCATTTTCTTTTTTTCTTTCAAGGATTCTCCTTCCTCCAGCTGTCCCTGACGAATTAACCTTAGCTGTAGAAGCTTTGCCAGAATTCTGCTGGCGGAGCGGGGGGTGATGGCCAGAAGCTCTGCGATATATTGGGCACTAAGTGCTTGCAGAGGATCGTTTTCAAAAAGGCTGATAAGCTTCAGGATATTACTTTCGTGAATACCCTGTTCTTTTGCAAATTCTATTGCCTTCGGATTACTGTAATCAGCCAGCAATTTTAATTTCTGGGAAAGAGGGCCAAGCAGCTTTCCTTCCTCTTCCATAAAAAAGGCGTCATTTCTTCCGTAACGATTACTTTCCAAAAGGGCATGCTCCGCATAATAGCGACTTCGTTCCTTAGAATGGCTTAAGCCTATACCCATACGGAAAGGAAAGTTCAGATTTTTCCTGCAGGCGGAAAGAAATTCCTGTAGCATAGGCATCAGATCTTTTTCCATGGAAATGCTCAAAAGGATAGAAAATTGATTAAAGCCTTTTTCGATATCAAAATGTAAATGACTTTCTTTTCGATATTCCGTTAAAAACTTATAAACAGTGGCTTCCCGATATTCCTGTTCTTCCTTTTCCACCTCCTCCGTAAAGGGAAGGCGAAGAAAAATACTGAGGAGATTTTGCTCTGCAATACTGCCTAAACGAAGTTCGTCCAAGGCGTGTTGAATAGAGCTTCGAATCATTTCTTCATTAGGGAAGACGGCGATATAAGGAATCTGCAATTGATCCAGCTGCCCCAGATTATTGATGCTTCGAGAAAGAATCAAGTCAATTTTTCCTTTGCTCCATAGGTTTTTGGCATATTCGGTGATATGCTTGTAATCATAATGGTGATCCTTGTAAAAGATAGGGCAGGATTTTTCCGGTAAATATTTGGGGATGTCCATAAAATGGTTGGTTTCAGTTAAGAAGTCACAGAATACCCGGTTTAATGGCTGATCCCGATGTTCGATTTGAAATTGCAGCAGAATGGAAAGAACATCAATGGTTTCGTAGGCGGTAAAAGCACAAGGAATACGATTATCCGGAAAACGCTGGTGAATATAGTGGTAACCCAGTTCGCCGGAAAAGAAAATCACATCACATTTCTTTTTACAGTCTTCATAGATGCTGTCAATATCCTTTAAGTCCTTATAGATATAGGGGAAAAATTGGCAATCAAAGGAGGGGTCTTGCAGGACCTTTTCTATAGGCTCCAAAGATTTTTCCGGACTGACAATCGCTACATGAATCATGCTGTTCTCCCTTCCACAGTAATGTTAAGATTTTATCTTGCATTTAAGACAAAGTCAATTATGTCTTTAATTAGTAACCCATTCCTTGATAGCTGACTCCTTAGACTTTTTAGGATTAGCTATCTTTATTACAGGGGCTATTTCGTATGGGATTACAGGGGCTATATCGCAAGGGGCGCCTTGGCTTTTTTTTGTCTTGAAAATGTTATATAATGCACTGGAAAGAAATAGTAGTTGTGAGGTTTTATGGCGAGAAAAAGGACAAATAAAAATAAAACAGGTAAAGGTACAAGCAGAAAAAAAGCTATACAAGGGAATGTAGAACAAAATGCATATGCAGGACTCAAAGAAGAAGCCATTTTGATTTTATCCTTCCTTGTTTCTTTACTTTTGCTACTTAGCAATTTAGGATTTTGCGGAATTGTGGGAGAGGGACTTTCACAGGGACTTGTATTTTTATTCGGGTCCTTCAGTGTTCTTTTTCCCTTTGTCTTATTTTTCCTTGTTGCCTTTACCATGGCAAATCGAAACAATCCGATGATTATGAGGAAGATTCCTTTTATTTGCTTCTTGTATATTTTTCTGGGAGCTTTTCTTCCTGTACTTATTTTAGGAAAGAGTATTCCTGAAGATTTAACGGATTTATTGACCGAAGGGGGAGTATTACCCGGGATCTTTCTTTTATTTTTAAAGCAATTTTTAGGTAGTCTTGGAGCTATGATTGTGCTGTTTTTCGCTATATTACTATGTTTGGTAATGATTACCGAAAAGCCCCTGATGAGTCTCTTTGCTTTATTTTCCGTGCAGACTGCGGAAAAGGCGGGAAGAAGGGCAAAAAGCGATTTACAGAGAATTTCTCAAACTGCAAGAGAAGCTTTGGAGGAAAGAAGATCGAGACGGGAAGAGAGAGAGGCAGATTTTCAAACCACCGACTTTCATTTGGAAGATTTTAAGGAAGGGAGGGAAGTTTCTCTTTTAGAGGCGGAAGAAAATAAGGAGAAGGAAGCGCTCCGTTCTGACTTACTAAGTGTTAAGGAAGAACTGGATTTAATAAACAGTAAGAAGGAAGACTGGAAAGAGGATTCCTTCACGGTGGAAGGCTTATCAGATTCTTCGGAAGCGGAAGAGTTTTTCCCGGAGGACCTTTCTGAGATAGACGCAGTTCCAAAGTCACAGTCTTTGAAAAAACAGTCTATGAAAGAACAGTCTATGAAAGAACAGTCTATGAAAGAAGAGCCCTTGGACGAAGAGGAACTGAAGAAGCGTCTTTTACAGGGAGACCCTTCCTCCAGAGTTGTCTACACCGCCGATGGCCGAAGAATTGCTTCCGATAATGAAAACTTACAAAAGCGTATTCAGGAGAAGAAAGAGGAAGAGTTAACAGTGGATTCCGTTCCGGAAAAGGCTGCAAAACCCTACGTGTTCCCCCCGCTCTCCCTCTTGAAGCGTTCCCATAGTCAGGAAGAGGAAAAGCGAAGCGAAATCGAGAAAAATGCCCAGACCTTGAAGGAAACCCTAAAGAGCTTCGGCATTACCGTAAGCATCAGTAATGTTTCTGTAGGACCATCCGTTACCCGCTACGAGCTGCAACCGGAGCAGGGGGTAAAATTAGCCAAGATTGTATCTTTAAGCAATGATATTAAGATGCGACTGGCGGCGGCGGATATCCGTATTGAAGCGCCTATTCCGGGAAAGTCTGCGGTGGGAATTGAAGTTCCCAATAAAAACAGCCAGGTTGTATATTTGGGAGATATTCTGTCTTCTCCCGCCTTTCAGGAGAACCGGATGAAACTGGCTTTTGGTGTGGGAAAAGACATTGGAGGCAAGGTGGTGGTAACGGATATTGCCAAGATGCCCCACCTGCTGGTGGCAGGAGCTACAGGAGCGGGAAAATCCGTTTCCATCAACACTCTAATTATGTCCATACTCTATCGCTATAGTCCGGAAGAGGTCAGGATGATCATGGTGGATCCTAAGGTGGTGGAGCTTCAGGTATATAACGGCATTACTCATTTGCTTATTCCGGTGGTTACGGATCCGAAAAAGGCTGCTGCGGCATTGAACTGGGCTGTGGCGGAGATGACAAGTCGCTATAAGAAATTTGCCGCTTACGGTGTAAGAGACTTATCCGGCTACAACGAAAAAATACGTGGCCTTACCGAGGAAGAAAGAGAGAAGGAGGGACTTTCCGTTCTTCCCCAGATTTTAATCATTATTGATGAGCTTGCAGATTTGATGATGGTATCGGCGTCGGAAGTGGAGGATTCTATTGTCCGATTGACTCAGCTGGCAAGAGCCTGCGGAATGCATTTGATTATTGCTACCCAAAGACCTTCCGTCAATGTCATAACGGGACTGATTAAGGCAAATGTTCCTTCCCGCATTGCCTTTTCCGTAAGTAGCGGAGTGGATTCCCGTACCATTATCGACATGAATGGAGCGGAAAAGCTTCTGGGAAAGGGAGATATGCTTTTCTTCCCTCAGAATTTACCCAAGCCTATCCGAGTACAGGGAGCCTTTGTATCGGATGAAGAGGTGGCTAAGGTCACGGAATTTTTAAAGTCTCAAGGAGAAGCGGAGTATAACCATTCCATCTCTAAGAGCCTGGAAAAGGAAGCCACGGAAGAGACGGGAGGAAGTCAGAGCGATAGAGACGAGCTTTTTGCGGAGGCCGGATCACTGGTGATTGAAACGGACAAGGCAAGTATCGGCTTTTTACAAAGAAAATTCCGCATCGGTTTTAATCGGGCGGCAAGGATAATGGATCAGTTGGCTGCGGAACATGTCGTTGGAGAGGAGGAAGGCACCAAGGCCAGAAAGGTTTTAATGAACATGGAAGAATTTGAGGAGTTACTGTCTACAGAAAGGATGGAGTAAATGAAATCAGATTTAGAAATTGCTCACGAGGTAACACTGAAACCAATCGCTTTAGTGGCTAAAAATTATGGGATTTCCGAAGAGAATCTGGAACTCTACGGAAAGTATAAAGCAAAATTATCCCAAAGCTTTTGTTCTGCCCAGGAAGGAAAGCAGAAGGGGAAATTGATTCTGGTTACCGCCACCAATCCCACGCCCTTAGGAGAGGGAAAGACCACAGTATCTATCGGCTTAAATGATGCGTTGAACCGTTTAGGAAAGAAGAGCATTGTGGCATTAAGAGAGCCCAGCCTTGGACCATGCTTCGGTGTAAAGGGTGGTGCAGCAGGAGGCGGATATGCTCAGGTTGCTCCCATGGAGGACATTAACCTTCATTTTACGGGAGACTTCCATGCCATCACTTCTGCCAATAACCTACTGGCCGCAGTATTGGATAATCATATTCATCAGGGCAATGCTTTAGAAATCAACCCCAAAAAGATTCTTTGGAAGCGTTGTTTGGATATGAATGATAGAGTTTTAAGAAATGTTATCGTTGGATTGGGAAATCAGGCGGACGGTGCTATGAGAGAGGATCATTTCCAGATTACGGTAGCCTCTGAAATCATGGCTATTCTTTGTCTTTCCAAGGATATGAAGGATTTACAAGAGCGTTTAGACAAAATCGTAGTAGCCTATAACAAGAAGGGCGAGAGAGTCTATGCAAAGGATTTGGAATGTACCGGAGCTATGGCGGTTCTTTTAAAGGATGCTATGCAACCTAATCTTGTGCAAAGTCTGGAAGGAAACCTTGCCATTATCCATGGTGGACCCTTTGCCAACATTGCTCATGGCTGTAACTCCATAAGGGCCACCAAGATGGGCTTGGCTTTAGCAGATTTTCTGGTTACCGAAGCAGGCTTCGGTGCCGACCTGGGAGCGGAGAAGTTCTTTGATATTAAGTGTGCGGCAGCCGGATTAACGCCTTCTTGTGCCGTAATCGTAACTACCCTTCGTACCTTAAAATACTACGGCGGACTTCCGAGAGAAGAGATTTCCAAGGAGAATCGTGAAGCCTTGGAAAAGGGCTTAGAGAACTTGGAAAAGCATATCGAAAATGTAAAGAAATTCGGCGTTCCTGCAGTTGTGGCAGTAAATCGTTTTGCTACAGATACTGAGGGGGAGCTTTCGTTCTTAAAGGATTTCTGTGCACAGAGAGGCGTTCGCTGCGCCATCATGGAAGCTTACGGAAAGGGAAGTGAAGGAGGAGAAGAGCTTGCTAAGGCAGTGCTGGAAACTGTGGAAGCCGGGGAAGTGAATTTCCATACTTTGCAAACTCCGGAGCAGAAGATTTCTCAGAAGATTGAACTTTTGGCGAAGGAAATTTATGGTGCCGACGGGGTAGAGTATTCGAATAAGGCTAGAGAGGAATTAAAGAAGCTGGAAGAATCCTGCTATTCCAATTTTCCGATTTGTATGGCAAAAACGCCGTACAGTTTGTCCGATAAACCCAATCTATTGGGAAGACCCAAGAATTTCCGGATTGAAATTCGTGAACTTTCCCTCTCCGCAGGAGCAGGATTTGTGGTATGCTTAGCAGGCGATGTCATGACGATGCCGGGTCTGCCAAAGGAACCGGCAGCAAAAAAGATTGGCTTTGAAAATGAAAAGATTGTAGGTATTTTCTAAGGAGGCATAGATGAAGGGCTGGTTGTCTTGTTTAAGCGAAGCGAAAGTCCTTCGGGGAGATGGAGAGAGGGAGGAGTTTTCCTCCCTCTCCTATGATTCTCGAAAGGCAAAAGCAGGGGATTTATTTCTTTGCATGAAGGGAAGTACCATGGATTCCCATGATAAAATCCCGGAGCTTTTGGAAAAGGGTGTTCGTGTATTTGTGGTGGAGAAAGATCTTCCCGATTTACCGAAGGAAATGCAGAACAGAGAAGACCTTTGCATTGTACAGGTGGAAAATGGCAGAAAGGCTTTGGCGGAGCTGTCAGCCTTTTATTTTTCCTACCCCTCCAAGGAGATGCTGATGATCGGCATCACCGGTACCAAGGGAAAAACCACAACAGCCAGTATGGTGCGGGCAATTCTTACGGAAGCGGGCTACAATTGCGGTCTCATCGGAACCACCGGAATCGATTATGCCGGCATCCATGAAGAAAGCAGAAATACCACCCCGGAATCTTATACTTTACAGGAGACCTTCCGGAAAATGAAGGAAAAGGGCTGTAATGCCGTAGTTATGGAGGCTTCCTCCCAGGGCTTTAAGATGCATAGAACCGACGGTATCCTTTTTGATTATGGTATTTTTACCAATATTGAAGAGGATCATATCGGAGAAAATGAGCATAAAGATTTTGCGGAATATAAGTATTACAAGTCCAGAATTTTCACCCAGTCCAAGACGGGACTGGTGAATCTTGATGCGGATTTTTCAGAAGAATTTATGGAAAATGCGGAGTGCCCCTGCTTTAGCTTTGCCTTAAAGAAACAGGCGGATTTTATGGCTACGGAGATTGAAGACTTACATAGGCATGATTTTCTGGGCTGTAGATTCCATTTTCGACATGGAGAAGAGGATTGGGAGATTTGGAACCATCTGCCGGGAAGATACAATGTTTATAATGCCTTAGCGGCAATTTCTCTGGCCTCGCTTTTGAAAATCAAAAAAGAAGTGGTGCAATCCGCCTTACGGAAGATTCAGGTAAACGGTAGGATGGAAGTTGTGCTGCAAAGAGGGGGCTACACTGTTTTGGTGGACTATGCCCACAATGCCATGGGTATGAAGAATCTTTTGGAAACCCTGAAGGCCTACAAGCCGAAACGCCTGATTGTAGTCTTTGGCTGTGGCGGAAACCGTGCCAAGGAAAGACGTTACGGCATGGGAGAGGTTGCAGGAGAAATGGCGGATTTTACCATTCTTACTGCAGACAATTCCCGCTATGAGAAAACCATGGACATTATTGCCGATATTGAAAGCACTTTGTCGAAGAAGAGCAAGAATTATGTGAAGATTGAGGATCGTAGAGAGGCGATTCGCTATGCCTTGGATCAGGCCCGGGAGGGGGATCTTATTGCTGTTATCGGAAAAGGACATGAAGAATATAATGAGGTAAATGGAACATTTACCCGTTTTGTAGATAGAGAAGTGATTTTGGAAGAGGCGGAAAGAGAGGGAAAATAAGATGCAGATTCCTTTTTCGGAGATATTTTCCTCTGTAGACAAGATTATTTTGGATTCCCGGGAGGATTGCAGGAAGGGACTCTTTGTTCCCATCAAGGGAGAAAAGCAGGATGGACACCGCTTTATCCCCATGGCTATAGAGCATGGGGCTTCCTTTATTTTTACGGAGGAGGATTGTTCGGAACTTTCCAAACAATATCCCCAGGTACGTTTT
Source organism: Oribacterium sinus (assembly GCF_963537195.1). Lineage (GTDB taxonomy): Bacteria > Bacillota > Clostridia > Lachnospirales > Lachnospiraceae > Oribacterium > Oribacterium sinus_A. Next base: position 18,023 of record NZ_CAUTEG010000027.1, on the reverse strand, counting down.
ATTCCGGTGGAAAGTACCATTGATGCTTTACAGGCCTTGGGAGGCTATGCCAGAAGCCTATATTCCGGTTTAGTCATAGGCGTAACCGGCTCCGTAGGAAAGACCACCACCAGAGCCATGATTGCCAAGGCTCTCTCCATGGAGAAGTCGGTTTTTGAAACCAAGGGAAATGCCAATTCCCAGCTTGGGCTTCCTATTACATTGTTTTCCATGGCTAAGGAAAATAAAGAAATCAGTGTCATTGAGTTAGGTATCTCCATCCCCGGGGAGATGCATAGGATTGCGGAGATTGCTTCCTGCGATATTGCGGTATTTACCAATATCGGTTCCGCCCATTTGGAGAATTTAAAAACCAAGGAAAATACCTGCTTTGAGAAAATGCACATTTTGGAAGGAAATCAAAAGGAAGTTTCTCTTTATTTGCCGAAGAAGGATGCTATATTGGGAACGCTTACGGAAGAGAAAATCAGAGCCATGGGATTCTTGGGCGAGAAGAAGTTAAAGCTTTTCTTCTACGAGAAGCAAGAGGAGATTCCCCTTTCCGTTCCCGGAGAGCATATGGAGGACAATGCCTCTGTAGCCATGGCTATAGGCCTTTCCCTGGGATTAAACAAACAAAAGCTTTTACAGGGCTTGCAGGAATTTCAGGGCTTAAAGGGAAGGGGCGGCAGACTTTCCACAGATGACGGCATTTTGATTATCGATGACAGCTACAATGCCTCTCCGGATTCCATGAAGGCTTCCTTAAAGGTCCTGGCTTCAGAGGAAGGGGCAAAGAGAAAGATTGCAGTCCTTGGAGACATGAATGAGCTGGGGAATAATGAAATTGCTTATCATCGGGAAATCGGAGAATTTTTAAAAGCTCTCCCTATTGATGCATTATTTACTTTAGGAAAGAAGGGGGAAGAGATTCGAAAAGCTATGGGAGAAAAGCTTCTTCCCGGAACAGCCTGCTTTAGTTTGGAGGAACTGTCCATAGCGTTGGAAAAGGAAATTAAGCCGGGAGACCTGCTTTTGTTTAAGGCCTCCAATTCTCTTTCTCTTTCCAAGGTGATTCAAGAAATAAGGAGTAAGCATTGTTCGCCAAAGTAATCGTAGACATTTCCCATGAATCTATCGATAAATGTTTTACCTATAGAGTCCCTACGTATTTTTCCTTATCCGTCGGGGATCCTGTTTTGATACCCTTTGGAAGAGGCAAGAAAAAGGGCTATGTGATAGGAATTGAGGAGCTGGCAGACTTCCCGGAAGAGAAGATTAAAGACATTCTTTCTCCTTTGGAAAAGGAGTTTTCCGTAGAAAAACAGCTTTTGGATCTGGCCATCTGGATGGCGGAGGAATATGGAACGACCTTAAATCAATGCTTAAAAACCGTGCTTCCGGTAAAGAAGAAGACGAAAAACAGAACAAAGCCGGGAAAGATACAATATGGAAACCCCTATCCTGCTCCAAAACTCAATGCAGAGCAGGAGGAGGTTCTTTTTGCAATGCAGGAATATTTTCAGGAGGAGGAAGCGCCTTCCGCCCTGCTTTTCGGCGTTACCGGATCCGGAAAGACGGAGCTGTATTTGCGTTTAATCGAAGACTGTCTTGCCAAAGGTAAGGAAGTCATTTATCTGATTCCGGAAATTTCCCTAAGCCACCAAAGCAGAATGCGGGTGGAGGGACGTTTTCCCGGACAGGTGGCGGTGTTACATTCCAAAATGAGCCAGGGAGAACGGGCGGAGAGCATGGAAAAATGCCGTTCCGGAGAGGTGAAGCTTTTACTGGGACCCCGTTCAGCCCTCTTTGCGCCTTTTTCCAATCTTGGGCTTATTATTATTGATGAGGAGCAGGAACGTTCCTACAAGTCGGAAACCGCTCCCCGTTATGAAAGTCGGGATGTGGCAAGAAAAAGGGGAGAGCTTGCCCATTGCCCGGTACTTTTTGGCTCGGCAACACCTTCCGTCAATATTTTCCGGGAGGCGGAGGAAGGAAAAGTCAGGCTCTTTACTTTAAAAAACAGGGCGGTGGAGGGAAGTATTTTACCCAAGCTGACTTTAATTGACTTACGAAAGGAATTAGAGGAGGGAAATCGTTCCATTTTTTCCAAAGCACTGGAGGAAGCGGTACTGAAGCGTTTGGAAAGGGGGGAACAAACGATTCTTTTCATGAATAGAAGAGGGTATTCTCCCTTTGTCAGCTGTAGGAAATGCGGAAAGAGTCTAAAATGTCCCCATTGTGATGTGAGCTTAACCCTACATAAAAACGGTTTTTTACAATGCCACTATTGTGGCTATAGCAGAAAACTGGAAAAGAAATGTCCGAACTGTGGCAGCAGCTACATTTCCCCCTTCGGTACCGGGACGGAAAAGCTGGAAAAAATCTGTCATGCAGTCTTTCCCAAGGCAAGAATTCTTCGTATGGACGGAGATACCACAGGGAAAAAGGGAAAATACGAAGAAATTTTACAGGACTTTGCCGAGGAGAAGGCGGATATTCTTTTGGGAACCCAGATGATTGTAAAAGGACATGATTTTCCGAAAGTTACTTTGGTGGGGATTATGGCGGCAGAGCAGCTGTTTTTTCAGTCGGATTTTCAGGCCAGGGAATATGCCTTTCAGATTCTGACCCAGGCAGCAGGTCGGGCAGGCCGGGGAAAGCTTCCCGGAGAAGTCTTGATTCAAAGCTATCGTCCCGAGGAGGAAGTGCTGGAGCTGGCTTTGGAACAGGACTACTTTGCTTTTTATCAATCGGAAAAGAAGTTTCGGAAAAGACTGGAATATCCCCCCTTTGCCAGAATGCTGGCCATCCAATGCAGCTATCAGGAGGAAGAGTTTTTAAGTCTGATGCTGGATAAGACCATCAAAAGAATACAGGGGGAATTGGAGGAGGAGAAGGCGGAGTTATTCGGTCCCTTCCCTGCCACCATTTATAAGCTAAAGGATAATTTTAGGAAAATCATCTATATTAAGCAAGAATCCCATGATATAATCATTCGATTAAGAAATCTATTTGTTGAGGAGCTTCGAAAAGAGGATAAACGCTCTTTGATTCAGCTCCAGTTTGATCTTTTATAGAGAGGGTAGAGTTTATGGCAATTCGCAGCATCCGTACCATCGGAGACTCCATTTTGGAAAAGAAGTGTAAAGAAATTAAGGAAATGACGGATAAAACCAGAGATTTGATTCAGGATATGTTTGAAACCATGTATGACGCCAACGGTGTTGGATTGGCGGCTCCTCAGGTGGGGATTTTAAAGCAGCTTTTTGTGGTGGATATCGGAGACGGTGTTCGCTATGTATGCATTAATCCTAAAATTGAAGCTGTGGGAGAGGAAGAGCAGTGCGGAGAAGAGGGCTGTCTTTCCGTTCCGGGAAAGGAAGGAAAGGTTACCCGCCCCATGAATATCCATGTGGAGGCTTTGAATCAGAACATGGAGCCCTTTAGCTTGGATGCTTCCGGCTTTTTGGCCAGAGCCTTCTGTCATGAGTATGATCATCTTCAGGGAGTCCTGTATACGGAGAAGGTAGAGGGAGATTTGGAAGATGTTCAATATGAAGAACTGGAAGAGGAGGAAATGATTTGAGAATCGTGTTTATGGGAACCCCGGACTTTGCAGTGAAGGGGTTAGAGGCCATACATCAGGCCGGACATGAGATTCTCTTGGTGGTCAGTCAGGAGGATAAAGCAAAGGACAGGAAGGGAAATCTCCTTAAGACGCCGGTAAAGCAGGCAGCGGAAAGCCTGGGACTTCCCGTTCGTTCCGTACATCGTCTAAGAAAGGACGAAGAACTCCTTGCATATTTAAAGGAATTAAAGCCGGATTGCATTGTGGTGGCTGCCTTTGGACAGATTCTTCCCAAGGAGCTTTTAGAGCTTCCCCGCTATGGCTGTGTGAATATCCATGCTTCTTTACTGCCTCTTTATCGGGGAGCTTCTCCGATACAGCAGGCTATTTTGCATAGAGACAAGGAAACCGGTATTTCCACCATGTTGATGGCGGAAGGATTGGATACCGGAGACATCCTGCTTCAAAAAAAGCTTCCATTAACGGGGGAAGAAACAGGAGAAAGTCTTTTCGAAGCCCTTTCCTTGCTTTCTCAGGATTGTATTTTGGAAACCCTTAGTCTTTTAGAGCAGGGGAATTGCCCCAGAAGGGCCCAGGATGAGGAAAAAGCCAGTCATTGCAGTATGATTGTAAAGCAGGACGGCTTTGTGAATTGGAATAAGCCCGCCGTTGAAATCGAGGCCATGGTTCGGGCCTTTAATCCCTGGCCTGCTGCAGTCAGTATTCTTCCCAACGGAAAAAGCTTTAAAATCTGGAAAGCCAGAGTTATCCGGCAAAAAGAAAAGGATTTTCAAAGCTTTTCAGAAATTAAAGAAGATTTGCTCTTTGCTCATTTACCGGAAAGTCTTTCGGAGGAAGCAAAGGAGCTCTTTCGGAAGAAAGACGGCATAGGAAAGATGTATCGCAATAAGGAGAACAATCGTCTTCTTCTTTCCACAGGAGAAGGATATCTGGAAATTTTGGAAATTCAGGTAGAAGGAAAAAAACGTTTGGATACCCCTGCTTTCTTACTAGGATTTGGAGGATAAGATGCCTTATTCATACTATTTTTTTGATCCCACAATGATTTTTGTCTATATCGGCATGGGGCTTTCTCTGCTGGCCTCTTCTTTGGTGAAGTCCACCTTTGCCAAATATGACCGGGTTCGTTCCCAAAGAGGTATCAGCGGAAGAGAGGCGGCGGAGATTATTTTACAGAAAAACGGTATCGGCTATGTGCAGGTACTTTCCGTAAGAGGACATCTGAGCGATTTCTACAGCCCGAAGGACAAAACGGTAAATCTGTCGGAGGCCACGGAGAACTCCACCTCCATTGCAGCCATCGGTGTTGCCGCCCACGAGTGCGGACATGCTGTTCAGGATGCGGTAGGCTATATGCCCCTGGTCATCAGCCGGAATATTAATCCGGTTTGTGCTATTTGTTCACAGCTGGCCATTCCCATTATTTTTATTGGCTTTCTGATTGGCCTAAGCGGCTTTATTCAGTTGGGAATCATTGTTTTCGCAGTGGCAATTTCCTTTCAGATTATTACTCTTCCGGTGGAGTGGAATGCTTCTCAAAGAGCCATGCGGATTTTGGAAGAGGAGGGGATTTTAAGTCCCCAGGAAATTAAGGGAGTTCGGGCAGTCCTTACTGCGGCGGCTCTTACTTATGTAGCGGCAGCGGCATCCTCCGTATTGCAGCTTCTTCGTTTACTCATTCTCTATGGAGGAAGAGGCAGAAGAGATGACTAAGGCTGAAAAAATGAAAAGCAAGACCGGAGCCCATGTAGGAATATCCACCGGAGGCAAAATGGATAAGAGGAAGAAAAACTTAAAGCCAAGAGTGGAAAAGAGCGAAAGAGAGTTACTTTTGGAGCTTTTGGAAAAGGTCTTTTATGAAGGAGAGTTTATTCATCTTGCTTTAAGAAAGCTTTTTTCGGACTATCCCGGCTTGGGAAACAGAGAGAAGGCTTTTTTAACCAGAAGCAGTCACGGGATTTTGGAGCGGTATCTGCAACTGGACTATGTGATTTCCTTATACAGCAGTGTAAAACTGAAAAAACTGAAGCCCGTGGTTCTTTTAAGTTTTCGAATTGCCATTTATCAATTACTTTTTATGGACAAAATTCCGGAGCATGCCATTGTGGATGAGGCGGTAAAAAGCATAAAAAAAAGAAAGCTTCAGGGTCTGGTTCCCTTTGTCAATGCAGTTTTACGAAAGATTGTAGGAGAGAAAGAAGAGATTAAAAAGAAGCTGGCTTCTCTTCCCAAGGAGGATGCAGTTTCCCTATGCCTTCCTCCGGATATTTTGGAGGTCTTTTTAAAAGACTATGGCAGGGAAAGAACGATTGCCATGGCAGAGGCCTTCTTACAAAGTGACGGAGGCTTTTATATCCGAAATGAATCCGGAGAGGGAGAACGGGTATCCGGAAATATATTAGAGGAGGAGCGTTTCCGTTCCGGTGCCGTCACCATACAGGACTTTTCTTCTCAAGCAGTGGGAAAAAGCCTAAAGCTTAAAGAAGGAGCTTTGGTACTGGATTGCTGCAGTGCCCCGGGAGGAAAGGCCTGCCATATTGCCTCCTTACTGAAGGGGAGCGGTAAGGTTTATGCCAGAGATGCCCAGAAGGATAAACTTCGTTATATTGTGGAAAACCAAAAACGTCTTGGTTTAGAAAATATGGAAATCGAGCATTGGGATGCCAGAGTTTTAGATGAGCGCTTTATACATGAAGGCGAGGGGATTTTGGATGCGGTGCTTTGTGATACGCCCTGTTCCGGCCTTGGAGTTATCGGTAGAAAACCGGATATTCGTCTGCATTTTACTAAGGAAGCTTTGGAGGAATTGCAAAGCCTGCAAAGGGAGATTCTAAGTACGGTTCAAGCCTATGTGAAAAAGGGAGGACAGCTTTTATACTCTACCTGTAGTCTTTCTTTTAAGGAAAATGAAGAGAACCGGGACTATATTCTACAAAATTTCCCTTTCACCCTGATAAAAGAAGAGAAGTTTATGCCCGGGAAGCCCTCGGACGGCTTTTATCTGGCTCTGTTTCAGAGAAAGACGGAAGATTGATCCCCACATTGTACCGGAATAATTCGGAGAAGTAATTTTACGCAATTTCAGAAAAGGATGGAGGAGTAATTCTTGCAAGAGAAGGAAGGCATGAAAAATATTCGTGATTTAGAGCTTATAGAGCTGAAAAGTCTGTGTAAGGAAGAGGGATTTCCTGCTTATCGGGCGGAGCAGCTTTTTTCCTGGCTTCATGAAAAAGCTGTGGAGGAGTATACGGAAATGACGAATATTCCTAAGGCTATGCGGGAAAAGCTTGCAGAAGGCTATTCCGTGGCCTTACCTGAGGCGGATTTACACCTTTGCTCTAAAATGGATGATACGGAGAAGTTTCTTTTTCGTTTATCTGACGGGCATAAAATAGAATCTGTTTTCATGCGATATCAGCATGGAAACTCCGCCTGCATTTCCACCCAGGTGGGCTGCAGGATGGGCTGTGCCTTCTGCGCGTCCACTTTGGATGGACTTGCCAGAAACTGTACCACAGGAGAAATGCTTGGGCAGATTTATGCTATGGAAAAGCTGACAGGACAAAGAATTTCTCATGTGGTGCTGATGGGCTCCGGAGAGCCATTGGATAACTATGAGGAGGTTACCCGTTTCTTACGAATCATCAGTGACGAGAAGGGAAAAAATCTCTCCATCAGAAACATTACCCTGTCCACCTGTGGTCTGGTACCGAGAATCTATGATTTGGCCAAGGAAAATTATGGGATTACACTGGCTCTAAGCCTGCATGCCCCCAGGGATGAACAGCGAAGAAAAATCATGCCCATTGCCAATCGTTATTCCTTATCGGAAATTATGCCGGCGGTAAAGGAATATTTTAAGAAAACCGGAAGAAGAGTCAGCTTTGAGTATGCCTTGGTGCTGGGGGTAAATGACGGAGAAGAGGACAGAAAGGCTTTAGCGGATTTATTAAAAGGAGAGAAGGGAGAACATTTTCCCTGTCATGTGAATCTCATTCCGGTGAATCCTATTAAAGAAAGGACTTTTGCACCGCCGGACCGGAAGAGGGTGTATGCTTTTCAGGAGTATTTGCAGAAAAGAGGTATTACCTGTACGGTAAGAAGAGAGATGGGGGCAGATATTGCCGGTGCTTGCGGACAATTACGAAGGGATGGAACAAAAGGGGCTTAAGATGGAGTTTTTTGCAAAAACGGATCAGGGAAAAATGCGAAAAATGAATCAGGATTTTCTTTTCGCCACAGGGGATGCCCTGGGGAAATTTCCCAATCTTTTTCTTTTGGCAGACGGAATGGGAGGACACAGAGCCGGTGACTTTGCCTCCCGCTATTTGGTGGAAAGCCTAACGACGCTTTTGAAACAGGAGGAAGAGCTGCCTTTGGTACGAAGCTTGGAGAAGGCAATACAGAAGATGAATCTGGAGCTGCTTCGTCTTTCCCAAAGCAATATTCATTTGCAGGGGATGGGAAGTACGCTGGTTACCGCCTTTGTAGAGGGAAACAGCATTATTTTCTCCAACGTTGGAGACAGTAGAGCCTATCTTTTTCAAAGAAATCGTCTGCGCCAGGTTACCAGAGACCACAGCTATGTGGAGGAGATGATTCAGAGAGGAAAAATGATTCGAGGCTCTGAGGAATATCAAAAGAGTAAGAACATGATTACCCGGGCGGTTGGCGCGGAAAAGTACCTGGAAGTGGACTTCTTCGAGGAGGAGTGGGAGGAAGGAGATTTATTTTTCCTTTGCTCTGACGGCCTTAGCAATATGGTGGATCAGGAAAGTATGGTACAGATTTTAAAGGATGACTCCAGTTTGGAAGAAAAGGGAGAGGCTTTGATTACCTTAGCCAATATTAATGGGGGAAAAGACAATATCGCCTTGATTTTGGTGAAACCCGGAAAGGAGCAGGGATAATGAAATGGGAAAAAGGAACTCTGCTACAGGATCGATATAGTATAGAAGCCCTCATTGGAGAGGGAGGCATGAGCTATGTATACCGTGCCAGAGATCAAAAATTAGGAAGAACCGTAGCCATAAAGGTCTTAAAGCAGGATTATGCAGAGGATCAGGAATTTGTTCGAAAATTCCAGGACGAAGCCAAGGCTGCCGCAAAGCTGAATCATTTGAATATTGTTTCCGCCTATGATGTTGTGGATGAAGGGGATACACACTTTATCGTCATGGAATTGGTGGAGGGAATTACCTTAAAGAACTATATCCATAGAAAGGGAAAATGCTCGGAGCGAGAAGCTATCGGCATTGCCCTGCAGCTTGTGGAAGGTATGGATACTGCTCATAAGATGGGGATTGTGCACAGAGACATTAAGCCTCAGAATATGATTGTCAGCACCGAAGGGGTGGTGAAAATTGCCGATTTCGGAATTGCCAGGGCCGCAAGCCAAGAAACAGCCAATACGGCGGTGATGGGTTCCGTACATTATATTTCACCGGAGCAGGCAAGAAGAGGGGTTTCCGACCAGCGTTCCGATATTTATTCCCTGGGTTGCACCATTTATGAAATGCTTACCGGAAAGCTTCCCTATGCCGGAGAGAATTCCATGGCGGTGGTTTTTTCCCACATGGAAGATCCTATTCCCCGGGTAAGGGATTTGGAGCCTGAGGTTTCCCCTGCCTTAGATTATGTGGTTTGGAAGGCTATGCAGAAAAAGCCCTCTGCCCGTTATCAAAGTGTGGAGGAGCTGCGGGATGACTTAAATCTTGCTTTGGAAGACCCGGAAGCCGGTTTTTTAAACGACAGACAGGATGAGGGAGACGAGTCCGTTTCCCGTCAGGCCAGACAGGAAATGGATAAAGGCATTTCTCGACTGTATAAAGCCTTGGCCATTTTATCCGTAGTTTGTATCCTGGGCGTATTTCTTTTCCTAGGCTTTAAATTAGTGGGTATGCTTCGATCCGTAAAGGATCTTTCTCCCAAGACGGAAAGCGCAACGGAGAAGGAAACGGAGGAAAGCACCCAGGTGGCGATTACCATTTCCGCCTTAGACAGCTTACTGCCGGATATTGTGGGAAAGACCATCCCCGAGGCGGAGAAATATCTCTCCTCTTATGACATTAAGATTTATCCGGAAAAGGAGGAATTTTCCGAGAAATACGAGGAAGGACAGATTATTTCCTACCCCAGTGGAAAATATGGGGTCAGAAGCCGATTGTATGTTACGGTTTCTAAGGGAAGTAAGGTACTGGTATTTTATGATAAGGAGCATCCTGAGGACTTAACGAAGCTTCAGCAGATGGAGCTCAGCACGGTAGAGAAGGAGTTAAAGGATAGAGAGATTCCCTACAAGGTGCTTGAGCAAATGTCGGATACAGTGGAAAAGGGGTATCTGATCAGTACCAACAAGGCGGATACATCAGAGCCGGGAGAGCTGGAGCTTGTAGTCAGTACCGGAATTCCGGATAACTGGGCCGTAGTTCCGGATCTTACTAATCTTTCCGAGAAAGAAGCCATTTCCGCCTTGGAGGATGCCGGTTTGGAAGCCGGAGTGATTTCCTATATTCCCAGCACAAGCGTAGCAAAGGGTGTGGTGCTGAAGCAGTCAGTAGCAAAGGACAGCTATGTGGAAAGAGGACAGGCAATTCCCTTCAGCGTAAGCTCCGGTCCGGATGGGGAAAGCAGTACAAAGCTTGCCCCCTCCGATGACAACAGCAAGGCTTGGGTATCCAGCATAAATCAAACCGTTGTTTTGGGAAGTGGCGGTCCCGGTGTTGAAGGTACCGTCTTAGTGGTAGTTTATCTTCGACAAGACGTAAACGGAGAAAGCCGGTACACCACCCTGCAAGCCGCAAGATCCTATGTAATCGGAAGCGAAATGCAGTTAAGCATTGGTCGAATCAAGGGAATTGCCGGACTTTCCAAGGGTACCGTGGAAGTAGTGGATGCGGAGAAGGATAGGGTTCTGGCCGCCTATGATCTGGATTTCGCTCCGGAGGCTTAGGATGACAGGTAAGATAATTAAAGGCATCGGCGGATTTTATTATGTGGATACCAAGTCGGGAGTCTTTGAATGTCATGCCAAGGGGCTTTTTCGAAACAAGAAAGAAAAGCCCCTGGTAGGAGACATGGTGGAAGTGGAAGAGGTTCCTGACACGGAAAAAGAAATGGTGGGGCAGATTCTAAGGATTCTCCCTCGGAAAAATGAATTGATTCGCCCCTTAGTGAGTAATATTGACCAGGCGGCACTGGTTTTTGCGGTGAAGGAACCGGAGCCCTCCTTCCCCTTAATTGACCGTTTTCTTTTGCACCTGGAGGCAAGAGAAATTCCCTGTATGCTTTTCTTTAATAAGAGAGATTTGCTATCGGAATGTGAAGCGGATTATCGGGAGAAAATGCAGAGTATCTATGAAAAAGCAGGTATTCCCGTTTATTTTTTCCAAAGTAATACGAAAGAAGACCGGGAGGAGATTCTAAGGCTCCTAAAGGGAAAAACCACTGTTTTTTCCGGACCCTCCGGTGTGGGAAAGTCCAGTATGATTAATCTACTGCTGGAAGACAGGAGGATGGAGACAGGAAGTCTTTCCGAAAAAATCAAAAGAGGAAAGAATACCACAAGACATGCGGAATTTTTCTCTCTGGGAGAAGATAGCTATGTCTTGGATACTCCCGGTTTCACCTCTTTATTTCCACCGGATATCTCTCCCGAGAATCTGCGGTATTTCTATCCGGAGTTTGAAGAGTATCGGCAGTCCTGCCGCTATAATACCTGCTACCATTTGGGAGAGAAGAAGCAGGATTGCGGAGTAAAACAGGCGGTGGAAAAGGGAGAGATTGCCCCGGAGCGTTACGAAAGTTACAAAAGCTTATATCAGGAGATTGTACAGGAAAGAAAGAATTATTAAGGAGGTTTCCGTGAAAAATCGATTATCCCCGTCTATATTGGCGGCAGACTTTTCCGCCTTACAGGAGGATGTGGCTTTAGCTGAGGCTGCAGGTGCGAAAAGCTTTCATTTTGACATTATGGACGGGCATTTTGTGCCCAATATTTCCTATGGAGCAGGAATTGTTTCCGCCTTACGGAATAAGTCCAAAGCCTTTTTTGATGTGCATCTGATGGTGGAGGAGCCGGACTTTTTCTTTGCCGATTACAAAAAGGCGGGAGCAGACAGAGTTTCCGTTCACGTGGAGGCGGTAAAGCATTTGGATCGTTCTTTGCAGGCAATACGAGAGCTTGGTATGGAAGGCGGCGTTGCTTTAAATCCTGCCACGTCCCTGTCCACAATAGAAGAAATTCTTCCCATTTGTTCCTATATTTTGATTATGTCTGTAAATCCGGGCTTTGGAGGACAGAGCTTTATCCCTTATACCTTGGAGAAGATTAAAAGGCTTCGGAAAATGGCAGAGGAGAGAGCCCTTCCCTTGGAAATCGGTGTAGACGGGGGAGTAAAATTGGACAATATTTCTCCGATTCTGGAAGCAGGAGCCAACTTTATTGTGGCAGGCTCCTCCGTATTCGGAAAGAAAGACGAAATTGGAGAACGGGTAAAGAGTTTTAATAAGGTTCTTGAAAATGCCTAGGGGACAGTTTATAGTAAGGTAATAAAATAAAGGAGGGTCAGAGAATGCTGGATATTAAATTTGTGAGAGAAAATCCTGAAATTGTTAAAGAGAATATAAGAAAGAAGTTCCAAGATGAGAAGCTGAATCTTGTGGATGAGGTTATTTCTCTGGATGTGGAAGCCAGAAAGGTGCAGATGGAAGCGGATGAGCTTCGTAGTAAAAAGAATCAGGTTTCCAAGCAAATCGGAGCTTTGATGGCGAAGGGAGAGAAGGAAGCAGCGGAAAAGGCTAAAGAAGAGGTAGCTACATTCTCCCAGAGACTGGCAGAATTAGAGGAAAAGGAGCCGGCTTTACAGGAAGAAATTTTAAAAAGAATGATGGTTATTCCGAACATCATTGACCCCTCCGTACCTATCGGAAAGGACGATTCCTGCAACGTGGAGAATGAGCGTTTCGGGGAGCCTGTGGTTCCATCCTACCCCATTCCTTACCATGCGGATATTATGGACAGCTTTTCCGGCTTGGACTTAGATGCAGCGGGAAGAGTAGCCGGTAACGGTTTCTATTATCTGGTAGGAGATGTGGCAAGACTTCATTCCGCAGTGCTTTCCTATGCCAGAGACTTTATGATTGACAGGGGCTTCACCTATGTGATTCCTCCCTATATGATTCGTTCCAAGGTTGTGGACGGCGTAATGTCTTTCGCGGAAATGGATGCCATGATGTATAAGATTGAGGGAGAAGATCTTTACTTAATCGGTACCTCCGAGCACTCCATGATTGGACGTTTTATCGATCAGATTTTGCCGGTAGAGTCCCTTCCTTTGACCTTAACCTCCTACTCCCCCTGTTTCAGAAAAGAAAAGGGATCCCACGGTATTGAGGAGAGAGGTGTTTATCGTATCCACCAGTTTGAAAAGCAGGAAATGATTGTAGTTTGTGAGCCGGAAGAAGCTATGGACTGGTATAACAAGCTTTGGCAGAACACCGTAGACTTTTTCAGAAGTCTGGAGATTCCTGTTAGAACACTGGAATGCTGTTCCGGAGATTTGGCTGATTTGAAGGTTAAGTCCTGTGACGTGGAGGCTTGGTCCCCCAGACAGAAGAAGTATTTTGAGGTAGGTTCCTGCTCCAACTTGGGAGATGCACAGGCAAGACGTTTAAAGATTCGTGTTAAGGGGGCGGATGGTAAGAATCATTTAGCCTTTACCTTAAACAATACCTGTGTGGCACCACCCAGAATGCTGATTGCTTTCCTGGAGAACCATTTACAGGAAGACGGAACGGTAACTATCCCCAAGGCTTTACAGCCTTACATGGGAGGCAAGGAAGTTTTGATTCCCAAGTTCAATTCCGTAGAAAAAGAAAAAAATGCATTAAATTAATGTTTTTTCCAAATATTGTAACGGAGATGCCGCTTCTTTTGTCCTATCAAAAGAAGCGGTTTTATCGTTGTGAAAACATTCTCATTGCGTAGTAAGGGGCTATCCTCTATACTAGCTTAGTATTAGGGAAAGTAGGCTTTTCGCATAGAAAGGAAAAAAATGGAACCCATTATTTCCGTGAGGGATTTATATAAAATATTCAAGATAGGTGATACGGAGGTATATGCCTTAAACGGATTGAACTTTGACATCTATCAGGGCGAATTCATTGCCATTGTGGGTACCTCAGGTTCCGGAAAGTCAACCTGCCTGAATATGCTGGCAGGTCTGGAAAAGCCCAGTAAGGGCAGCATCACCATTACCGGAGAGTCCATTGAAAAAATGAATGAGAAACAGCTTGTGGCTTTTCGAAGGATGCATGTAGGCTTCATTTTCCAAAGCTACAACCTGATTCCCTTTCTGAATGCTATGGAAAATGTTGCTATGCCACTGATGTTTCGAGGGGTTTCCAAAGAGGAAAGAAACAAAAAGGCTTTGGAATATCTGGAGCTTATGAACATCGGAAAGGAAGCCAACCGTTCTCCCAACCAGATGTCCGGAGGACAGCAGCAAAGAGTGGGTATAGCCAGGGCCTTGGTGATTGATCCGGAGATTATTTTTGCGGACGAGCCCACCGGAAACCTGGATTCCCATACCACGGAAGAGGTTTTGGCCTTGATGCGAAATATCGTAGAGAAACAAAGGAAGACACTGATTATGGTTACCCATGATCCCCATATCGCCTCCTGGGCTGACCGACAGCTTAGAGTGGTGGACGGACGGATTGTGGAAACCGTCATTCGAAAAGAAAGCAAAATCGAAGAAGAAATTTTACGGGAAAACGGTGCCCCGCCCTATACCGTTGTGGATAAGCCGGAGGAAACGGCGGATTTTCCAAAGATAAAAGATAATGCGGCGAAGCAGTAAGAAGGAGAAGCAAGATGAAAGAGATAAATAACAGCAGGAAGAAGATGTCTAAGGTTTTGACCGAGACAGTCTATAGAAAGAAAAATATTGGGAAAAACCTATTTTCACTCTTTTTGTGCCTTAGCCTTATGCTTCCGTTTTTCAGTCAAAGAAGCTATGCCGGCTATGTGAATACCAATCTGAATACCTTTATTCATGATGTTCAGGACGTGCCCACAGGATATCCGGGACAGGAAATGGAAGTGAAGGTTCGTATCGGTTACAACGGCTTAAACGGTCTTAGTAATCCGAATTCCGATGTGATTAATAACGTAAGAGTGCGTTTATCCAACGACCAAAGCTATCTGACCACCCAGAACAGCCCCCAAAAGACGCAAAAGAACAATCCCTACAAGGATTCTTCCGATGAAGATGAGCAGGGTGAGGCACAGAAGGATGCCTGGGAAGAGGGCTATAAGGCCGGAAAAAACAATGCCTACAACAACGGCTTAAACTACGTTTATCCGGTGGATGGAGGCGTCTACCCCTTCGAAGTGAATGCTTCTCTTTTCACCCAGGAGCAGAAATTGGGAAGCCTGAAAAAGGGAGAGTACAAGGAGTTATCCTTTAAGGTGAATGTCCGTTCCGATGCATTGAAGATGAAGGACAGCAGCGGAAATACCAGTGACGGCTACTTCGGTGTACCCTTTACCATCTGGTATGATGTACCGGGAGCCAGCCAGACTCAGAATAAAACCGAGTTTGTTAACGTTTTCATCACGGAAAGCGGAGAAGTGAAGGATTCCGGAACTAAGACAGTGGCTCAAGCCTTTGTGGTGGGAGAGAATCAAAGTACCCCTGTGGGAACCTATCCCAATGCGATGAATTACAACGTGAATTTCCGAAACCAAAGCGGAAAGACCCTGTATGATGTAAAGATTAAGATGAATATGTCTTTAGCGGAAAAGGAAGCCGTACAGCTTACCGCTGCGGCAAAGGCGGAGGCAGTGAAGGATTTTCCCTTCTCCATTAACGAAGCCAACTACGACAGAGACTATGCCAAGGTGGAAAAGGGAGAGGTGATTTCTCCTGCTTATTCCATGGCTATTAAGCAAAACGCCGCCACCGGATTTTATCCCCTGTCCTATACGGTAAGCTATAAGCTGGCGCCGGGAAGTACGGTGTCTGTTACGGATACCTACTCCTTCTTTGTTAATGTAAAGAATCCCAACATGGTGGATGTGGAGAAGGAAAAGCTGAGAGACTTTAATGCCAACGACCGTAGTAAAGCCAGAATCATTGTGGATTCCTACAGAACGGAGCCGGAAAAGGTTTATGCCGGAGATGAGTTCACCTTGATTTTAAATATGAAAAACGCATCCAGCTCCATTGCAGCAAGCAATATTCTCTTTACCCTGACCTCGGAAAAGGCTCAGGAACAGACCGTGTTTGCTATTTCCGAAGGATCTAACTCCTACGTGGTGAATTCCCTTGCGGCGGGTGCCAGCACGGAGCTTAGGCTGAATGTAAAAGCTAATGCGGGAGTGGATCCCAAATCTTATATTTTGACTATTAATGAAAAATACGATTCTCCCGACTTTAAGAATGCGGAGGAGAAGGTAGATATTGATATTCCGGTAAATCAGGTGGCAAGAATGGGATTTTCCAACTTTGATGTGAATCCTTCCAGCGTACCTGTGGGCAATGAAGCCAATGCCATGTTCAGTATCAACAATACCGGACGTGTAATGCTCTACAATGTTACCGCCAATTTTGAAAATGACTACATCAAAAAGACCACGGCTTATGTAGGAAACATTAAGCCGGGAGAAACAGGATCCGTGGATGTTATGCTTTCCGCTGTTAAGGCAACGGATGGGGAGACTACCATTCCTGTAGAGATTTCTTATGAGGATGTAAACGGAAATAAGGCCACGGAAAAAACCGAAATTACTTTGACGGTAACGGAAGCTGCGGAGGCCGAATCCATGGATGATGCGGGTGGAGCCAGCAGAGATCTTACAGAAACAAAACCGACTTCATCCCTACCGATTAAGAGTATTGGCATAGGAGGAGCAGTAGTTGCTGTTGTGGGAGGAGCCGCCTATTTCATCCGTAAGAAAAGAAAGAAGAGCTAAATGAAGGTAGTAGATTTATTTCTCTTGGCCATTAACAACTTAAAACGAAGAAAGTTTCGAACGGTACTTACGGTTTTGGGTGTAGTCATCGGTACTTCCTCCATTGTAGTCATGGTGAGTCTGGGACTGGGAATGAGTGAATCTCTTATGCAGTCCTTTAAAAACTCCGGGTCACTAACGAAAATTAACATTAGTAATTATGGAGGGATGGCGGATAATACCGGTAAAAAAGCGGCGGTACAGCTGACGGATGACAGCCTGAAGCAATTGGAGACTATCCCCCATGTAACTGGTGTTTCCCCGTCCCTGGAGGTGCCGATTACCGCAAAATTCGGAGCCTATGAGGCCAATTATAGTATTCGGGGGGTTTCTCAGGCGTATTTTTCCCAGATGAAATTAAAGGAGGGAACTACACCTCCTGCCGGAGATTCTGAACTGACATTGGTTTACGGCAATACGGTAGGAAGCTCCTTTCATAAGGTGAAGAACTGGCAGGACAGCTATGTGGCCAATCCTATGAAGGATACTATTTTCTACATTTTCCCGGAAAAGCAGGTATCCAATCCTAACGGAGTCAGCAAAGACCAGCCGGAGACAGCAATCAATAAGCCTCAGAAAAAATACATTCTTAAGACAGCCGGTGTCATGGAAGGTACAGCAGAGGATTACAGTGAGGAATCCATGTATGCCTATGCGGATATTGACACCCTGAAAGCTTTCTTAAAGAAGATTTATAAGAAGGACCTGGTTCCGGATCCCAAGACGGGAAAGAACGGAAAGCCTCTTCGTTACTATGTCTACGATGAAGCCTATGTTTTCGTAGATGATATGAAAAATGTATCCGAGGTTCAGAAGACGATTACGGATATGGGGTACTCCGCATACTCTAACCTGGAATGGTTAAAGCAAAGCCAGGACTCCATCAACATGGTGCAAATGGTTTTGGGAGGAATCGGTGCAGTTTCCTTACTGGTTGCAGCCATCGGAATCATGAACACCATGATGATGTCCATTTTCGAAAGAACCAAGGAAATCGGTGTAATGAAGGTTTTGGGCTGTGATATGGGAGATATTCGAAATATGTTCCTGACAGAATCCGCTCTTATCGGATTTTTCGGAGGCTTAATCGGCATTGCCTTAAGCTACGGAATTTCCGCGATTATTAACAGTTTAACCGGGGGCGGAGGAAGCGATGTGCTGAGCGGCTTTACCAATGGCGGAGAAGGACAGCTTTCCCTGATTCCGGCTTGGCTTGCTCTTTTTGCTATCGGCTTTGCTATGCTGGTGGGTATGTTATCCGGTTATTTCCCCTCTGTAAGAGCCATGAAGCTAAGTCCTCTTGCAGCTATCCGAAATGAGTAAGGAAATAGGATAGAGGAATATAGAATTGTCTTAGAAAAGGCAGGAGAGTGAAAACTAGCTAAATTGAAAAAGTAAATTCCAGTGCAGAAGTAAATTCTACCGAGCTTAAAA
>NZ_CAUTEG010000026.1:0-26305 GCF_963537195.1 Oribacterium sinus | reverse complement strand
CCGGCTTAAATGACACCCTGATGAGCATTATTCCTTTAAAGAAGTTAAGACTTACGGAAGAGGAATATGAGAACATGACCGGAGATGAGCTGAGCCAGAGACTGAAGGAAGAAGCCATTCGCCTTTATGAGCAGAAAGAGGCGGAGTTCCCGAATCCGGAGCAGATGCGTGAGGCTGAGCGAGTAATTCTTCTGAAGGTTATGGATCAGAAGTGGATGAGCCATATTGATGACATGGATATCCTAAGAGACGGTATCGGTTTGCAGGCTTACGGACAGAAGGATCCCTTGGTAGAGTACAAGATTGCCGGCTATGAGATGTTCCAGAACATGATGAGAAGTATTCAGGAAGAAACCATCAGAGTGCTGTACCAGATTAAGCTGGAGCAGAAGGTGGAAAGAGAGCAGGTGGCAAAGCCTCTGGCAACCAACAGAGATGAATCTGCGGTAAGAAGCCCGAAGCAAAGAGAAGGCAGAAAGATTTATCCGAACGACCCATGTCCCTGCGGTTCCGGAAAGAAGTATAAGCAGTGCCACGGCGCGAACCTCTATCAGAAGAATTAACTGCCGTTTAGAGGAGCCGTTGCAGTAAGAATTAAGATCCAAAAGCAAGAATCAATAGAGTAAATAGTAAGAAGAGCATGAGAAAGGAGCCTCTGTGATCGAGTTTGATCAATTTAAATCAGAACTTTCCTCCAAGGAAGAGCCCTTGCAGCAGTTGGAAGCTGCCCTGGACTTGGATACCAAGAGAAAAAGAATCATAGAGCTGGACCGTATGATGGAAGAACCCGATTTTTGGGGAGATCCGGAGAAGGCCAACAAGCTTTCCACAGAGGCGAGACATTTGAAGGATGAGCTGGAAGGCTTTACCGCTTTAAAAGGCAATTATGAGGATATTGAAGCCCTGATTCAGATGGGCAAAGAGGAAAATGATGATTCCGTCATTCCGGAGATTCGGGAATTACTGGACAGCTTTTCCGAAAGATTGGATCAGATGAATACCACCCTCCTTTTGTCCGGAGAATATGACAGCATGAACGTTATACTTCGCTTAAATGCCGGAGCAGGCGGAACGGAAGCCAATGACTGGGCAGGCATTCTTTACAGAATGTATACCAGATGGGCGGAACGCCACGGTTTCACGGTGAAGATTTTAGACTATCTGGATGGAGATGAGGCCGGCATTAAGTCCGTAACTATGGAAGTGGTGGGAGAGTATGCCTACGGCTATCTTCGCTCCGAGTCCGGCATTCATCGTCTGGTTCGTATCTCCCCCTTTAATGCCCAGGGAAAGCGACAGACCTCCTTTGTATCCTGTGACATTATGCCGGATATTGAGACGGATATCGACATTGAGATTCGGGAAGAGGACATTAAGATGGAGGTATTCCGTGCTTCCGGTGCAGGTGGACAGCATATTAACAAGACCTCCTCTGCAGTTCGTTTGATTCATATTCCCACCGGCTTTGTGGCAGCCTGTCAGGAGGAACGTTCTCAGCTTCAGAACAAGAACAAGGCCATGCAGATGTTAAAGACCAAGCTTTATCTGAAGGAGAAGGAAGAGCAGGAAGCAAAGCTTGCGGGCATTCGAGGAGAAGTAAAGGACAACGGCTGGGGATCCCAGATTCGTTCTTATGTTTTACAGCCCTATCGCATGGTAAAAGACCTGCGTACCGGGGAAGAAAGCGGCAATACGGATGCGGTTTTGGATGGAGATATCGATCGTTTCATTTCCGCTTATCTGAAGTGGATGCAGTTGGGCTGTCCGGATCGAAAGATTGCGGGAAATGACTAAAACGGGGAAAAGTTTCTTAGGAGAAGAAAGGGGCGAATGAGATGAAGATTGCTATCATGGGCTACGGAACCATCGGATCCGGCGTGAAAGAAGTGCTGGATATGAACAGAGCACAGATTGAGAAAAAGGGCGGAGAAGGTATTGAAATAAAGTACATTCTGGCCAGAAAAGAGCATATTCCCGGTGTGGAGGATGCCTTGGTCACTACAGATTTTTCCGTCATTGAAAATGATCCGGAAGTGGAGCTTGTGGTGGAATCTATCGGAGGAATTCATCCGGCTTACGAGTATATTAAAAGCTGTCTGGAAAAGGGTAAGCATGTGGTAAGCTCTAACAAGGCGGTGGTGGATGCCTGCGGTTCCAAGCTGATTCGCACTGCTAAGGAGCATAACTGCAACTTCTATTTCGAGGCTTCCGTAGGCGGCGGAATCCCGGTTATTCGTACCCTTTATCATAACTATGCCGGAGAAAATGTGACAGAAATTACCGGTATTTTAAACGGTACCACCAACTTCATCTTAACCAAGATGAGGGAGGAAGGCTCCAGCTTTGAGGACACCTTGAAGGAAGCGCAAAGACTGGGTTATGCGGAAAGAGATCCCTCTGCGGATATCGACGGCTTTGATACCTCCAGAAAGACGGCCATCCTCCTTTCCATGACCTCCGGCAATCGTTGTCGCCACGAGGACATTTACACGGAAGGAATCCGTAATGTCAGTGATATTGATATGGCTTACGCCAAGGCCTTAGGATACAGCATTAAGCTTTTGGGTTCCGTACAGACTGTGGAGGACAAGTATTTTGCTTATGTAGCCCCCATGATGGTGGAGGAGCAGGATCCTCTCTATCCGGTAAATGGAGTGTATAACGGGATTCGTATCGTAGGAAATTGCCTGGGAACCACCATGCTTTACGGCATGGGAGCCGGTAAGCTGCCTACTGCCAGTGCGGTAGTTTCCGATATTATTGCGGCAGTGCGTCATAAAAGTAATTTCCAGGGAATCGGCTGGTCCGATAAAATGATTGAAATAGAGCCCATGGGTGGAAATGCTTTCCGTTATTTTCTTCGCGTTGAAGGGACGGAAGAAGGAATTGAGAAGGAGTTAAAGAGCTACTTCGTAGAGGATGGAAAGTTAAAGGTTCATGTTCTTCCCGGACGAAAGGATGAATTTGCCATCATTTCCGATATTCTTTTCGAAGAAGATTTTCTGGCTCGTCTTTCCGCCTTCGAGGATGAAACCGGAAGGAGAGTTTTCCACTACCTTCGCGTAAATTCCGCTTCAGAGGAGTAAGGAGATATCGCCGGCTAGCTACAGCAGAAACGAGAGCTTCTTTTTGGGAATATCGCTTGTATGGAACTCGATGACATAGGTCTTGTCTACGCCATCGGGGAAGAATAAAAAGAAACGCTGGCGTCTAAGGCACCAGCGTTTTTTGTGAATAGGAGCATGGGATGGAGTGGATTAGCAATAGTGAGGAAGAAAGCTATCAGTTGGCCTTTCGCCTGGGACAGGAAGCCAAAAAAGGCGAGATTTACTGTCTGGAGGGAGACCTGGGGGTAGGAAAGACCGTCTTTGCCAAGGGCTTTGCCAAGGGCCTGGGGGTTTCGGAAAATGTAGATTCCCCCACCTTTACCATCGTGAAGGAATATCAGGGAAGAGAAAAGCTCTATCATTTCGACCTCTACCGTATCGTAGATCCGGAGGAACTTTGGGAAATCGGCTTTCAGGACATGCTTTCCGGGGAAGGCATCGCTTTAATGGAATGGGCCAGCCAGGTCAGGGAGGATATCCCTCCGGAAGCCAAATGGATTTATATTGAAAAGGATTTAAGTCAGGGATTTTCCTTTCGGAGAATCCGTATGGAAGACAGCAAAGAAGAGAAGTAAAGTAAAAAACATCAGAAAGTTTATGGGAAAACTCTTTAACAGAGGATAGGAAATAGAGCAATCTATGATATAGAGCAATCTATGAAATAGAGCAATCTATGAAATAGAATAATCTGTGAAATAGAGCAATCTATGAAAGAAAAGGATAAAAAATGATAAGCTTAGCATTAGATGCTTCCGGACGAGTTTCCGGAGTTTGTCTTGTAAAGGACGGACAGATTTTAGGAGAGATGGATTTACAAATCGGACTCACCCATTCTGAAACCTTACTGCCTCTATGCATTAGTCTTTTGGAGCATTGTAAGGTATCTTTAGAAGAGGTGAATCAGATTTTCCTTTGTAAGGGTCCGGGCTCCTTTACCGGTCTTAGAATCGGAGCGGCAACAGGAAAGGGACTGGCTTTAGCCGGAAATATTCCCCTCTATGGAATCAGTACGCTGGAAATGTTGCAGGAAAATCTGAGCTTTTTACCAAATCCCATCCATGTGCTTTTGGATGCCAGAAGAGGACAGGTCTATACCGCATCTTACCGTTTGGGACAGTGTATTTCTCCGGAAAGGGCGGTGAGTATTGAGGAGCTTCTTGCTTTTGCAAAAGAACAGGAGGGGCAGCAGATTTTCTTGGGGGACGGCATTTTTCCCTATAGAAAGCAGATTGAAGAGAGCCTTAAGAAGGAACGCTGCCTGTTCCCCAACCCCCAAAATGCCCTGCAAAGGGCAGCATCTCTAGCCTTACTGGGAGAAAGGAAAAAGGGGGAAGGCTTGGAAGCAGGATTTCATCTGGAGTATTTAAGGAAGCCTCAGGCGGAAAGAGAAAAGGAAGCAGGAGCTTTAAAGGATTTTCAGATTGTGCAGGAGGAGGCTTACAAAGACTTAGGGAAAACTAAGGATAAGCTGATTGCGAAGAACTATCCGATTCACGAATAAAGTGAGTCATCAAGGAGGAGAAATGTTTTTTCGGTACATGGAAGTACGGGATGTGGAAGAGATTTGGGAGATGGATCAAGCACTTTTTGGCAGTATGGCCTATTCTCGGCAGGATTTCCTCCGTGCTGTGGAGGGAAAATACGATAGAGCCATTGTCTTGATGGAGGAAGAGGAAATCTTAGGCTACGCGATTCTGAGAGTCTTAGGCGTGGAAGGAGAGTTGGAAAGCATTGCCGTGAAGAAAAAGCATCAAGGTAAGGGTTTTGGGAAACAACTGCTTCGGGAAATTCTCTCCATAGGAGATCGGGAAGCCATTCAGAAAATATTTTTAGAGGTAAGGGAAAGCAATGACCCTGCCAAAGCAATCTATGAACGAGAGGGATTTCGGGCCTTTTCCAAAAGAAAGGCGTATTACCGGGATCCGGAAGAGGATGCCATCCTCATGGAAAGGACGATACAATAAATTATGTTAGAATTATGTTTACTGGGAACCGGCGGTATGATGCCCCTTCCCAAGCGCTGGCTCACCAGCTTAATGTTACGCTGTAACGGGTCCAGCCTTTTGATAGATTGTGGGGAGGGAACCCAGATTGCCATGCGGGAGAAGGGGTGGAGCCCTTATAGCATTGACACCATCTGCTTTACCCACTACCATGCGGATCATATTTCCGGACTTCCCGGAATGTTGCTTAGCATGGGAAATGCGGAGCGAACCAAGCCGGTGACCATGATTGGCCCTAAAGGACTGGCCAGGGTGGTAAATGGACTAAGAAGTATTGCGCCGGAGCTGCCCTTTGCCATCGAATATATAGAAATTCAGGAAGAGCAGCAAAGCTTTTCCTGTGAAAGCTTTCAGCTGGAGGCCTTTAAGGTGCAACACAGTATTCCCTGCTTTGGCTATAAAATCACGATTCCCAGATCCGGAAAATTTTCCGTAGAACGGGCAAGGGAGGCTGGCATTCCCGTGTCCTGCTGGAATCGCCTGCAACATGGAGAAGCGGTAGAGCATGAGGGCAGTCTGTTTACCCCGGATATGGTCATGGGAGAGGCAAGACGGGGGATTTCCGTGGTCTATTGTACCGATACCAGACCGATTCCAAGGATAGCCGAAAAGGCGAAGGATGTGGATTTGTTTATCTGTGAAGGAATGTATGGAGAGGAGGACAAGCTCTCCAATGCCAAGAAGCATAAGCACATGACTATGGAAGAGGCAGCCATCTTAGGCCGAGAAGCCCGACCCAGAGAAATGTGGCTTACCCACTATTCTCCTTCGGAGGTTTATCCGGAGCAGTATAAGGATAAGTTCAGCCATATTTTTCCGGTGAAATTCGCTAGAGATGCTTGGAGCAAGGACATTTCCTTTGAAGAAGAGGAAGAAGGAAAATAAAGCTGAGAGCGAAGCAAAGAACAGGATAGGCTAATTCAGTGCACATGCATTGGATTATAAGAATCTGTGTGATGAGATTCTGAATGAAGAAAATATAGAAAGAGTACAGTTTTATGGAAGATGTTTTGATTTTGGGAATCGAAAGCAGCTGTGATGAAACCGCAGCGGCAGTGGTAAAGAACGGAAAGGAAGTGCTTTCCAATGTGATTTCCTCTCAGGTGGCTCTTCACGCAGAGTTTGGAGGGGTAGTGCCGGAGATTGCTTCCCGTAATCATTTGGAAAAGATTGATGAGGTGATTCGTCTGGCTATGGAAGAGGCGGGGAAGAGCTTTTCCGAGCTTACGGCGGTGGCGGTAACCTATGGTCCCGGACTGGTAGGTTCTCTTTTGGTGGGCGTTTCCGAAGCCAAGGCTTTGGCCTATGCCATTCAGAAGCCCCTGATTCCAGTACATCACATTGAAGGACATATTGCGGCAAATTATCTTGCCCATCAGGACTGCGTTCCTCCCTATGTTTGCCTGGTGGCCAGTGGTGGACATAGTCATCTGCTGTATGTGGAGGATTACGGAAAAATCAAAATCTATGGAAGAACCAGAGATGATGCGGCGGGAGAGGCCTTCGACAAGATTGCCAGAGCCGTGGGACTGGGATATCCGGGAGGCCCGAAGCTGGAGCAGAGTGCGAAGGAGGGAGACCCCTTTGCCTATCATTTTCCCAAAGCAAAACTGGATACGCCCTATGACTTTAGCTTCTCCGGTGTGAAATCTGCGGTTTTAAATGAGTTAAACCATAAGAAAATGTTGGGAGAAGAAATAAGGGTGGCAGACCTTTGTGCCTCTTTTCAGGAGGGAGTCTGTGAGGACTTGGCGGAAAAATGCTTACAGCTGGCTCTGGACTTAGGGGTATCCAAAATGGCGGTGGCGGGAGGCGTTTCCGCAAATGGCTGTCTTCGAAGGAAGATGGAGGAGAAGGCGAAGGCTCACGGTTTAAGCTTTTACTGCCCAAGCCCTGTGCTATGCACGGACAATGCGGCTATGATTGCGGCAGCAGCCTATTATGATTATCAGGCAGGAAAACGAGGAGAGGCTTCTTTGAATGCTTATCCTTCTTTGGCTTTAACGGAAGGCTAGGGTGTAAAAAACGCAGTATAGAAGAACGAAGCATAGAAAAACTTTGAAGCGGAATGGAAAGGAAAATGGGAAGGAAGAATGCCTAATCAAAGAGAAATTACCGTCATCCTTCTGATGGCCGGAAAAGGCAGCCGTATGGGATGCAAGGAAAAAAAGCAGTTTCTGCCCTTTCAGGGAAAGCCCTTGTATTATTCCGCCCTGCAAAAGTTTTGCAGCTGGGACAGGTGCAAAGAAATTCTTTTGATTCTTTCCAAGGAAGATAAAGAAAGAGTGAAAGGGGAACTTAAGCAATGGCGGGAAGATCTGGGGCTTCGGTTCTTAGAAGGAGAATACGCACAATGTAAAGAGGAGCTCGCTGCTTCATTTTCTCCGCTTACACAGGAAGGCATAGTAGTTTCCCTGATTGAGGGGGGAGCAGAGCGCTACTGGTCTGTTTACTCCGCCTTGGAATTTTTGAAAAATAGGGAATCGAATAGAGAAAAGCATAAAAAAGAGCATAAAAAAGAGCAGGAGATAAAGCATGGAGAAAGCAAAAATCTTCAAAACGAGCTCTCTCTTTTTATCCATGACGGGGCACGGCCCTGCTTTAGTTTAGACCTATGTGAAAGAATTTATCAGGCAAGAAAGTCCTATGGGGCAGTGATTCCGGGGCTTCCGGTGACAGATACCATAAAGCGAGTGGAGAAGGGTATTGTGCAGGAAAGCGTGGATAGGAGCAGTCTTTATCGGATTCAGACTCCTCAAGCCTTTTCCTTTACCTTACTTTGGGAAGCCTATAAAACTTTCTTAGAGAAGAAAGAGGAGGGGCTAAGCATTACGGATGACGCCATGATGGTGGAAGCCTTTACGCAGGAACAGCCCTATCTGGTTTTAGGAGAAGAGCAGAACCAAAAGATTACAGTGCCTGAAGATTTGCTTTACCTAAAATTTTTGGAAGAGCATCCTAAACAATAAGATGAAATCGTTTTCAATCAGACAATAGCGTAAGAAAGGATAAGGCTAGATGATTCAAGACCTGGGACAACATCATTTTCAAAATCAATATCATCCGGAAAAAAAGCCCGGAAAGGAAGACTATTTCCTTTCTTTTTCAGGGAAGTCGGTTTTGGTTAAAAGAGAGTCCGGAAAGAAGGTGGATCCCTCCGACGCTATCATGAGCGGAGACGGTTTAAGTCTAAGATGTCCGGAGGGAGAGGGCTTTTCCTTTTATAAAATCAAAGAGTATTTGGCTTCTTTTCCCAAGGAAAAAGAGGAAGTTCAGGAAAATGCTTTATCCAGAAAAGGAGAGCAGCAGGCCATGGGAAATGACTGGAGAAAGTCCTTTACCTACCTTTTTTCCTTGGACGGGCAGGACTATTATCTGCTGAAAGATATCGTGGAATTCGGAGATTACCTTTCTTTGGAAGAGCTCCGGCGGGAATTTAAGGGACCGAAGTCTCTGTTGTTTTTGGCTAATACAGGGATGCATCTCTTTCATTTTTATCAAAAGCACCGTTATTGCGGCGTCTGCGGCACAAAGACGGAGAAGGATAAAAAAGAAAGAGCTATGCGTTGTCCCAACTGTCAGGAGGTCTTCTATCCGAAGATTATGCCGGCAGTGATTGTGGGAATCATCCATAAGGAGAAAATCCTTTGTACAAGATACGCCAACAGACTAAGCTACTTACCCGCCCTTGTGGCAGGCTTTATCGAGATTGGGGAGACTGGGGAGGAAGCGGCGATTCGGGAGGCTATGGAAGAAACCGGTGTTCCCATTAAGGAGCTAAAGTATTATAAATCCCAGCCCTGGGGAATGGCGGATGACTTGCTCTTAGGATATTTTGCCAAAGTGGATGAGGAAAAGGCTACTTTTACGAAAACGGGTGAGGTTCAGATTGTTCGAGATGAGGAGGAGCTTTCCGAAGCGCTGTGGCTCAGTCGGGAGGAGCTGGAGCTCCAGGGAAATGATTTCAGTTTAACCAATGAGATGATGCGGACTTTTAAAGAGGGAAGGAGAAACGGGTGAAAAAGGTATTGCTAATTGCCACAGGAGGAACGATTGCTTCCAAGCAAACAGAGGATGGACTGAGTCCTTCCCTTAGTGCAGAGGAAATCATTGCCTTTGTGCCGGAGCTACAGAAAATTGCCGAGCTTTCCATTGTTCAGCTTTGCAATGTGGATTCCACCAATATGCAACCTAAGATTTGGCGGGAAATGGGGGCTTGTATTCAAAAAAACTATGACCGTTATGACGGTTTTGTGGTTTTACACGGCACGGATACTATGGCCTACACCTCGGCGGCGCTAAGCTATATGGTACAGTATTCCAGAAAGCCCATTGTCATCACCGGTTCTCAAAAACCTATTAATCAGGACAGTACCGATGCCAAGATGAATCTTCTGGACAGCGTGCGCTACGCCTGTGACCCTTATTCGGAAAATGTGGTTCTTCTCTTTAACGGCAATGTGATTTCCGGTACCAGAGCGAAGAAAATGATGGCTCGTTCCTTCCATGCCTTTCAAAGTGTGAATTTCCCAACCTTGGCCAGGATGCAAGACGGTAGAATCATTCGATATATTCCCTACCTGCCCCTGAGAGAGGCAGTGGAATTCCATCTGGATTTGGATGATTCCATCTGCGTCCTAAAGCTGATTCCCGGTACCAGACCGGAAATGCTTTCCTATCTTTTTGAAAATTATGATTGCATTGTCATGGAAAGCTTCGGCGTAGGCGGTATTCCGGAAAGCATGCAG
Organism: Oribacterium sinus; assembly: GCF_963537195.1. Lineage (GTDB taxonomy): Bacteria > Bacillota > Clostridia > Lachnospirales > Lachnospiraceae > Oribacterium > Oribacterium sinus_A. The sequence continues at coordinate 16,447 of NZ_CAUTEG010000026.1, read as the reverse complement.
GAAGTCTTTTACAAGGAAATGGAGAAGTGGCAGAAAAAAGGAAAAATCATTGTCATGGCCACCCAGGTGGTAAACGAAGGCTCCAATATGGAGATTTATCAGGTGGGACAGAAAATCAAAAAAGACTTCCAGCTTTTGGAAGCCTATGATATGACCTTGGAAGCCACCGTTACCAAGTTAATGTACCTGATGGCCAAGTACAAAGGGGACTATCCCGGCCTAAAGAAGGAGTTCTACACCACCATCAACAACGATATTCTCTGTGCGGTGCAATAGCAGGAATTGCTTTTCCTTGTCCCATTACCTTACGAAAATAATAAATAGGATGTGAAGCAATGACTGGCTTTGCTTTCCGACAAAACAGCTTCGCTTTGGGGCACGCTCTCGCTAACCTCGCCTACGCAGGGGTACTAAGCGAAAAACTTCCTTCCAGTCGTTTTTCGTAAGTGCCCGCGGGCTCAGATTACCCCTGCAGCGAAGCTATTTTGCATGAAAGCAAGTTTAGAAATCTCTTTTACTTCACATCCTATTTTCTTTACTGTATAGGGAGGGCAAGGACAAAGCAATTCCTGCCATTTTTTCCGTAGCCAAAGACCTTTCCCTTGTGGTTGGCGGCGATTTCTTTGGCGATGGATAGTCCCAAACCGAAGCTTTCACTCTGGCTTCTGGCCTCATCCAGTCGGGTAAAGCGGGAAAATATTTTTTCAAATTCTTCCTTGCTCAAGCTTCTTCCTGCGGAGTCCACGGAAAGGATGGCCATATTTTTTTCTCTGTAAAGCTTTACAAAGAGGGTAGAGGGTTTATCCGCATATTTTCGTCCGTTATCCAGAAAAATTCGTAAAACCTCCTCCACCTGACTTTCTATAGCGTGCTTTAAAACAATATTCTGTTCTAGGTCAACATCTAATTCTATTCCCTCTTCGAAAAACAGTGCTTCCATTTGCAGGCAGATTTCAGAAACTCGTCGGGAATAATCCATTTCGCCATAGGTGAATACCTGCTGCTCTAAACGGGAAAGCTGTAAAAGCTTTTCCACCAATCCCTGCATTTTCTTACTCATAACAGCGATGTTTTGAACAAAATCCCGAGTTTCCGTGGATAAATCCTGATCCTCCAAAAGAGAGAGGTTAGCGGCTATGACAGCTAATGGCGTTTTTAATTCATGGCCGGCATCGGAAATAAACTGCTTTTGCTTTTCCATGGCCTGCACACTGGGACGAATGGCCCAGGAGGAAAAGAAGTAGTCTAAGGGAAGAAACAGCAGAATCAGTACCAAAGCCAAGAGAGCAGTGGAAAGAGCCTGCTTGTTCAGCATATTTAGCTCTCTCTGATAATCTCCTAAAATCAAGGTTTTCTGTCCTTCTTCTTTAAGAAGAAAACGAAGCTTATAACGATAGATGGTACCGGATCTTTTTTCTTTGCTCAGAATCTTCTTCACAATAGCATTTAAAACTTCGGAGCTATCATCGGTGTAAATATCTTCGTTGTTATCATTCGTTTTCGAAGAACTCGTTTCTGCAGTTGTTTCCGAAGGAATATCCTTTTCTTTAGTCTTTCTGTCCTTCGGAGAAAAATCCGAACCCTGCCCTTCCGGACCCTTCTCGGAGGGAGGAGAATCAAAGGAAGAATAGTCCCATGCAGGGGAGCTTTGCTGGCTTGTTATTTCGTTATTTTCACCAATTTCCAAAAGCACATAGGAAAAATAGCGACTGGGCAGAGCCTCATGTCCGTTTCGAAAGCCGGGAAACATCAGTTGCTCCAGCTCCATATCCATTTGCTCCTCCTGGGCCTTTTTACTATAGTTAAAGTTGGTGAAGGATAATATCAGCAGCATCACCGTAAAGAGCAAAAAGAGGAGTGCCATAATACGAATTTTCTGTTTTTTCATTGCTTTCCTTTCTTACCTTACTTTTCTTTTCTTTTCTTCCTTATTCGCTTTTCTTGTTTAAGAAAAGTTGCAAGCCGTTTTACTCCTCTTTGCCCTCTTCCTGCTCTGCCAGAAAATATCCCAGACCTCTACGGCTTTGGATGCTAACCCTGCTTTCCAAAAGCCTAAGCTTTTTCCGGAGGAATCCGATATAAACCTCCACATGATTTTCCACCGCATCACTGTCATAGCCCCAAACTTTTTGGAGAATCTGATCCTTACTTAGAATTTGATTTTTCCCTTGTAAAAGCATACGCATCAGCTCAAATTCCTTTTTGGAAAGCTTCAGACTATGTGCTCCGGAAGAAAGATCCTTACTGTCCAAATCCAGACTTAGATCTCCGAAGCTTAAGCTGTTCACTTCCTGTCCCTGTCTTCGTAATAAGGCGGAGATGCAGGCCAGAAGCTCTCTTTTGTCAAAGGGCTTGGTAAGATAGTAGTCAGCGCCCCCTTCCAAGCCTTCGATACGATCCTCCAGCTGGCTTTTGGCGGTAAGCATCAGGATAGGCAGGCCGTTTTTTTCTTTACGCAGCTGTCTTGCCACCTGATAACCGTTTAGCTTGGGCATCATCACATCTAAAATCATTAAATCGTAAATGGCGGTTTTGGCATACTCCAATGCCTCTTCCCCGTCATAAGCAGTATCCACTTCATACTCCGCCCGCTCCAAAATCATTTTAATGCTCTTGGATAGAATTTTCTCGTCTTCTACTAATAAAATTCGCATAGGAGTCTCCTTTTTTCCGTTTTTCCTAGTATAATACAGGAAATATTGAAAAAAGCCAAAATATTTATCCTTTTAAAGCTTTACAAGCGATGAAAAAAATCTTAAAATAGGCAGGAACAAATGGTATTTTTGATAAAGGACGATTATGGAAGCGAAAAAGAAAAGTAGAATTTATGTAGAGATGCTGGGAGGCTTTTCTCTTTACATCGGAGATAAGCAGTTAGACTTAGGAAATAACAATAAAGCCAATTTCCTAAAGCTCACCGAAATTGTCCTCTTAAGAGGGCTGGGGGGCATTTCCAAAAGAGATTTGATTGATGGAATTTTCGGTCATAAGTCCCTTTTGGATGAAAACAACAGCTTGAATAACCTGCTCCACCAGGCGAGAACCCAGTTAAAGAAGGCGGGGATGCCCGGAAAGAAGATTATTGACGGAAAAAGAGGAATCTATGCTCCGGAGTATCTTCCTGAGTATGATTACGTCATGGACGTGCAGGAATTCGAAGACATTTGCTTAAAGGCGAAGAACAGTAAGGAAGATAGTAAGAAGTTGTCTTACTATCAGAAGGCTTTTAAGATATACAAGGGTGAATTATTGCCGGAGTTTGCTACAGACTACTGGGTTATCTTGGAGAGCGTTCGCCTAAAGCGCCTTTATGATGAAGTGATTGAATTCTTAGGGGCTTATTACCGTGAGCATCAGGAATACGAAGAGCTTTTCATGATGTACGATCAGGCCAATAAAATCTATCCGGACAACGGATGGCAGATCGAGATGATTGATGCTTTGATTCTGAAGAAGGATTATAAGACCGCATACGATTTGTACATGAAGTGCGCTCACTACTATCAGGACGAGTTGGAAGTACCCATTCCCGATGCTTTACGGGCTTGCTACGAAAGACTTTCCGACAATGTTCGTGTAGTAACCGACGATATCCGTCAGATTCAGGCCAACATTGTTCGTAAGGACGAGAAGCTGAAGAGCGAGATGGGAACCAGGAAGATTGGCGCTTACCTTTGCCCCTTCACCAGCTTTATTGACGTTTATCATGTGCTTAGACGAAATCTGGAAAGAAGAGGTTCTTCCATCTTTATGATGCTTTGCACCTTGGTGGATTATGAAGGAAAGCCCATCCAGAATCAGGATAAGCTGAACACCCGTGCTGAGATTTTACAGCAGTCTTTATCCGAAGGCTTAAGAAAGGGAGACGTTTACACCAAGTATTCTTCCTCCCAGTATCTGATTCTTCTGATTGGAACCAAGAGAGAAGACTGTGCCATCATTTATCAGAGAATCTCCAGAAGATTAAAGGAGCTGGCAGGCTCTCGTGCAGAGTTCCGTTATCGTATCGTATCTCTTGCAGAGATTCCCGGAATCTTGGAGAGAAACGGTGCAATGGATGAGATTTAGAAGAAGTGCTTGACAGGAAAATGAAGCTTTGCTATGATATTCCTTGCGTTTCGCAAGCGTGCGTAGCTCAGCTGGATAGAGCGTCTGGCTACGGACCAGAAGGTCGTGGGTTCGAATCCTGTCGCACGCAGAAAAAGACGATGAAGAAATTCATCGTCTTTTTTAGTTCCTAATGCTCAGCTAATGTAGGATATATCATTTTACATCAGCACTATAAGATTTGTTTGGATTCTCTCTTTTCTTAGTTCTTACTCGGACAATGCTCCAGCTTTCCTTTGGAATTGCATTGCAGTAAATCCTCCAGGCTATAGCGATTCACTACGGCATAGATGGCTTCGTCTATTTCCTTATATAAGGGGAAGGTGGGACAGCTGGCAGACCGTTCACAATTACTTCCCTCTTTCACACAATCCACAGGGGAGAGGGTTCCCTCTGCAGCATCTAAAATATCTCCCACGGAAATATCCTTTGCTTCCTTTAAAAGAAGATATCCTCCCTTGGCTCCCCGGACGCTCTTTAAAAATCCACCCTTCACCATCAGGGCGATAATCTGCTCTAAATATTTTACGGAAATTCCCTGTCGTTCCGCTACTTCTTTAATAGAAACGGGATTTCCTTTCTTTTCCTGTTCAGCTATATCAATCAGGGTACTCAAGGCATAACGGCCTTTGGTTGAAATCATCATATTCTTTTCCTCCATAGCTTTTTTATATCCTAGCATAGCACTGGGAGTTTTGACAAGTTTATTAAAAAAAGCAATGTTCAAGAGAATGGTTTTTTAGTAAAATGGCATTACTGATTTCACAAAAAGGAGAGCCTATGTCTAAAATTGATTTTGCCATAAACGAAGAAGGAAAGAGAATTTCTATTCTTTCCGATAAAATTAACCGTCACGGATTTATAGCCGGAGCAACGGGAACAGGTAAGACGGTAAGCTTAAAAGTTTTAGCGGAAAAGTTTTCTTCCCTGGGAATTCCGGTGTTTCTATCCGATGTAAAGGGAGACTTATCCGGTCTATTAAAGCCGGGAGAAGCTTCCGAAGGGATTGAAAAGAGAAGAGAAGAATGCAAGCTTACAGAGGAGGAATTCCGTTATCAGGGCTTCCCTGTGGAGCTTTTTGCCCTTTCGAAGGAGGAAGGGATTCCCTTACGTTGCACGATTTCAGAGATGGGGCCATTGCTCTTAAGCCGAGTGCTGAATTGTACGGATGTGCAGAGCGATATTTTGCGCGTGGTCTTTAGGATTGCGGACGAAGAAGGGCTTTTATTGATTGACACCAAGGATCTTCGCTCCGTATTGCAGTATGTGGCGGAAAACAGCAAGGAGTACAGTGCTTCCTTTGGTAATCTTCCTACCCAGAGTTTAAATGCCCTAATCCGTTCCGTAGTAGCCTTGGAAGAGGCGGGAGGAAAGGAATTCTTCGGAGAGCCTGCTTTGGATGTAAAGGACTTCTTCCGGCAGAATGAAAAGGGACAGGGGATTATCCATATTTTTAATGCCAAGAGAATTATGGGAGAGCCGAAGCTGTATTCCACCTTCCTGCTTTACCTTTTATCGGAGCTTTATGAATTGCTTCCGGAGGTTGGGGATTTGGAGAAGCCCCGCTTTGTCTTTTTCTTTGATGAAGCGCATCTCCTTTTCGACGATGCACCCAAGGCCTTACTGGAAAAATTAAACCAAATCACCCGTTTGATTCGAAGCAAGGGCGTAGGCATTTATTATATTACCCAAAGCCCCTCGGATATTCCGGATGCCATTTTGGCTCAGTGCGGAAATAAGATTCAGCATGGCTTAAGAGCCTATACACCGGCAGAACGCAAGAAGATTCGTGCGGCAGCGGACAGCTTCCGGGAAAATCCTGCATTTTCCTCCGAGGAGGTACTGGAGAACCTGGGAACGGGAGAGGCCTTGATTTCCTGTTTGCAGGAGGACGGCAGTCCTGCCATCGTGGAAAAGGCCAAGATTTTCCCACCCCAGTCTTATCTGGGAGAGGCAAGCCCGGAGGAGCAGGACAGAGCCATCAAGGCTTCAAGCCTCTATATTCGCTACGGAGAAACGGTGGACCGGGATTCCGCTTACGAATTCCTGCATAGAAAGGGAAAGGAAGAGCAGGAGCGTTTCCAGAAGGAATTAGAAGAAAAAGAAGCAGAGAAAAACCGTCTTCTACAGGAAAAGGCGGAGGAGAAGGAAAGAGCTAAGCAGGAGAAAGAAGAGGAGAGAGTCCAAAGACTTAAGGAAAAGGAAGAAGAAAAGGAACGCCTTCGTCAGGAACGGGAAATGGAAAAGGAAAAGTCCAAGCAAAAGACCGTAATGAAATCCGTAGGCCGCTCCGTTTCCGGATCCATCGGCCGGGAAATCGGCTCCGGCATCGGAAAATCCGTCTTTGGAAAAGGCTTGGGAAGACGACTGGGTGGAAATATCGGTGCTGCCTTTGGAAGAGGCATCCTGGAAACTCTTTTTGGAAAGTAAGGGGTGATGTAGTACCCACGGGCTCAGATTACCCCTTATTCCGGACCTATATGCATAAATTTGTATTAGTTTATTTTTACATTGCTCCTGTATCCATAGGGACAAAGAGGCTGACACAGGCCAGAGCCACCATCAGGACGATATCTACCCATAAGAGGGGAGAGGAAAAGAATTGCTTTAAGGAAAGGGAGTGTTCCTTTTCGTATTGTCTGTCTTCTGCCAGGCTTTTTCTATTTTTTACAACATAGTAGATGCCATATCCCAAACCGGCAAGAAGGAATAGGCTGTAGATGCCTTGAATCAGAGTTGAATCCTGAGACAGGTTGTTTATCACAATGGCCAAAAGGTTATTACTGAAATGCAGCAGGATGGAATAGGGAAGGCCGTAACGATCTCTGATAAAGAAGAGAATAATTCCCATGCTGAAGGCCGGTGCAAATTGCAGGAAATTGCTGTGCATTAAAGCAAAGAAAAATGCGGTGCAAAAAGCTGCAAAATATTTTCCGTAGGAACGGAAGCGGTGATAAAAGACTCCGCGAAAAACCAGTTCTTCCATTAGAGGAGCCACCAAAATCGTATAAAACAGCATAGGGGCATTCGTCAGGCTTCCCCCTCTTGCCGCTTCTTCGGAAAAAGACAGGTTCAAGCCAAGCTTGGTAAAGAGGGTTATAATCGGGTAATTGATGATTCCGCCTATCCACTGGGCGGCTTGGAAAAGCATAAAATAATGCAGAAAAGACAGAATGCTAAAGCTTGTTTTTTTGGGATTTGGCTCTGTGCTTATTTCTTTAGTTGATTCTGCGCTTGTTTCATTCGGAAAGATATTGTTCAAAAGACAATAGCTGATGACCACGGAAATGACCATGCAGATGTATTGATCGGATAGTAAAGGAATCTTGCTTAAAGGCAGAAGCAGCACCAAAAGTACAGCTAATATCTGTACAGACAATACATATAACAAAAGGGCTAAGGCACTCTTATTTAAATCTCTTTTGATTTCTAATAAATTCATCATATCTCCATTTCTAATCGCAAAATACATGCCCGGACTTTTCTACTATACAAGAAAAAAAATACTTCCGCAAATTAATTTAAGGATTTTGCACAGGAGGAAGTGTTGGCTTTGGATAGGCCGGAAGTAGGGAAAGCAATAGAAGCAGAGCGATACATCCGGAGATACAGCATAAAGTTTCATGAAAGATACAGCATAAAGTTTCATAATGAGATGCATCGGCAAAAAAAGATTTAATAAAGAAGGAAAAAAATGAAAAAGTGGTTTGTATACGGGAAAAAGGCAGATTTTCAGGAGTTGGGAGAGAAATTATCTCTGGATCCGGTTTTGGTTCGCATTCTTCGGAATCGAGATTTAACAACAGAAGAAGAAATGCGGAATTTTTTAGAGGGAGAAGAGATTCCCTCTCCTCTTTTCCTGCCGGACAGTATTCGTTTTTTAAATCGCCTGGAGCGAGCCATGAAAGAGGGAGAAAAAGTTAGGATTGTGGGAGACTATGATGTGGATGGGGTTTGTGCCTCTACCATATTGGCGAAGGCACTTTCCTTATTTTTCTCCAAAGAACAGCTGTCCGTGGTGATTCCACACAGAATTTTGGACGGTTACGGGATCAACGAGCAGATTATCGAGGAGGCAAAGGCGGAGGGAATTTCCCTTCTGATTACCTGTGATAACGGCATTTCCGCATTTTCCGCCATGGAGAAAGCAAAATCCTACGGTATGGATGTACTGCTTACGGATCATCATGATTTACGAAGAGATGAAGAGGGAAAGAAAAGGATTCCGGAAGCCTTTGCCGTGGTGAATCCCAAAAGAGAGGGCAGTAAGTATCCCAATGAAGAAATCTGTGGAGCCATGGTCTGCTATCTTCTCATGAAAATGCTTTTGGAAAAACGGCAAAAGGGCTTGGAGCTTTTGGAGGAGCTGGCCTGCTTTGCCGGTATTGCTACGGTTTGTGATGTGATGCCTTTACAAAAAGAAAATCGTGTTATCGTAAAGTATTGCCTGGCTCATTTGCAAAAGACTCAAAATATCGGAATGCAGGCGCTTCTAAAGCAATGTCATATCTTGCCGGAGCAGGAAATTTCCTCCTATACACTCGGTTTTCAAATCGGTCCCTGCATCAATGCGGGAGGTCGTCTGGAAAGTGCTATGCTGGCACTCTCTCTTTTTCTGGAGGAGAATGAAGGCAAGGCCGAGGAAAAGGCGGCTCACTTGCTGGTTCTCAATGATGAACGAAAGGAAATGACGAAAAAAGGGGTGGATGAAGCGAAGGCGCTGGCGGAACAGGAAGGAGATGTGCCGTTGCTGTTTTTGGTGCTTCCCGATTTACATGAAAGTCTTGCGGGAATTGTGGCGGGACGGATACGGGAAGCCTATTATCGTCCCTGCTTTATCCTCACCAATGGGGAGGACGGAAGCTGTAAAGCCTCCGGACGTTCCATTCCCGGTTATCCTATGGCGGAACGCCTGGAGGAACAAAAAGAACTGTTGCTACGCTTCGGAGGTCATCCCATGGCGGCCGGATTTTCCGTTGCAAGGGAAAATGTTTCTCTGCTAAAGAAGGCTCTCCTGCAAAATGCAAGGCTTCAGGCGGAGGATTTGGAGGAGAAGGTCTGGATTGATGTGGTCCTACCGTTCTCCTATCTAAAAGAGGATTTTGTTCGTTCCTTGTCCCGCTTGGAACCCTTCGGAAGAGGCAATGAAAAGCCTGCCTTTGCCCAGAAGAATGTTTTGCTAAAGGATTTTAAAATTGTGGGAAAAAACAAAAATGCCATCAAATTATATCTGGAAGATGAACAAGGTACACGAGTGGAGGGAGTACTCTTTGAGGATGGAGAAAAATTTTTGAACAAAAAAACTAGCCGAAACAAATTCAATCTGTTATACTATCCAAAGATTCAGGTGTACAACAACATAAAGCAACTTCAAGTGGTGGTTTCTGAGTATTTTTGGAAAGAAGATTAAGGAATATTCAGATGAAAAGGAGGCGTGAATGATCAAAGAAATCATGAATTTTATTCAAGAACATGACCCTGAGGTGGGGAAGGGAATCTGGGAAGAGTATGAAAGACAGCAAAATAACATCGAGTTGATTGCTTCTGAGAATATTGTTTCCACTACCGCAATGTTGGCTATGGGAACCGTATTAACCAACAAGTATGCGGAGGGATATCCCGGAAAGCGTTATTACGGAGGCTGTGAAGCCGTAGACGTAGTAGAAGCTATTGCTATCGAAAGAGCGAAGGAATTATTCCATTGTGAATATGCAAACGTTCAACCCCACTCCGGTGCACAAGCCAATATGGCAGTTACCATGGCAATCTGTAAGCCCGGAGACAAGATTATGGGTATGAGCTTGGATGCTGGCGGACATTTAACCCATGGTTCACCCGTAAACTTTTCGGGACTTTACTTTAATATCATTCCTTATGGAATTACCAAAGAAGGCTATATTGACTATGATGCGGTAATGGAGCAGGCTTTAAAAGAAAAGCCGAAGATGATTATTGCCGGTGCCTCCGCATATCCAAGAGTTATTGACTTTAAGCGTTTCCGTGAGATTGCCGATGCTTGTGGAGCTATCCTTTTTGTAGATATGGCGCATATTGCGGGTCTTGTTGCTGCAGGCGTGCATCCAAGCCCGATTCCTTATGCTCATGTTACTACCACAACTACCCATAAGACTTTAAGAGGACCTCGTGGCGGTTTGATTTTATCCAGTAAAGAAGTAGCAGAGAAGTACAACTTCAATAAGTTCGTATTCCCCGGTGTGCAGGGCGGACCTTTAGAGCACGTCATTGCTTCTAAAGCAGTTTGCTTTGGAGAAGCTTTAAAGCCGGAGTATAAAGAATATCAGCAGCAGGTAGCGAAGAATGCGAAGGCATTGGCTGCCGCTATGATGGACAAGGGATTCCAGCTGGTATCCGGCGGAACGGAGAACCACTTAATGCTGGTGGATTTAACCAACTTCCAGGATGTTACCGGAAAGTTCCTGCAGAATGCCTGTGATGAAGTGCACATCACATTAAACAAGAATGCAATTCCCAACGATCCCCGTTCTCCATTCTTAACCTCCGGTGTAAGAATCGGAACTCCCGCAGTTACTGTCCGCGGTTTTAAAGAAGAGGATATGAAGGAAATTGCAGAATGCCTTTACAAAGTAGCTACAGACTTCGAAAGCAGCAAGGAAGAAGTAGCAAGAAGAGTAAGAGCATTAACCGATGCACATCCTATTTATGAAGGAAAGTAATACAGCTTTACTTTAAAAAAATAAAGAAAGCAATTCATACGAAGAGCCGTTCTGCATTATGCAGCGGCTCTTCTTTTACTTGCATTTTTTTAAGGTAAAGCATATGATAAGCTGGAAATTTTCAATGGAACGAAAACAAGAGCCTTTAGGCTTTTATAAAACAAGGAGGGAAAATGGCAGCGGTTTCCGTGATATTTCCGGTGTTCTTCCTGTTATTTTTGGGAGGTCACGCCAGAAGAAGAGCTTGGATTAGCCACGAACAAAATGAGGGAGCAAAAAGAATTGCGTTGGATATTTTGTTTCCTTTTCTGATTTATCAGGTTATGGTGGAAACAAATCTGGAAAAGGGCGTGTTTTTAGAAATCATTTTTTTGATTTTTATCTGGATGCTGGTTTACTTTCTGGGAGGACAACTTTCTAAGCTTTTACCGAGAGACTTTCAGGAAATTGCTCCCTTTCTGTGCTTAACCTGCGAAGGCGGGGCAGTAGCACTGCCCTTGTATATCAGCGTGGTGGGGAAGAGTTATACGGCCAATTTGATTCCCTTTGATATCGCGGGAATACTGATTAACTTTATCTTTGTGCCCTTGATTTTAATGAATAAAAGTATAGGAGAACGGAAGCTTTTACCCTTTGCCAGGAAAATATTTACCAGCTCCTTTATCCTTGCAGTGCTTTTCGGAGTATTCATGAATGCCAGCGGTTTGCATCAAGTCCTTATGCAAAATGCAGGTCTAAAGGCTGTTTTTGACAATACCATGGAAACGTTGACCGTTCCCATCGGCTCTCTGATATTGTTTAGCCTGGGCTACAGTATGAGGCTGCACAAAGGATTTTTAGCTTCTTTATTTACTTTGGCAGGAATCCGTCTTCTGTTTTGCGGAAGCATTATTCTGTTGTTCTTCCTGCTTTTTAAGGAGCAAATGCAGAATCGAATTTTTTCCTTCGGTGTTATTCTGTACTTTCTTTGTCCTACAGGATTTCCTGTGCCTTTACAGATTAAAGGACTTTTACAAAAGGAGGAGCAGGAGGAATTCGTTTCCGCCTTTATTTCCCTGTTTTTACTGATTGCCCTTGCCGCCTATGCCCTTTTGGTTTTATTCTATCCGGTAGCGTAGAAGCTTGGAGGACGCTACGTATGGGGAAGAATAGAATTTTTCTAAAGGGTAAATACCGGAATCGGTAAAAGCCGAACGCTAAGGTAAAAAGGCGATAGTAAAGCATATGTTTATCAATGGTGATTTTGAAAGGAGATTTTTATGGAAATGAACAATAGCCCATGGCCGGGAAGACCGGGAGTCATTCCGGTAACCAGTGGAAATGCAGAGGATGCCAATCGATACAACAGAGCCTATCTGGACCGAATCCATGTGGAAATGCGGGTGATAGACAGTACAGAGGTTACCCTGGAGAAGGAAATATTTGGTAAGAAATATTCCTCCCCCATTATGATGCCGGCATTTTCCCACTTGAACAAGGTGCTGGAAAATGGAAGAACGCCTATGGAGGAGTATGCTTTAGCGGCAAAGGAATTAAATGCGCTTAACTGGGTAGGGATGGAAGACAATGAAGATTATGGTAAAATCGTTGCCCAAAATCCTGATACAGTGCGGATTATCAAGCCTTTTGCAGATCATGGAAGAATACGGGAAGAGATAGACTATGCTGTAGAACACGGCTCTGTTGCAGTGGGAATCGATATTGATCACGTGCCGGGAACAGACGGCCGTTACGATGTGGTAGACGGAATTCTTATGGGGCCGGTGTTTAGCAAGGATTTAGCGGACTTTGTAGCCTATGCCAAGCTACCCTTTGTGGCAAAGGGCGTGCTTTCCGTTCAGGATGCACTGAAGGCCAAGGAAGCAGGCTGTGCTGCCATTGTAGTTTCTCACCATCACGGCAGACTTCCCTTCGGTATTGCTCCTCTACAGATTTTACCGAAAATCAAGGAGGCTTTACAGGATAGTAAGATGCAGATATTCGTGGATTGCAGTATGGATACCGGCTATGATGCCTATAAGGCCTTGGCTTTAGGGGCAGATGCGGTTTCCGTAGGTCGGGGAATCCTGCAACCCCTTCTTTCCCATGGGGCAGAGGGCGTAATTTCCAAGGTGGAAAATATGCAGGAGGAACTTCGGGAAATGATGATGTATACCGGAGTGAAAGACTGCGATTCCTTTGATGCCGGTGTTCTGTATCTCTGCTAGTAAGGAGAAGTACGCGAAGCAATCAAATGGCTTTGGTATGGAAAAGCTAAAATGGGAAATGAAAATTCTCTAAATAGATCAGCGAAAAAGAGAAATGGAAATTCTCTAAATAGATTAGCGAAGAAGAGAAATGGAAATTTCCGGAATAGATAAGCGAAAAATAGAAAGGGTAAGGGATGGAAAAAAAGACAGGAGAAAAGGGATTAATGCTGGGGCATTTTGTTTTGTTACTGCTGGAATGCATCGTGGTACTGCACGGATTGCAGGATGACGGACTGGGAACCTTTCGTTTCTATACGACCGATTCCAACCTGCTTTGTGGAATCTGTTCAGCGTTTATGCTCTTTTTCCTTTTACAAAGAAAAAATCAAGAGGGAAGGGGTGTGCTCAGTAAAGCCTTGCAGGGGAAAGGAGAGAGCTGGACATTTCCTCCCTCCCTGTCTCTTTTACGCTATATTTCTTCCGTGTGCCTGGCATTGACCTTCTTCGTGGTGCTCCTGGTGCTGGGACCGGAAAATGGATTTGCCCATGAATTTTTGGATGGAACAAGATTTTTCAGTCACCTGCTTTGCCCCTTCCTTTCCATTTTTCTCTTTCTCTTTATGGAAGAGAAGCGTTCCCTGCCTCTGTCTGTGATAGGAAAGGCTCTGGGGGTAACATTGCTGTATGCCATCCCCCTTTTGATTTTAAATGGAATGGGTCTGGTTTCCGGTCCTTACAGCTTTCTGAAAATCAGAGAGCAGTCTGTAGGAAAAACCATCTTCTGGATTGTAGCGATTTTGCTTGGCAATGCACTGCTTGCTCTGGCTTTACAGAAGGGAAAGAATTTATTTTCCGATAACAAAAAACTCCTCACCCGATAGGGTATGAGGAGTTTTTTGTTGCGTTTATTATGCAAGACGCAGGGTATCCATATTTTGCTTCCGAAGGATAGGATAGAGTCCCATGTAAACAAAGACGGAAACGATGGTGGAAGTGATGGCATTGATTCCGGTAGCAAAGAGACTGAACTTAAAGGAAAGTTCAGCAGCGGGCTTTCCAAGAATCAAAAGCTTGTAGGCATAGCCGATGGTGGGATCCATAATGACATTGGCAAAAAGTCCGGATGCGGCGGCAAGAAGAACCCATTTAAAAATCTTCTTTCTATCGTGGGATTCTTGAATCTTCCCAAGCTTATGGGCTACAAAGCCAACCACAAGACCGATGATGGTTTTACAAACCAGAGTCTCCGGGGCATAAATCAGATAAACCGGATCCAGCACATCTCCGATGGCCATACCGATGGCACCGGCTATTCCGCCTAACGGACCGCCCAATACCAGTGCGGCAACGACAACAACCGCATTTCCCAAGTGGATAGAAGTGGCATCAGTTCCGATGGGAATTTTAATCTGTAAAAAGGTGAAAATCGCGTAGGATAATGCCGCAAATAAAGCGGCAAGAGCTAATCTTTGTGTTTTTTGCTTCATAATTGCCTCCTCATGAATTGTGTACTGCCATCGAGCATAGGACAATTCTGAACTTATAAAAATATCCAATTTAAAAGAAAAATATAAGACCAGAATAGAGCGATACATGCATTTGAAGCTATTGGTCTTCCTATATTTTTGCTTTAGGAACAAGTAGGAGATTATCGGCATAGAGGGAACAGTTAGAAAAGCATTTGCTATAAGCAGAAACTATAACTAAATCCAAAACTCTTGTATTATACAGGAATTTCAGAAAATGCTAGTATAGCTCCAGCAAGAAAAACTTTTGCAAGTAAGTAAGAAGCAGCAAGATGTAAGTAAGAAGTAGCAAGAAAGAAGCTGAAGGAAAGCTTCCGAAAAAAGTTTTAAACAATCGGAAAGCTTGTGTAGAGTATAAGGAGGAAAATAAAATGGGAGTTAAGAAGAGAAACGAGAGAAATTTTGGATTTGATACCAAGGCGATTCATGTAGGACAGGAGCAGGCGGATCCGGCAACCGGCGCAAGAGCGGTACCAATCTACCAGACCACATCCTATGTTTTCGATAATTCCGATCATGCAGCAGATCGTTTTGCTTTAAGAAATGCCGGAAACATTTACGGACGTTTAACCAACCCCACCCAGGGAGTTCTGGAAGCCAGAGTAGCGGCTTTAGAGGGCGGTGTAGCAGCTCTCGCTGTAGCTTCCGGTGCAGCAGCGGTTACTTATGCTTTTAAGGCTATTGCCCACAAGGGAGACCACATTGTCAGTGCAAAGAATATCTACGGAGGAACCTATAACTTCTTAAAGCATACCTTCCCGGAGTTCGGTGTGGAAACTACCTTCGTTTCTCCCACAGACTTAGTTGAGGCGGAGAAGGCTATTCAGGAAAATACCAAGGCACTCTACATTGAGTCCTTAGGAAATCCAAACGGAGATGCTATTGATATTGAGGCTTGGGCAAATCTTGCCCATAAGCATGGTCTTCCCTTGATTGTGGACAATACCTTTGCAACCCCTTATCTGATTCGTCCTATCGAGTACGGTGCAGATATCGTGGTGCATTCCGCAACAAAGTTTATCGGCGGACACGGTTCTTCCTTAGGAGGATTAGTGGTAGATGCCGGAAAATTCGACTGGGCTAAGAGCAAGAAGTGGCCATGGCTTACCGAGCCGAACCCTTCCTACCACGGCGTACGTTTTGCGGTAGATACAGCCCCTGCGGTAATCGCAACCTATCTTCGTGCCATTACCATCCGTGATGAGGGAGCGGCAATTTCTCCCTTCAACGCCTGGGTATTGATTCAGGGATTGGAGAGCCTTGCTCTTCGTGTAGAGCGTCATAGAGACAATGCTTTAAAGGTTGTGGAATATTTAAAGAAGCATCCGAAGGTGGAATCCGTTTCTCACCCTGCAGCATCCACAGATCCCGCTCAGCAGGCTCTTTATAAGAAATACCTGCCAAACGGCGGCGGCTCCATTTTCACCTTTACGGTAAAGGGAAATGAAAGAACTGCTAAGGATTTCATCGATAATCTGGAGTTGTTCTCCTTATTGGCAAATGTAGCAGATGTAAAGTCTTTGGCGATTCACCCGGCATCTACCACCCATTCCGAGGGAACCAAGGAGGAGCTTCTTGAGCAGGGAATTCAGGAGAACTCCGTACGTCTTTCCATCGGTATTGAAAATGTAGAGGATATTATTGAAGACTTAGAGGAAGCATTCAAGGCAATCTAAGCTCGGCTTCCTTATATAGTAGAAAAGCAAAAACTA
This sequence comes from Oribacterium sinus, assembly GCF_963537195.1. GTDB lineage: Bacteria > Bacillota > Clostridia > Lachnospirales > Lachnospiraceae > Oribacterium > Oribacterium sinus_A. Next base: position 218 of record NZ_CAUTEG010000026.1, on the reverse strand, counting down.
TAGAAGAAATCTAAAAACTAAAGTTTTTTAGTAGGGTTGATAAACCGGCATGGCTTGGAAGAAAGCTTTGTAAAAAGGAAGAGGCAGATGGTAGAAAAAAGCCATCTGCCTTTGCTTGTGCGCCTAGCGGCGCACGTTTCTAACGGGTTAAAGTCCCGAATCTGCCCGGTAGTGGGAAGGATATAGCCGAAGGCAAGGGTGTCGAGGGTGACCTCGAA
>NZ_CAUTEG010000025.1:0-27083 GCF_963537195.1 Oribacterium sinus | reverse complement strand
GAGATCTATCGCTGTGACTGGAGTTCAGACGTGTGCTCTTCCGATCTGGAATTCAATGAGAAGTCCAAAAAAATTGTCAGCTCCATCGTGGATATGGCAAAGAAGATCGGCATTCGCACCTTGGCAGAGGGTGTGGAAACGGAGGAACAGCTGGAATTCTTAAGGGAAATCGGCTGTGAGAAGCTGCAGGGCTACTATATCGGAAAGCCCGCCCCCTACATGGAAAGTATTATGCAATGTAGGGAAAAGGGATTTCCCTTTGAGGCGGCCTGGAAGAGAAGGTACAACGATGATCTTGGCAATGTAAATCTTATGGGAACGAGCTCCTTCCATAGCGGAAAGGAAGAGGATGGCGGAGAGGAAGAAGGCTTTCCTCTGGCCATTGTGGAGAGAATGGGGGATAGAGTGGAGTTTCTCTATGTAAATCCCTCCTTTGAAAGGGAATTGTCCATTATGGAAGGTTTAAATTCCGGCGTAGCCCAGGAGATTCTCAATAACAGGGAAGAAGAGATTTATCGGAGTATCCGTCATTTTTTTGATGACCTGTCCAAGGGCTTGGATACCGGACTGGACACCATGGGAGGCGATGCTTTTTTCGCCATTCGGGGTAGAGAAATCAGCCATATTCCGGGGAGAAATGCCTACCTTGTGAATTTGCAGGTTTTTCAGGGAAATTTCTTAAAGCTGAAGCAGAAGAAAATGATGGAAAGAGTCAAGGACTTGTACCGAGGCTATGAGCTTGTGCTTTTGACCGACCCGGGCAGAGGCGCTGCGGAAATCCTCTATGAAAAAGAAGGGGCTTATTCCTTCTCTATGGAAGGAAAAATTTTGGAAGAATTTGCAGGGCAGGTATTTTCCAAAGAAGAAAGCAAACGGTTTTTCCGCTTTTTGCAAAAGAACAAAAGGATTAGGGAAAGTGAATTTGCTAAGGAAGATTTTTTCCTGGCAAAGAATCCCGGAGGGGGCACCATGGTTTTGATGGTCAGCCTGAAACCCTCGGAGCTCGAGCAAAAGGGAAATATTTTGGTGAGCATCCGAAAGATTTATAAGGATAGTATCGCCGCATTGATTCACAAAACTCTTTTGGAAGAAAGAGAAAAAGACAGGGAAGAGAAGTAAGGGAGAAGAAGTATGTCTTATAAGGATATGAAGTTGCGTAGTAAGTTTATTTTTACACTGGTTCTCATGACGATTATGGTTACACTCTTAATCGGCTTGGCACAATTCTCATTTTTGAAGATGAGTGACATGATGGTAAATGACTTTGTGCAGATTGAGTATGACAACATGAAGTCGCAGATGAGTATGCGAAAGGATATCCAGAGTATCAATAAGCGTTTACTTTTGGCCATGTATGATCCTAGCAACAATCCGGTAAAGGAGCAGAGAGAGGATTTTGACAGTCGTTTCAAGGATATGCGAGACAGGCTTTCCAAACTGGAAAATACTCTGGAGGATAAGACCTTATTAGCAAACCTTTCCACTGCAATGGATGCTTTGGAGAAGGACAGCTATGCCCTTCTGGATATGCTGGATAAGGGGGACACGGCGGGAGCGATTGCTTTTTATCAACAGGGCTTTAATGCGGTAACCTCCGAGAACTTTGTATCCGCCCTTTCCGCTGTAGGAAAGCTTTCCGATGAGCACTCTGAAGCGAAGATTCAGGAGGCCAAGGATATGCGGTCTAAGGAAAGCTTGCTTTTGGGCGTGGTCTTTGTCTTCGTAATTCTTCTTTACGTCTTTGCCTTCCTGAAGCTGCAAAGAGATATTACTGGAAGAATCGGTACGGTTTCCAAGGCAATCAAAAGGATGCGTAGCGGTCATTTAAATATTGCTTTCAATAAGAAGTATATCGGAAGCGACGAGCTGGGAGAGATGGTGGACGATTTCTCCGCCCTCTCCGGGGAATTGAAGAAGATTATTACCGACATTTGTGCGGTTTTATCTGAGATGAGCAAAGGAAACTTTGCGGTACAGTCCATGGATGAAAATATGTATGTGGCGGATTATGCCAGCATTTTACAGTCCTATCGGGAAATTAACCAGAACTTGAAGAATGTTTTCGGCTCCATCAATCAGGTGGCGGCGGATGTTGAGTCCGGTTCCGAGCAGATTGCCAATGGTTCCGTAGCCCTTTCTCAGGGTGCTACAGAGCAGGCCTCCACCTTGGAGGAGTTAAGTGCCAGCATTTATGCGCTTTCCACAAGAATCAGTGCCCAGGCACAGAAGGCGGGCAATGTAGAAAGCTATTTCGGAGAGGTTTCCGAGAAGATTTCCGATGAAAACCAGCAGATGGGCGAGATGCTCTTGGCTATGGAGGAAATCGAGGATAAGTCCAATCAGGTAGAGCGTATCATCAAGGCCATTGATGACATTGCTTTCCAGACCAATATTTTGGCATTAAATGCAGCAATCGAGGCAGCCAGAGCCGGTGTTTACGGTAAGGGCTTTGCCGTGGTAGCGGATGAGGTCAGAAATCTGGCAGGAAAGTCCGCGGATGCAGCGGCAGAGACCTCTGTTCTGATTGAGAGCACCATCAATGCGGTGAAGAAGGGTGTGAATATCGTGGACCACGCCGCAAAGACATTGGGAGACGTTATGGACGGCTCTGAGAAGAGTAAGGAAATGGTAAGCGAAATTGCCGGTTCCATGGTAACGGATGCGAAATCCATTTCTGAAGTAAGTAAGGGATTGGAAGAGGTTTCCAAGGTGGTACAGCAAAACAGTGCCACTTCCGAGGAAAGCTCCGCTTCCAGCCAGGACTTGAATGAGAATGCGGCTTCTCTGAAGGAGATGATTTCCCGTATTCAGGTTTAAAAGAAATAGTTAATTATGTAGAAATAAAAAGATATCTTCTATATAATAGCGGTATTATTATAAGAATATACAGGCAAACTCCTCTTGGAAAAGAAGGGGAGTTTCCTCTTGGAAAAGAAGAGGAGCGTTTTTAAGGCTTTGGAAAAATAAGGAAAAGCATAGCCTTTGGACGAAACGGACGGAAAGAACAGGGGAAAAGGAGGAAAGGCCTTATTTTCCCTTGCTCTATTGGGAAAGGAGTGCATATGGAAAAAAGAATGGCAAAAAAAGAATAGACAAATTTTCCCTGCTTTTTCAGGGGAGAATTTGTCTATTTTCATGAGTAAAAATGTAAAGGACAAGCAGCTTTTTTATAAATTAAGTTTTTCCTTCCTTTTCATAAGAAAATGCGAAGATTTTCAGGAAAAAAAGGGGAAAACAGAGACTTGTCATTACAGAAACAGTTTGTTATAGTACCATGGATTTAATATTAAAAAAATCGTAAATTCAGTTCTTGTGCTTATTTTTCCTTTTGGGAGAAAATAAGATTTCCCGTAAGTGTTCGGGAAGAGCTAAGAAGTGAATCCGCGTTTACTGTATTTAGGAGGAAAAAGGATGAACGTTTCAGATTTCATCAGTCCCTTATCATCTTGGAAGATTGGAAGTGTAGGGAGCATTGACCAGGGAACTCAGGTAGGAGGAACAGAAGGTGCAAGACTTTTTAAGGACGTGTTTCGTTCCGCCATTGACAATGTAAAGACCAGCCAGCTGGATGTGGAAAACAAACAGTATCTCCTGGCTACAGGACAATTATCCGATGCCCACAGCTTACCCATTGCGGAGGCGAAGGCGCAAATCAGTTTGGATTTATTGGTATCACTCAGAAATAAGGCGTTGGAAGGCTATAATGAATTGATGAAAATCAATTTATAAGGATCAGGAATAGGAGAGTTTGCAGGTGCAAAAGCTCAAGGAAATGTGGCAGAATCTGTCTGCTAAATCAAAAAAATTATTAGGCATCATTGCGGGAATTACCGTAGTGGTTATTGCCGTTGCCGTCTTCCTCTTGGCAAGAGGGCAGAAAACCGAATATCAGACCCTGTTCTCTTCCTTAAGTCAGGGAGAGGCTCAGCAGATTGTTTCTCTTTTGCAGGAACAGAATGTCCCCTATCTCTATGATGGAAAGTCCGGAGCCTTAAAGGTGCCCTCCGAGTCTGTGGATACCTTAAGAGCACAGCTTTTGTCCAAGGGCTACCCGAAGTCGGGATTTGCTTACGACATGTATATCGGAAACTCCGGTCTTATGACCACCGAGTCCGATAAAAAACAATATACCCTGTATGATTTACAGGATCGTTTGGGGGCGACCATTCGCCTCTTTGACGGGGTGCGGGACGCCAAGGTGACAATCGCCGAGGGTACGGACCAGACCTACGCTATTGAAGAGGACAATCCCGTACAGGCCAGTGCCAGTGTGGTGGTGACCATGGAGGAGGGACAGAGTCTTTCCGAAAAGAATGCGGAAGCTATTAAAAACCTTATTGCAAGGTCGGTAAAGGGAATGAATTTTACCAATGTCTCCGTATTTGATGCGGGTACCATGGAAGAGGTGGCAGCAGACGCAGGAGACAGTGCCAGCGGCTCCGGAACCAGTATGGCAAATCTGACCACCACGGTGGAAAACAATATTGCCAACAATATTAAACGGGTTTTGGGAAAGATTTACGGAGGAGAAAACCTGGCGGTTTCCGTAAAGGGAACCCTGAATATGGCGAAGCTGATTCAGGAGAACACCCAGTACACCGTACCGGAAAAAACGGAAGCAACAGATAAAAGAGGCTTACTGAGCAATGAGGAGGTGGCCGGGGAAAATGCCGGAAACAGCGGAGAAAACGCTGCCGGTGTTGCCGGGGCGGATGCCAATGCGGACACCCCAAGATACACCACCCAAAACGGAACGGCTACGACTACGGATAATTATTCCAACTCCAGTGCGACCAGAGAGTGGCTTTACAATGTGCTAAAGGAGCAAAAAGAAATTGCTCCCGGTGTTTTGGAGGATGCTTCCGTGGCGATTGTCATCAATACGGATGACAACAGTATTCCGGAAAGCGATTTGATTAACCTGGTGGCGGATGCTGCGGGAATCAAGCGGGATGAGGCGGCGGATAAGATTACTATTCTTCGTTCTCTGAATAAGACCGCGGTACAACAGACTACAGAGGAGAAGAAGCCGGCAGAAGAGCCTAAGACTCTCCTGAACCAGTTCCCGTTGTGGGCACTGATCGGAGCGGCGGTATCCGCATTCTTACTGATTTTGATTCTGTTGATTTTGATTCTTCGTGGAAGAAAGAAGAAGAAGCTGAAGAAGTTGGCACAGGAAGAAATGGAAAATGCAGCAGCACTCAGTATAGAGCAGCCTACGGATGAAATTACACCGGTAGAGGAAGTTGATGAAGATGAGCTGACTGCTGAGGGCAAGATGGCTCACGGCATGAAGCTGAAGAAGAGTATCGGCGAATTTACGGATCAGAACCCGCAGGTAGTGGCAAAGCTTATTCAAAGCTGGATGAGAGAAGAGGAGCAAAACCTTGGCAGAAAACAGCACAGATCAACAAGAAAAACAAGCTAAACCCATCGATGAAAATCAGGACTTTGTCCCAAAGCTTACAGGAAAACAAAAAGCTGCCCTTGTGGTGGTGTCCCTGGGCTCCGATCGTGCCTCCCAGATCTACAAGTATTTGGGAGAGCATGATATCGAGGAGTTAACCTTTGAGGTGGCGAAAATGGGAAAAACCACCAACTCTATGGTGGAGACAACCTTGGATCAGTTCTACCGTCTTTGTCTTACCCATAAGATGATGACAGACGGCGGAATGGACTATGCCAAGGCGGTTTTGGAAAAGGCCTTCGGAGAATCCGCGGCCAAATCCCTTTTGGACAGAGTTTCCCAGACCTTGGCTTCCAAGCCCTTTAACTTCTTTGCAAAGGGAGATCCCAAGGCATTGTTATCCCTGCTTCAAAACGAGCGTCCTCAGGTTATCGCCCTGATTCTTTCCTATATGGAGTCTGAGCAGGCAGCCCAGATTTTGGAGAACCTGCAGGAGGCAAAGCGCATTCCTACGGTTATGGCTATGGCAAAGATGGACAGAGTTTCCCCGGAAGCCATTTCCATCGTGGAAGAAGAGATGAAGCGGAAGTTCGATACCATTATCACCAGTGAGGACAATATGAACCTGGGCGGTATTGACTTCGTAGCGGATGTGATGAACCACATTGACAGAAGTAACGAAAAGAAGATTTTCGACGAGTTGGATGTTACCGACCCGGATCTTTCCGCAGATATCAAGGACAAGATGTTTGTCTTCGAGGACATCCTCACCATGGACGATCGTTCTGTACAGAGATTTATCCGGGATTGTGACTCCAAGGATGTGGTATTCGCCTTGAAGACCGCAAATGAAGAGATGAAGCAGATCTTCTTCAATAACATGTCCAAGCGTATGGCGGAAACCGTTAAGAGTGATATGGAGAACTCCAGAAATGTCCGCTTGAAGGATGTGGAAGAGGCACAGCAGCGTATTGTTAACCTGATTCGTCTCTTAGAGGATAAGGGAGAGGTAATCATTAATAAGGGAGGCGATGAAGACAATGTTCTCGTCTAAAAAAGTGATTCGCTCGGCTAGCAATAGCCAGCTTTCCTCCTTTTTAGAGACCTTGGAAGAGCCGGAAGAAATTCAAGAGGAGGAAATGGAAGAATTTGCTTCCTCCGAAGATAAAGAAGAGGAGGAAGAGCCGGAAGATGCTCTTTCTCTTCCGGAAACAAAGGCAGAGGACCCCTACCATGAGACCTTGCTGCATTTGGCTTTGGAAAAAGCCCAGAGAATTATGGATGCGGCGGAAAAGGAAGCTCAGCTTTTAAAGGAAAAGGCGGAGGAAGAGGGCTATCAGGCCGGCTTTCAAAAGGGCTTAGAGGCAGGAAAGGCGGAGGCCGAGGAGAAGGTTATGGCGGAGCATGCGGAGGAAATGGAAAATTTCCGAATGGACATGAACCGCTGCCTTCGTATGGTGGAGGATGCCAAAACAGAGCGTCTTTACCGCTATATGGATGAATTAAAGGATGTGGCTATTGCGGTGGCGGAAAAGGTTATTTTGGTAAGCCTCCGTTCCTCCGGAGAAGTTATTCGAAGAATGATTTTAAAAGAGGCGGAGCGTATCAAGAAGACTGCATGGCTAAAAATACATATTGACCGTCTGGATTATGAAATGCTGGTGGAGACTGACGGAGATGTGGCCAATGAATTAAGCCAGATTTCCGACAACATCAAGTTTGTGATTGTGGAGAAGGAGGAACCGGGAAAACTGATTCTGGAAACTCCGGATGAGATTGTGGATGCCAGCATCGACACCCAGATGGAAAATTTAAGGGAGAGATTGGGACGATTGGATGCCCAAGAGAGTGAGTAAGGGATGTATGAAAATATTCTTTCCACGATTAAGAAGATGGATACCGTGGAGAATATCGGCAAAATTGAGAATATCGTAGGAATGTCTATGGAAGCCTCCGGTACCGGAAAGTCCAGTATCGGAGATATTTGCATGATTTATAGTGATGAGACGGAAAGCCAGGTGGCCGCGGAAGTCGTGGGCTTCAAGGGAGACCGGGTACAGCTTATGACCTATAAGACCTCCGTGGGCATCACATCAGGCGCCTTTGTACGGAATACAAGAAGGCGCCTTCGTGTTCCTGTGGGGGATTTTTTGAAGGGCAGAATCATTGATGCCCAGGGAAATCCCATGGATGGGGGGGAAGCCTTTCCGGAGAGTGATTTCTATACCGTAAACAATTCCTATATGAACCCCTTGGACAGACCGCCTATTCGAGAGAGACTCCACTTCGGGATTAAGGCCATTGACGGCTTAAACACCGTAGGTAAGGGGCAGCGTATCGGCATCTTCGCCGGATCCGGAGTAGGTAAGTCTACCCTGATGGGCATGATTGCCAGAAATGTAAAAACCGACATTAACGTCATCGCCCTTGTGGGAGAGCGTGGACGAGAAATTTTGGAATTCGTGGAAAAGGATATGGGAGAAGAGGGAATGAAGCGTACCGTACTGGTGGTAGCTACCTCTGACCAGCCTGCCATGCTTCGTTTAAAAGCCCCTCTTGTGGCCACAACCATTGCGGAATATTTCCGGGACAGGGGCATGGATGTGCTTTTAATGATGGACTCCTTAACCCGTTTTGCCATGGCTCAAAGAGAGATTGGTCTGGCTACCGGAGAACCTCCTATTGCCAGAGGCTATACTCCCTCGATTTATGCAGAGTTCCCCCGTTTACTGGAGCGGGCGGGCGCCTTTAAGAAGGGCTCCATCACCGGCGTTTATACCGTGCTGGTGGAAGGAGACGACACCAACGAGCCCATTGCGGATACGGTCCGCGGTATCCTGGACGGACATATTGTGCTGTCCCGTGCACTGGCGGCGGAAAACCATTATCCTGCTATCGACATCGGTATGAGCATTTCCCGATTGATGGCAGAGCTGGTATCCCAGGAGCACAAAAAATATGCCAGCAGAATGAGAAATACTCTGGGACTTTACCAAAAAAATGCGGATCTTATCGCTATCGGTGCTTATAAAAAGGGCACGGATCCCAAGCTGGATGAGGCTGTAGACAAGTATCCCGCCATCAATGATTTCTTGATGCAGGGAACAGGAGAAGCATTTTCTTACGAAGATACGGTTATGCAAATGAAGGAAATTACCGATATTGGATAAGGCAATTAAATTTTAAGATGCAGAAAGGCGGGAACCAAATTGAAAAAATTCAAGTACAGTTTGGAAACAGTCTATCAATTTAAGCTTCAAGTCTTAGACAAGGTGAAGGAAGAGTATGCCATTAAGCAGCAGGAAGTTTTGAATCAGCAAAGTCTGATCAATCGCCTTCAGGAAGAGTTGTTTCACTACGAAGAGGAATTTGAGCGGGTGAAGCAGGAAGGCGCTTCCATTGAAACCATTATGATGTATGTCAATGGCATCGAGCGAATGGAAAAACGTATAGGGAAAGAGAAAGATGAGCTTATCCGACGTACCGTTATTGCCGAAGAAAAGAAGAGAGAGGTGATTAAGGCCAACGTAGACACCAATGCCTTCGAGAAACTTAAGGAGAAAAAACTTGAGGAGTATCGTGTTCAAGGACAGAAGGCAGAGGAACAGTTTATCGAGGAATTCGTCTCTCACGCAATGAAGGCATAGGTACAGGAGAGTATATGGCAGAGATGACAATTCAAAAAAGTCAAGCCTTTCCCGTTGGAAAAGACTTAAACAAGGGGAAGTCCTTGGAAGACAACAAAGCTTCCCTTGACTTTAATGCGTTTCTTCGCTCCTCCAAAGAGGATACAGTGAAGAATGAGGGAGACAGAAAAAGCAAATCCCAAGAAAACAGTGAGAAAAAAACAGAACAGAACAGTATAGAAAAAGACCCTAAGGAAGCAAAGCTTCAAAAGGAAGAGAAGAAGACAGAAAAGAAAGAGACAAAGACCGAGGAGAAGGACAGCTTACAGGGAGAAAAGGCGGCAAGCCTGGTTTCCGAAAAGCAGCTTCTTTTCCAAAAAGATCAGTTGATGGCAGACATCAAGATTGCGGTCGAGGAAGGTGCTGTTGAAGCGGTTTCCGACCTTACGGCAGTAGCTGGACCGGTATCCATTCCGCTTACAGAAGAAAGCGCGCTTGTTACCGTTCTTCCTGAAGGAAAGGAAGAAACTCCGGTCTTAGCGGAAAATGCGACAAAAAAGGATTTTTCCGAGTTTATAAAGGAAGATTCCGAGGACGCAACAAAAACTAAGACTGTAGAGCTCAAAGAGGGAGCTTCCGTAGTAGAGGACAAGTCCCTTGTGGAAGCGCCTGAGGAGGAAAATGTTATTCCTTCTCAGCGTTTGGAAGAGAAGCTTTCTCAAAGAGTGGAAGAAAAGAAGTTCGGAAAAGAAGAAAAGCTTGGCTCTGTTTTGGAGCATACCGGACAACATCTTTCCCTACAGGGAAGTCAGGAAAAGCTTTCAGAGCCGGTTAATGCACCGGTTCGGGAAGAAGCCGTGTTACATAGCTCTGAAGCGAAGCTTCCTGAGGATGTGGCGGAGTTCTTATCCAATAAGACGGAACTTCAGCATGGCGAAATCAAGATTGAGTTAGAACCCAGAAATCTTGGACAAATTACCGTAAAAGTCAACTATAGCGGCGGCAAGGCAAACATTGTCATTACCGCGGAAAATCCCAAGACCTTGCATCTTTTACAGACCGGTGCCGAGGATATGGGAAGAATCCTGGAGCAAAAAACAGGAGAACTCACCAAGATTGTGGTACAGGAGGAGCAGCATGCTCCGAGTTTCCATCAGCAGGGACAATCCAATTCCGAAAACAAAGAGGAAGCGGAGCGTCGTCAGAGGGAACAACAGGAACGCGCACAGCAGGACAATGCAGAAGGCTTCCTGCAAAGAATGCGTCTAGGACTAGCCCAATAAGGAGAAGATATGGCAGAAATTCAAGGTGTTTCTTCCGCAACCAGTCCCTATGAAAAGGCGACTTACAGCGCGAAGTCAAATGATAAAAATACATTATCCATCGAGAGCTACTTTAAGCTTTTATCCGCCCAGCTTGCAAACCAGGACATGACCAGTCCTATGGACAACAGCGAGATGATGGCGCAGATGACACAGATGGCCATGGTACAAAGCTTAGGAACCATGACCACCAATATGAAGCAGGAAATGGCTTTGACCAAAACCAGCTATTTGGCAGGTTTAATCGGTAAAGACGTTTCCGCAAAGGTTCCGGAGGCGGAGCAAAAAGCAAACCCCAATGCGCCTAAGGAAAAATCCGGCGTAATTGCTTCCGTAAACCTTACGGGAGATGAACCCAGCTTCCGTTTACAGGGAGATGTTACAGACTATCCTTTGGAAAGTCTTTTGATGGTACGTCAGGCAGGAGCTGCAGCGGCTACTACCACCGGTTCGGCTGTAACAGCACCCGGCTCAAGTACAGGTACAACAGCAGCCGGTGTAAGCACAACAGCAGCCGGCGCAATAAGCTCCACAGGCAGCAGCACAGCCAGCCCTTCCGCAGCAACAGCAGGAAGTGCTACACCGGCAGCTGCAGCTTCTACTGCCGGTGCAAGTACAGCAGGAACAACAGGCAGTGCCTCTACAGCGAGCCCTGCAACAGGCAGCGCTTCGGCATCAAGCACAACAGGAACAGTATCTACAGCCGGAACAGCTACTACAGCAACAACAGGAACAGCAGCTGGCGCCAATCCGGCAGGAAGCTCCGTTCCCCCTGCTGTAGCATCAAGCAGCGCAAGCTCCTCAGAGTTTGGCCCCCATGTGGCTATCCTGGAAAGAGAAGCGGCAGCTCATTCTGCAAGCAATTAAAATTAAAATTTAATTTTTATTTCTTTTATAGATTTGAGAAACTTAGCCGATAATAAGGAGTAAGTTTCAAATGCGCAAAAAGCGCCATTCATTTTTCAAACTCACTAGTTGAGGAAAGGACAAGAATATATGTTAAGAGCAATGGATTCTGCAGTAGCAGGTTTGAGAGCACATCAGAACAAGTTAGACGTTATCGGTAACAACATCGCCAATGTTAACACTTTCGGATTTAAGTCTCAGGGATATAGCTTTAAGGATACAATGTATCAGACATCCAGTACTTCTTCAGGAGGAAAGCAGGAAGCCAGCGGTAATGCCACCATCGGTGGTGCAAACCCCGCTCAGTACGGATACGGTTCCTTAACCGGATCAATTGCCACTGACTTTACTTCCAGTACACCATCCTATGTAGGAGGCTTCAATGCTTCCATCAACGGATCCGGATTCTTTGTAACCAGCGCATCCAATAAGGAAGTTACCCTGGATCCTGCAAATACAAAGACAACAACCGCAGAGATGAAGAAGAACAACTTCGCCTATACCCGTGTTGGTCAGTTCTCTGTAGATGCAAACGGATATATCGTAGATGCAAACCACAACTTCGTATACGGTTTCCAGCCTGACTCTTTGACAGAGCCTACCAAGTACGGAGACGGCGGAAAGAAGCTGGTTGCCCTTCGTGCACCGGCAGCGGACAATACCGGAGCGGTAGCTTTAACTGGTAGCCCTGTGTTCACAGGATTTGCCGCACAGCTGAAGTCCGTAGAAATCGGTGCAGACGGAATTGTTAAGGGAATTATTGATAACAAGACTCCCGGAATCGGTGGAGCACCTGCACAGGTTACATCCACATCCATCGTTTTAGGAAAGGTGGCAGTTGCTTCCTTCCAGAACCAGGAAGGTTTGACCAAGGCAGGAAACAACACCTTTAATGCAGGAGTAGGAGATAACACAGGATACATTTCCGCAACCATGCCCGGTGAGGGTTCCACCCCAACCCTGATGGCAGGATATTTGGAAGCATCCAACGTTGACTTGGCAAAGGAATTCTCTGACATGATTACCACTCAGAGAGGTTTCCAGGCTAACTCCAAGATCATTACCGTATCTGATGAAGTTCTTCAGGAACTGGTAAATATGAAGAGATAAAACATAAGCTAAGGCTTTCCTGAGTTGGAAAACAGAATAGATTGCTTCTGAAAAGAAGAAAAATCCGTTTCCAACAAAGGAAGGCTTCTGCTGTGTAAGTAGACGAAAGGAGGAAATCATGATACGCCTAACAAAATTAAACGGGGAAGAAGTGTTTTTGAATTATTTTCAAATCCTTTACATTCGCCGCATTCCGGAAACCAAGGTAAAGCTGGCAAACGGAGATTTCTATCTGGTAAGAGATAGCGTGGAGTCGATTATTGTACAGGTTCAGGGTTTACTAAGAAAGTGTCTTACTTTTGAGGATAAATTTCATGAGGGAGAAGACGTACATGAAATTAAGGGGAAAGAAAGAGAAGCTTAGGAAGAGCGCATAGGAAGCAAGGAGGCTAGTCAATAAGTATGGACATTTCAATGCTGTTAGGCTGGATTATCGCTATTGCCTTAATCATTAGTGGTATTACCATGCCGAAGTTGGGGAACTTCTGGGATGCACCCAGTGCCCTGATCGTAGTTGGAGGAACAATAGCGGCGTTAATCGCCTGCTACCCATTCCGAATCATTAAGGAAATTCCGAAGCATATCGGAATCTGCTTTCGAGGAGGAAAAAAATATAATGTACCGCAAACCGTGGATGCACTTGTGGATTTGGCTTTGATTGCCAGACAGAGCGGTTTGCTGGCTTTGGAAGAAAAGGCGGAAGAAATCAAGGAGCCCTTCTTTAAACAAGCCGTAGTCATGATTGTAGATGCCAATGATCCGGATAAGGTACGTGCCTCTCTGGAGCATCAGGTAGAAGATATGATGACCAGACATGAAGAAGCGAAAGGTCTTTATGTAAAGGGATCCGCTCTGGCGCCGGCCTTCGGTATGATCGGAACCCTGGTAGGTCTGGTAAACATGTTAAAGGGTATGGACCTTTCCGGTTCCGGTGGCGGAGCCAGTACCCTGGGACAGGACATGGGTGTTGCCTTAATCACCACCTTCTACGGTTCTGCCATGAGTAACGTGCTTTTCCACCCCATTGCCCAGAAGCTAACCATCAAGGACAATGAAGAGGTTCTATACTGCTCCATTATTATCGAAGGTGTTATCGCCATTCAGTCCGGAGATAACCCCAAGGTTATCCGGGAAAGACTTTTGGCTTCCCTTGCCCAGAAGCAGCAGAAGAAGCTTTTGGCTAAGGCCGGAGCGGCAGGCGGAGATGCCGGAGGAGGAGACAAGTAATGAAGAAACGAGGTGGAGGAGACGAAGGTGGATCCTGGATGGACACCTACGGGGACCTGGTTACCCTCTTAATGACCTTCTTCGTGCTTCTTTACTCCATGTCCAGTATTGACTCGGCAAAGTGGGATGTGTTTGTACGTTCCATTTTCCCCAACGGACGCCCGGGAGATAAGTCGGCGGAGCAGATTATTATTAACGGTCAGGCCACCAATAAGGATGAGCCTGCCGGAGAAATAGGAGACAGCGGAGCCCCGGAAAATACGGTAGATCCAAACAATATTAATGAATTGTATCTGCAGATTGCCCAGGCTTTGAATGGGGCAGGTATTGACGGCGTTGAAGTTTCCCGTGGACAAGATTACACCTTTGTGGTATTTAAAGATAAGGCATTTTTTGCCGGAGACAGCTCGGTAATTACTCCACAAGGACAGGAGACTTTATCCATATTTTGTGATACTATAGCACCAGATGCAAACAAGCTGTCTCAGGTTAATGTTATGGGTCATACCGCCCAGGCAGATCCGGAAAGAGCCAATAACCCGAGAAACGATAGAATCTTGTCGGTTATGCGTGCAGCGGAGGTTTGTCTCTTCATTCAGGGAAGAGGAATCATCTCCCCGGATAAGCTGGTCAGCATCGGTTACGGACAGTTCCACCCTATAGCGGATAACGCTACATCGGAGGGAAGAGCCAAGAATCGAAGAGTGGAAATTTTGCTTATTGACGAAGGCGCAGAAATCCGTAATATTAATGAGTACTTCGAGGAGTACTACAGCGGAGCCAATGCGGACAAAACCATCGTTACGGATGGTGTGCCGGAGAATATTCATGCCGAGGAAGCCGGTGCAGCAGCTCCTGCAGAAGGAGCAGCGGCGGCAGAAGCTGCAAATCCGGCAGAGGGAGCTGCTCCCGCCGGAGAAGGAAGTCCCGCAGCCGGGGCGGACAGCGCAGGCGCTGCAGAGGGTGCGGCAAGCACAGGATCCGAGGCAGGCGGCCAACAGGCCATGGCCAAAGAAAAGACACCGCAGGTTGCCGGTGTTTCCCGAGAAATTCCCGGGGAAAAGGAAGAGAACAGTATTGCAGGAAACATCAAAAAAATACTGGGAGACTTCTTGAAAGGACTTGGAGGAAAAGCTAAGTCTTAATCCTTTAGCAGGGCTAAGGGAGTATGAGAAAGGGGTTATGTAAGAAAAGCGCGATTTTCTTACAGTAGGAAGAAGAAGAGGTTATTGAATGGCAGACGTCTTATCCCAAAGCCAAATTGATGCGCTTCTAAAATCCATGCAGGACGGACCACCCAAAGAAGAAAAGGTGGAAGAAAAACCTGCAGAGGTTTTGGAAACAAAGAAAGAAGAAGTGCAGAAGGAAGAAGAAACGTATAGCAAATACGACTTCTACAGTCCGAGAAAGTTCACCAAAGATAAAATTCGATTATTGAGGAGCATCTTCGATAATTATGCAAGAATTTTAACATCTCAGGTGAATGGTATTTTCCGTACCATGACGGACATTACGGTTTTAGAGTTAAGAGAGACAAGATACTACGAATATGTCAATGCCTTCCATGAAAATGACTGTATGACGATAGTAGACACCTATGTGCAGGATAAGGGAAAGAGCAATGTGCCCATGATGAGTTATATCTCACCGGGACTTACCCTGACTCTGGTAAGCCACATGCTGGGAGGAAGCGATACTGTCATTAAGACGGAAGACGATTATCGTTATACCGATGTGGAGATGGCTCTGTACAAGAGAATCATGGAATACATCGTCCATGCCTTGGGAGACGGTTTCAGCAATTACATTACCGCTGAGTTTAAGATTGCAAAGATAGAGACCAACCCCTCCATGGTACAGGAAGTCGGATTGGATGAAACCGTAGTGCTGGCAGTGATGAATGTGGATATTTCCGGTTTAGCCATGGAAAGAATCCGAATCTGTCTTCCCGGAACCCTTCTGGAACACATGTTTAAGATTATTGATAACCGGAAACATCTGGCCAGAGGTTTTGCTTACGAGAATAACCAAGATACCATTATGGAACATTTGAAGGCTTCTACCTTCCCGATGACAGGACAGCTTGGGGTTGTCAAGCTGGACATCGAAGATCTCTATCACCTGAAGGTGGGGGATGTCATCGATCTAAACAAGGCGAAGAATTCCGCTGTAAAGCTCTATGTAGGAAGACAGCCCTGGTTTACCGGAAAGATGGGAGTATATAAGAAAAACATTGCCATTCGGATTGAAGACCGAATCATCCAAAAGGAAGATAAGGCGATGGAAGCGCTTTCCGACGGGGTAGCGAAGGAAGGGGAAACGGAAGAAATTCCGGAAGAAGAAATTTCACCGATGAATGTGATGGCACAAGACATTCAGGATTTACTGGATCCGGAGCCTTCTCTGGATGATGATGAGGAATAAACTGGTCTTAAGGCAGGAAACTGTCATAGAGATATAAAAAAAGCTTAGAATAAGGATAGGAGAAACGAAGATGGCAAAGATTTTGTTAGTAGATGATGCAGCGTTCATGCGAATGATGGTGAAGAACTCCCTTACAAAGGGCGGCTTTGCTGATTGCACCTTCGTGGAAGCACAGGATGGCATGGAAGCAGTAAAGAAGTTTGAAGAAGAGAATCCTGATCTTGTGATCATGGACATTACCATGCCCAACATGGATGGATTGCAGGCTCTGAAGAAGATCAGAGAAGCGCATCCTGATGCGAAGGTTGTAATGTGCACCGCGATGGGACAGGAGAGCATGGTAGTGGATGCAATTAAGTCCGGAGCAAAGGACTTCGTTGTAAAGCCCTTTAATGCAGAGAGAATTACCTCCACCGTTAAGAACATCTTGGGCGGCTAAAAAAGAGTAGGAGCAGAGGAAGAAAATGTCATTTTTAAATTCATTCGATATTAGTGCATCAGGGATGAGCGCTCAGAGAGTCAGAATGGACATTGCGGCAGAGAATATTGCCAATGTGGATACCACCAGAACCGAAGCAGGCGGTGCATACAAGAGAAAAGATGTAGTACTGGAAAGCTTTGGAGAACGCTCCTTCCAGCAGGCCCTTCGAAATGCGCAAAATGGCAAGGGCTTCCGGGGACAGCATGCGGGAGTTCGTGTTCAGGGTGTCATTACCGATGATCGGGAGATGAAGAGGGTGTATAATCCCAATCATCCTGATGCGGATGCGCAGGGCTATGTAAACTACCCCAATGTGGATATTTTGAAGGAGACGGTGGACTCCATGTCTGCCACTCGTTCTTATGAAGCCAATGTTACCGCTTTAAACGCCATGAAAACCATGGCACAAAGAGCGTTGGACATCGGTAAGTAAGAAGGGGCGATAGGAACAGGAAACTGAGAATTAAAGGAGTAAGTTAGATGGGTGCGAATAGCTTCAATGAAATGGAAATCGATGCCATAGGCGAGATTATGAATATCAGCCTTGGGGCGTCAGCAACGGCAATATCCACTCTTCTTGGCACTAAAGTTAATATTACTACTCCTGTTGTGCAGGTGAAAAACAAAGAAAACTTTGAGTTTCGGGAATTAGAGCCGGCAATAGGAGTTGAAATTGCATACGTTCAAGGAATTGATGGCAGAAACATCATGATGTTTTCCCGGAACGACGTTCGTATCATCGTTTCCATGATGATGGGTTCGGAGATTCCGGAAGATGAATTCGTCATGGACGAAATCAACGCCAGTGCGATTCGTGAGGCAATGAACCAGATGATGGGAGCTTCGGCTACCGCTCTTTCTGAGTTCCTGGGAACAACCGTAGATATTTCTACCCCCATTTCTTACGAAATCACCGACGGCGCTGCATTTAAAGACAAGTATTTCGAAGGGGCTGAGGAGAATGTTGTTATCCGATTCACCCTGGAAATCGAAGATAACTTAAAGAGTGAATTCTTGAATATCATGTCTGTGGATTTGGTAAAGAAGCTTTTGAAGCCTTTTACCGCCCAGTTTGGTATGGGAGATGAGGAAGATGATGAGGTGGTTGCCAGTAGTGAGGAAGCTGTATCGCCTCAAGTAGAAGAGCCTGCAGCGGAAGCACCGGCTGCAGAAGCGCCTGCGGCAGAGGAAGCTCCAATGCCTGCAAAGTCCGGTCCTATCGACCAGGCAACGGCGGATGCTTTACTGGCCAGCTTATTGGCAGAGCAAAACGGAGAGGGTTCCTCTGAAGCGGCACCTGCTCCTGCAGCAGAGCCTGCAGCTGCTCCGGAACCGGTAGCGGCAGCACCTGCACAGGTTGCAGAACCGGCTGCACCTGCACCACAGCCTGCAGCGGCTCCACAGCCTGCACCGGCTCAGATGGCTCCCCAGATGATGGCTATGCCTCAGGGTGTGGCTTATCAGGATCCTCTCACCTTGCAGCTTTTAAACCAGATGCAACAGTCTCAGACCCAGATGCTGGAGCTGATTCGGGATATTCAGGGAGGAAAGAATAAGGAAGCGAAATCTTCCGAGCCATCTCTGATTAAACCTTTAAATTCCAGAGAATTCGAGAATGAGGGTGGAGAAGCAGGAGAAAATCCTGACAACAGAGAAATGCTGATGAAGGTACCTTTAGAGATTTCCGTAGAAATCGGAAGGACCAGAAAGCTGGTAAAGGATATCTTGGACTTTACCCAGGGTTCTCTGGTGGTTCTGGACAAGATGGCAGGAGAGCAGGCAGACCTCTACGTAAACGGAGAGTGTATTGCCAGAGGAGACATCGTAGTTGTAGAAGAAAACTTCGGTATTCGTATCACCGAGATTTTGAAGAAAGACATTAATCAGGAGAGCCTATAATGTTTCAACAGGATATCATCTCCCTTGTGTCCGGTTTTTTACTCTTCTGTCTCTTCCTTTTAGGAGCTTGGGCTCTACATCGTTTTATCGGAAAGTACGGAAGAATGTTCCAAAAAAGTCGATACATGCAAGTGGTTGACCATATACAGGTATCTCAGGACAGACAGCTGTTTATCCTTCGTTTAGAGAAGGAGAACCGCTGTCTCCTTGTGGCGTCAGGACCTGAAGGAATGAGACTCATTACCGAATTACAGGAGGACTATGAGGGAGAGAATCCCTTAGGGAACGGAGAAAGCTTTCTTTCCGTATTTCAAAAGGAAGGGGCAAAGCTTTTACAGAAGAAGCTGCAAAGAAAGAATGAAGTAAAGAATGCCGGCGCATGGAATGGGGAAGAGGAGAACGTTTCCGCTTCCGATTTGGATAGTGAGGTATAAGGATGAATGAATTATTGTCAGGATTAAATGGAGGTTCCGTTCCTACCCTGGAACTGATCTACTTATTAACCCTTGTGGCTTTACTGCCTTCTATTGTGATTATGATGACTTCCTTTACCAGAATCATCATCATTTTATCCTTTACCAGAAATGCTATGGGTGTTCAGCAAACGCCTCCCAACATGGTTTTGGCGGGGATTGCTTTCTTTTTGACCCTCTACATCATGAGCCCCACCTTGAACAAAATTAATACGGAGGCTTATGAACCTTATAAGAAGGGGACGGTCACTCAAGAAGAAGCTTTAAATATTATGGGGAAGGATATGAAGGAGTTTATGCTCCGGAATACGGAAAAGGCCACATTGGATCGTTTTGTATCCATGAGTAAGGTGGAGCTGCAAAAGGATCCGAAGGACTATCCATTAACCGTGGTGACTCCCGCATTTATGACTTCGGAGCTGAAAAGAGGCTTTACTGCCGGCTTTTTGATTTATCTGCCCTTCCTCTTAATTGACGTGGTAGTATCCACAACCCTGATGGCTATGGGTATGGTAATGTTACCTCCGGCCATGGTGTCTATGCCCTTTAAGCTTTTGCTTTTTATCACCGTAGATGGATGGAACCTGCTTTTTTCCAGTGTGGTCAACAGTTTCCGATAGGGAAAGGGGAAGAAAATGCTGGATAGTGCGGAAATTTTAGATATTATGAACCAAACCTTTATGCTGTCCCTAAGGATTGCCATGCCCTTCCTTTTGGTGAGCATGATTTTGGGTATCGTGATTGCCATCTTTCAGGCGGCAACCTCCATCAATGAGCAGACCCTGACCTTTGTCCCGAAGCTTATTGCCATTATTATCATGATGACGGTTTTGGGAGGAACCCTCTTAAAGACCATGCAGGATTTCTTTACCATGATTATGAAAATGGTGGCAGGAGGATAATATGCTGGTCTTATTTTCCTTTATTGTCATGCGAATGACAGGAGCCATTGCCTTTAATCCTGTCTTTGGAAGAACGGATTATCCCCGTCGTGCCAGGGCGGCTTTGATTTTCATGCTTTCCGCCATTTGCTATGTGCATATCGGCGGAGAGCTTCAGCATATGCCGGGGAGTATTCTGGAGTATGGCTTTATGCTTTTGAAGGAGCTTTTCGTAGGCTTTTGTCTGGGCTTTGCCATGGAGCTGGCCTTTACCTGCCTGCGCTTTGCCACTTCCATTATGGACTTTTCCATGGGCTTAAACATGGCTCAGGTTTTCGACCCTCAAAGCGGATCCCAGGCTACGGTGAGTACGGGCTTGTTCTATGGCTTTATGATGCTTCTGTTTTTTTCTATGGACGGGCATCTACGTTTTTTAGAACTTTTATTTCAAACCATTGACACCCATCCTTTTGGAGGAATTTCCATAAAGCTTTTATTGATGCCGAAGCTGATGCTTTCCCTCTTTGTGGCTTCCATGAAGATGGGCTTGGAGCTGGCCTTCCCGATTATGGGCTTGGAGCTGATGTCAGAGATTGCTTTGGGAATCCTTATGCGTATTATTCCCCAGATTAACATTTTCGCGGTGAACTTCCAGCTGAAAATCATTCTGGGCTTTTCCATGCTTTACTTCCTTTTGATTCCCATTACGGATAAGATGAAGGACTTTATAGCATTTGCCTTTGAGAGTCTGCATAAGGTCATGGGACTGCTTTAGAAAAAAGTGGAAAAGGGCTCAAAAATTTAAGAATCCGTAAAATAGCAAGAGAAATCGCCAAGTTTAAGCAGAGGAAAAAATAGCCTAAAATCAGAAGAATTGAAATAATGAATATTTTTAATTTTTCTTTTGATTTTTCAGGGGAAAAGCATAAGCTGAATTAAAAAAAACTTAAAAACTAGTGAAATTGCCTATAGACGAATTGAAATGCATTAGCTAAACTCATCAAGATGTAAAAGAATAGGAATACCGGGGAAAGAGAGGGTTAACAGTGGCAGACGGCGACAAGACCGAAGCGCCTTCCGAAAAAAAGCGAAGTGACGCCAGAAAGGAAGGTAATGTTTTTCAAAGTAAAGACATTGTCACTGTAGCGGTTTTATTCGGCGTGTTTTATGCTGTCCGCTTTATGATGCCCTTCATCTATAAGGATTTGAGGAATTTTCTTTCCTATATTTTGGAGCTTTTAGATGAGCCCAGCCCCATTTCCAATAAGCTGTACCTGCGCTTCACCTGGCTTTTTGTGAAGTCTGCCATGCCTTTATTGCTGGTGACGATGTTTTTGGGTGTGATAGCCAGCCTGGTACAGACCAGATTTAACATCAGTTTTAAATTATTAACGCCTAAGTTTTCCAAGCTAAACCCCATGCAGGGCTTAGGTAGGATTTTTTCCAAGAAAAATGTAGTGGAATTATTGAAGAATATTTTGAAGATTATTATTCTCATTAATTTTCTTTATTCCATCATTAAGGCGGATATCATTCCCATTGCCAAGATGGTGCACATGGACATTCAAAATTCCAGTCTGGCTTTGGTGTCCATGATGTTCGACCTGATTACCAGGGTTTGCGGAGTCTTTTTGATTATTGCCCTTTTTGACTTTATGTATCAGAAGTGGGAATATGAAAATAACTTAAAGATGACCAAGCAGGAAGTAAAAGATGAGTACAAGATGCTGGAAGGTAATCCGGAAATCAAGGGAAGAATGAAGCAGCAAATGCGTGCCAGAGCCAACCAGCGAATGATGCAGCAGGTTCCGGACGCGGATGTTATTATTCGAAACCCGGAGCACTTGGCCATTGCCATAAAGTATGATCCGGACAAAAACACCGCTCCGGTGGTTTTGGCGAAGGGACAGGATGAATTGGCCCTTCGAATTGTGGCCGTAGGAGAGGCCAATGGCGTAACTGCCATTGAAAACAAGCCTCTTGCCCGGGCAATGTACCCTCTATGTCATGTGGGCAAAGAAATCCCCGGGGATTTTTACGGGGCTGTAGCGGAAATCTTAGTGTATATCTATCAGAAAGAAAACAGACAGGATATTTTAGAAAGAGCGAAGGAAGATAACAGGGATGGTTAAGAACATTTTGCAAAATGGAGTAGTACTTTTTGTACTGGTTCTCATATTGCTCCTCATTATTCCCCTCCCCGCCATGATGGTTGACGTGGCGATTGTGGTGAATATGGCCATTTCCATGATGATTCTAGTGATTACCATGACGATTCGGGAACCGCTGGAATTGTCTATTTTCCCGTCCTTACTTTTAATTACCACCCTTTTCCGTTTGGGAATCAACGTTTCCACAACCAGAAATATCTTAACCAACGGCGGTTCTTCCGGAGCGATTATTAAGGCCTTCGGAGACTTCGTGGTACGAGGAAACGTGGTAGTAGGTTTAATTATTTACCTGATTATCGTATTGATGCAGTTTATCGTTATTACCAAGGGTGCGGAGCGTGTATCCGAAGTAGCAGCCCGATTCAAGTTGGATGCGATGCCCGGTAAGCAGATGGCCATTGACGCGGATCTTTCCTCCGGTATGATTACGGAGCAGCAGGCCAGAGAGCGAAGAGAGAAGATTCAGAGAGAATCCGACTTCTACGGTTCCATGGACGGTGCTACCAAAATCGTAAAGGGAGACGGTGTCATGTCTCTTATCACCACCGCCATCAATCTGGTGGGAGGAAGTATTATCGGTATCGTCCAGTCCGGACAACCGGTGGCTACCGTGCTTTCTACCTATTCTATTGCTACCGTGGGAGACGGTCTGGTAGGACAGATTCCGTCTTTGCTGATTTCCGTTTCCACCGGTATGATTGTAACCCGTGCAGTATCCGAAGGCTCCTTAAACGAGGACGTTTCCAAGCAGTTCACCCAGCAGCCCCGTTCCATGATGATTACGGGAATTGCCATGGGCGTACTGATGCTGATTCCGGGAATGCCGATTTTACAGATTCTTCCCGTTGCCGGAGGCTTTATTGCGGCAGGCTACTTCCTGGAAAAGAGAATCAAGGAAGAGCCGGAGCGGGCAAGGACGGAAGGAGAAGGTTTGTTACCCAGTATGGAAGCGCCTCCCCAGCCCCAGGAAGCCCAGGGAGAAGCAGCTTCGGCTCCTGCAGAATCCGAGGAGGATTACTTTAAGGATGTTAACAATGTTTACAACCTTCTGCAGGTGGAGCCCATTGAAATGGACTTCGGCTACAGCTTGATTCCCTTGGCGGACGAGTCCGTAGGAGGAAGATTGATTCAGAGAATCGTCATTTTCCGAAGACAGTATGCCCAGGATATCGGCTTTGTAGTGCCCTCCATCCGTCTAAGAGATTCCTCCAGCCTGGGAACCAATGAATACAGCATTAAGATTAAGGGTGAGGAAATCGCCAAGGGTGAAATCCTGACAGATTATGTGCTGGCTCTGGAGCCGGACGACGTGGAGGATGCCATCGACGGTATTGAAACCATTGAGCCGGCCTACGGTATCCCCTCCAAGTGGATTCGACCGGAAAACCGGGAGAGGGCGGAGCTTTACGGCTACACCGTTATTGATCCTCTGTCCGTAATGCTTTCCCACTTGTCGGAGACCATTAAACGGCATGCCTATGAATTGATGACCAGACAGGAAGTGGTTCGTCTGGTGGAAAACTTAAAGAAAACCGCACCGGAGCTTTGTGAAGAAGCCTTTCCGGGAGTCATCAGCTACAACCTTTTACAAAAGGTACTGACTACCCTTTTGCGAGAAGGGGTTTCCATCAAGGACTTGGAAACCATCGTAGAGACCATGTTTGAATGTATCAGCGAAACCGGATTGCCGGTGAAGGATACGGATCAGATTGTGGAAAAGGTTCGTGCTTCTTTAAAGAGAACCATTACCAGAATGTATTGTGAAGACGGTAACATGAAGGTGATTACCCTGGATGCAGGCCTGGAGAGAACCATGGTGAATTCTCTGGCCAGAGGAGAAAACGGCCTTTATCTGGCCTTAAGCCCGGAACTCTTACAGAGTCTGATTCGTCAGGTGGCGGAGGAAAGCAGGAAGTTTAATAATTTATCTAGTCCTCCTTTGATCCTCACCTCCCAGGTGATGCGTATTCATTTCTATCATCTGATAGAGCAGTTCTATCCCAATGTGCGGGTGCTTTCCTTTAATGAGGTAGCCAGCAACGTGCAGATTCAGGCCATCGGAAGCCTTCGTTTGGAGGATGACCTGGAGGAAAAGGGAACCGCTTAATTTAATAAAAAAATTTTTAAAATCTTACTTGAGACTCTACGGAAAAAGACCTACATGCAGGAGTAAGAAAAAGAGTAGAGTACGAAGGGAAAGAGGGGTTGAGATTGAACGTGTTGAATTATTCCCAACTGGAAGAAAAATCAAATGAGGAGCTTTTTGCCCTCTATAAGGAGACCGGCTCCCAAGAGGTCAAGCAGGAGCTTACCATGCGCTACGTTTACATCGTGCGCTCTATTGCTTATCAAATGCGGGAAATGTACCATGATTTCATGCAGACCGATGATATCGTAAACGAAGGCGTAATCGAAATCATGCGGGCTATCGAACGCTATGATGAGAGTAAGGACAATAAGTTCGAGACCTTTATTTCCCGACGTATCCGGGGAATGGTTATTGACATGATGCGGAAAAATGACTGGCTTCCCCGAAATTTCCATAAGGATAGCCGTTCCATTGAAACCGCCACGGTAGAGCTGAACAATCGTCTGGGAAGAGCCCCCACCGATGAGGAGCTGGCAGACTATTTGAATATGAACGTGAAGAAGCTGCAGAAGATTCAGAGAATGAGCAACATGGTCAATGTGCTTTCTCTGGATATGACCTACGATGAGGGAAATGAAACCCTCCTGCAGATTCCTTCCGAGGATCACAGCACCCAACCGGAATTCAGCTTTATGCAGAAGGAAAATGTCCGTGCGCTGACAGAGGCCATTGAATCCTTACAGGAAAAGGAAAAGCTGGTTATTTCCTTATATTATGTGGAAGAATTGAATATGAACCAGATTGCGGAGGTAATGGAAGTATCTCAGCCCCGCGTATCCCAGCTGCATAGCATTGCTATCCGTAAGCTGCGGAAGTATATGGGAGAACATGGAGAGGACTAAGCGTTTGCTTAGTCCTTTTTTGATTTCCCCCTTAATATTTTCCCAAAGCCTGTCGATATAAGAGAGAAGATTAAAGAATCTTGTCTACAGAAAGGAAAAGGAATGTATCAAGGATTCTATGACTTAGCCTCCGGGATGATTACCCAAAGGAGAAATCTAAACAATATCAGTAACAACATGGTGAATATCCAGACCGCCGGATATAAGAAAGACACCATGGTGAGCAGCACCTTTAAAGAAGAAATGATGATTCGGACCGGAAAATATAATAAGAAGGGACCTGAGGATTTGGCGGTGGCTTCCAGAATCAAGTCCGCTTCGAAGACCTATACGGATTATGAGCAGGGTTCCTATGAGCTTACGGACGGAATATACGATACCGCCATTTCCGGAAAGGGATTTTTTGCGGTCAGCACCCCCCAGGGAACCCGTTATACCAGAGGAGGAGCCTTCTCCGTGGATGAAAACGGCGTGTTAGAGCTGGCGGGAATCGGAAAGGTACAGAGTGAGGAAGGTCACGACATCGTGCTTCCCAATGATAACTTTGCCATCGATCCGGACGGTTCCATCTTTGATCCCAACAGTACGGGAAACACCAGAACCGTTTACGGCACCCTGAAGGTAGTGGATTTTGCGGATTATAACGCTTTACATAAGGAGGATAATAACCTCTTTTCCACGAACCAGACGGAGCTTAAAAAGCCGGCTGACAGCAGTATCAACTGGAAAATGCTGGAAAAATCCAATGTAAACATGGTGGATGAAATGACTACCATGATGAGTTCCCAAAGAGCACTGCAAAGTGCGGCACAGATGCTGAGAATGTATGACACGGTAATGGCGAAAGCCAGCTCCGATGTGGGACGAATTTAAATATAAGGAGAAACTAAGATGAATATGTCCTTTTATGTGGGGGCTCTGGGAGCAGATGCCAGCCAAAAGAAGATGGGAGTTATTTCCAACAACCTTGCCAATATCAACAATACCGCTTTTAAGCCGAAAAATGCTATTTTTTCCGACCTGATTAACTATAACTTAAACGATTCTCCGGAAGCAAAGACTGATTTGCAGGCAGAGGCGGGAACTGCGGTGGTTCGTACCAATACGGAGTATAGTCCTGCCGCTTTTCATACTACAGGACAACCTAATGACTATGCTATCGGAAATGCCAATGCTTTCTTTAAATTACAGGATCCGTCCTCCGGGGAGATTACTTATACCAGAAACGGACACTTCCACGCAGGAGAAATGCCGGATGGAAAGTTCTATCTTTTTACAGAGTCCGGAAAGCATGTTTTGGATGAAAACGGAAAGAAGATGCTGGCGGATGACACTGCTTTAAAAGCGATTGAGGCGGCAGGACAGACCGGTGGAAATACGGCGAATGCCAACAATGCCACCGAGGAAGTAAAGCAGAAAATTGGTGTTTATACAATCAACTATCCGAGCCGATTAGTAAATAAGGGCGATAATGAGTTGGCGATTCGTCCGGGAGACCAAAACAACAAAGATTCTGTAATACAGAATCCTATTTTGGAGTCCGGAACACTGGAAAGCTCCGGAACCGATATGGCAAAGGAGATGACCAGACTGATTGAAAGCCAGAGAGCCTTTACTTATGCCTTGAAGATGGTTCAGACCTCCGATGAAGTGGAAGGTACCATCAACCAGCTTAGAGGATAATAGCTAAAGACTTACTCATTCTTTCAAAGCAGAGGAACCAAGGAATGGAAGGAAAGAGAATCCAAAGGAGTGGAGTAAAGAATGAAGATTAATCGTTATGAAGACATGAACCTTCAGGAACTGGATGTGATGAAGGAGATTGGAAGTATAGGAACGGGGCATGCAGCAACGGCCCTTTCCCAATTACTCCAAAAAGAAGTGCGGATTACCATTCCCCAGGTGCAGATTTTGGGCTATAACGGGGCGGTAAAACGAATCGGTGATGAGGAAGAAATCGTAGGAGCCACTCTGGTACAGATGTCCGGAGATTTAAATGGCTTGATGCTTTTCCTCTATGACCGAAACTTTGCCAATACGGTTTTGGAAAAACTGTTGGATAAGAACTACGACAAATTTGCCGAGATGGATTCCATGGCCTTTTCCGCACTGGCGGAGGTGGGAAATATCGTCATTTGCTCCTACATCAACGCCTTCTCGGATTT
>NZ_CAUTEG010000024.1:0-28023 GCF_963537195.1 Oribacterium sinus | reverse complement strand
CACATTGGGTCTACGTCCAATCAGCTTGGTTCTTCCCTCTTCTTCCTCTTCCTCGGGGAAATCCTTTTCCTTCATGGGAAATTCTTCCTTTAAAGAGAAACGCTCTACATTGGGTCGGCTTTCCTTTCGCTCTCGCTCCAAGGTTTCTTTCTGGAAGGCAATAACTTTCTTCAATCTGCTACGTGTCTGCCACAGGAAGATGGATAGGGCGGCAAGAAGCAAAGCCACTAAGGCAAAAACTATGCTTAATATGGTCTGAACATTATATTTTCCTACCAAAGCATCATATTGATTTAATAAAGTTGGATAGCTTTCCGCATTTTTCTTCTGCTCAGCCTCTAAGGGATCCTGAAAATACCGCTGAATGGTTTTTTCCTTTAAGTCGTAACGATAAAAGTGTAAATCCCCCGCATCATTCATTCCATAAACAATAATGTACTGATGCTCTGTATCGGCCTTCCATACCCATCCCTTTACCTGATGACCGTCTACATCAATGGTGCTTTCCCAAAAGCCATCCGGAATCTTTACATCGGAGCCGGGATTCATAATGGTAATGCTCTTGTCCTTTGCGGTAAGCTTAACCCCCTCGTTCTTAGTCTCCGCCTCTTCACTTTCTTCTGCAGAGGCTGAAGTTTCCGCCGCGCTTTCACTGCTTGTTTCTTCTGCAGTAATATTTACAGCACCTTTTCCCACATGGGTAAGGTTTAAAAGACTTTCATCCCCGCTGTATATTTCCTGCTTTTCTACCGTAATACTGGACTGTCCTGCGGAAGCAGCCTTGAATTTCAAAGCAAATGCCAAGGTATTTGCTACGGAATTATCGCCGGTACCGTGTACACGCAGAGTTCCTGCACCTCCATCAGTATTCGTTCCGCTGACAAACTGCAAAGAATTACTGTCGTAGCGAAGGGTAATATCTACTCTGGCTAAAGGAGTATCACTCTTCACCTTCATATTCACCGTGATTTCTTCTCCCACCTTACCTGTCGGATCGGAAAAGCTTAGCTGTCCGTCTGCAGCAAAAACAGCCATGGAAAACAGAAGGCTGAGCAGGCAAGTATATAGTATATATTGTAATGATTTCATTATTATTTCCTCAAATTCCTCTGATTCGAGTCTTCCCATCCTCTGACAGTACCCGAAGCTTTACTCGACACATTCCGTTATATTTTACTGAAAGATGAGAATTCTTTCAAGACTTTTTAACCAAGAGGACTCTTTCCAATCTCCACTACTTCTACACCGCTCTCTGTCTTCCCTGCTGAGCTGTTTGTGTTGCTTCCATTTCCATTAGCACCTGCATTTCCTGCATTGCTTACTGTGCTATTACCGCTGCCCGAGCTATCTCCGGAACTGTTGCCACCATCTTTTCTTGTGGGTTTCTCATCTCCGGTAGGAATCGGCTCTTTCTGTCCCGGCATATCCTTATATACGGGGATGGAGAAAACCAGAGCTTTATTCTTCATATCTTTGCTGTAAGCTGAAGATAACTTTGCCCCTTCCTCGGCAGCTCCCTGTACATTGGTCATATATTGATGCTTAAACAGGTTGGAGCCTTGTACGTTCCACTTCTTCAGGTACAAAGTATTCTGTCCCGCATTCATATAATTTTCCGCAAAGAACTGTGCTCCGCCCACAATAGACTTTTCTCTGCTATTCCAGGGACGCATATAGCTGCCACTTTGCTTGGCATACCAAATACCTCTCTCTATGGCTCCCATCTTTCCATCCTGGTAAGCACCGATATTAAAATAATTGTAATGTCCGCTACTTCCGGAAATAGAACCGCTGCTTCCTTTTCCCTGCTCCTGTAAAATCATGGAAGCAAGAACATAGGGATTCTGCTTAGACTGCTCCGCAGCCTTCATAATAATACTCACGTAATCCACACCGCCTGCATTTGTTCCGTTACTTGTATTGGAATTGTCTGCAGATGCCGCTGTGCTTCCAGAAGGAATAACCGTTCCCTCCGCATTTGATATGTTTGCTCCCGGTCCATCATTGGAAATGACTACTGTTTCCGTTGAATTCTGGGTAGAGGAAGCATCTCCGCTTCCGCTGTTTCCCCCATTTCCACTGCCTTGACTTCCGCTATCCATAAAGCTGCCCATTAGCATGGCTGCCAAACCGTCTCTCGTCTGTTCCTCCGGATTATAGCTGTGGAGTAAGAATTGGAAAATGTAGGACTCATCCAAAAAGTTTCTGGGATCCATATAGTATGCTGTTAATTGTCTGGAGGCACCAACCCAGGTAGGACCGTCAAATCCTACCCATGTTCCTGTATTCCAGTCATATTTTCCCTGATCGGTGGACTTCCAGGATGAAATAGCATTCTTGTCCACAAGACTGCCGGTTCCTTCCATCTCTCCGTCTAAAACTCTCTGCCAATCCAAATTGGTATGTAAAGCCTTAAACTGCCAGTTGGGAAACTCTGCATGGAGAGCTCTTAGGCCGTCCTTATAAGCTTCCGGAAAGCCCTGTTGATTTAAAGCGTTCTCAAAGGCCTCATCCCTTTGGTATTGAACCGGAAATTTTACAAAATCGGAACGAATATATCCGCTTCCCCCTTGGAAATTAACCGGATACCAGCTTTCTCCGGAAGAGTTTTGCACCGGATCCCCTACTTTAACGGCTGTATTGGAATAAAGGTTCGTCACCTTTTTACTGTTCTTGTTGGCTTCAGCCCTTACATTGACCATACTGCCCTTAATTACGGCATCCTTTTCTGTAGCAAAAGCTTGCGTAGCAAAAACGCTGCTCAAGATTAATCCTAAACTTATAAAACGTCTCCAACTTGTTCTTCTCATTTTTCTCCCTGCCCTTTACGCCAAAGAATGATGTTCTCGAAAAAGCATCTCTTTGTGATCCATCAGGGAAAAAATCCCTGTCTTTATACATCTGCAATTCTATCGGAAATTATAAAGATTAAAAAATAATTTTCAATGAAGATTTTCTTGCATCATTTTAATTTTTTTATTTCCTTCCGTCAATGCTTCTTGGAATTATTCAGACAAATGACAAAGAAAAGTAATGAACGAGGATATCAGCAGAGAGAATGCATCCCTTCTAGGATAGCTTTTGGAACGGGATACGCTCTCGCTAACCTCGCCTCATAGCGGCTCTAAGCTTTTACAAAACAAAAGCTAAGAGCCGACGGGCTCAGATTGTCCCTTATCAAAAGCTATCCTAGAAGGAATAAGTCTGTTTCTCCTCTGCTTATAGGCTCTAAAATAAGGTAGAAGGAAACAAAAAAGAACTGTAAAAATCAAAAAAATAAAGGGATTTTCGACAATATAGGTCTGAATGCGGGGTAGTCTGAGCCCATCAGTACTTACTGAAAGCGAGCTAAGCGAAGCTTGAAGTTAGTACTGCTATGTGGCGAGGCTAGCGAGAGCGTGCCCCGTTTCAGACCTATATTGCTTAGAAAATCATTTTGATTTTTACAGTCTCTTCGATTTGTTTTGTTCTTCTACCTCATTTTACACCGGGTAGGCTTTATTTTCTTTATCAGCGTTCTTTAACGCGATGCCGGATTTCTGGGCATCTCTGTACTGGAAGAAGTCCTTGGCCACCTGAGGGAATAATGCGTAAGACAGTACGTCCTCCGGCTGCTGTGTCCATTCCTTACATTCTTCCTTAAACTGCTCAAGCTGTGGCGGAATATGGTCTGCTGGGCGATCTGTCATCTGCTTCTCTCCCTTTAAGACCTTCTTCAGCATTTCTTCATCCATAGGCTTTACGGTTCTACCGAACTCTCCCGCAACCAGCTTGTATGACTCCTTGGGAACCATCTTATACCGCTCTCCGGTAATCACATTCATTACCGCCTGGGTTCCTACAATCTGAGAAGACGGAGTAACCAGTGGCGGCTCTCCAAAGTCCTTACGCACTCTTGGAACCTCCTCCAAAACATCCTGAAGCTTCTCGTCCTTCCCTGCCTGATGCAGCTGGGAAATCAGATTAGATAACATTCCTCCGGGAACCTGATACTTTAAGGCCTTGATATCTACGCCCAATACCTTTGTGGAAAGAAGGCCGGATTTGATACATTCCTCCCGGTAAGGCTGGAAATAATTGGAAATTTCAATAAGCTTGTCCAGATCAAGGCCGGTATCATACTCGGTGCCCTGTAAAGCCGCTACCATAACCTCTGTAGATGGCTGGGAAGTTCCCATAGCCAAGGGAGTTGATGCGGTATCAATAATATCCGCCCCTGCTTCAATAGCCTTTAAATAGGTCATGGAAGCCATACCGGAAGTATAGTGGGTGTGCATCTCTATGGGAAGAGAGGTTCCTCTCTTTAAAGCCCCAACCAGCTCTGTTGCCTCCTTAGGAAGAAGCAGACCTGCCATGTCCTTAATGCAAAGGGA
The DNA here is from genome assembly GCF_963537195.1 of Oribacterium sinus. Taxonomy (GTDB): domain Bacteria; phylum Bacillota; class Clostridia; order Lachnospirales; family Lachnospiraceae; genus Oribacterium; species Oribacterium sinus_A. The sequence continues at coordinate 23,650 of NZ_CAUTEG010000024.1, read as the reverse complement.
ATCCGCACCGAGATTTTCCACATCTCTTGCCAGGTTCTCCCAGTATTCCAAGGTATAAGCATCTCCCAGGGTATAGCAAAGAGCGATCTGGGCATGTCCCCCTTCTTTTCTGGTGGCCTTTACGGCAGTTTCCAGATTTCGAATATCATTTAAGCAGTCGAAAATTCGAATGACATCAATGCCGTTGGCAATGGATTTTTCTACAAAGTACTCCACCACATCATCTGCGTAGTGATTGTAGCCTAAGATATTCTGTCCGCGGAACAACATTTGCAGCTTCGTATTCTTAAAATGTCTTTTCAACATCCGAAGTCTTTCCCAGGGATCTTCCTTTAGGAAACGAAGGCAGGCATCAAAGGTTGCTCCTCCCCAACATTCCACCGCATGGTATCCTACCTGATCCATCTTGTCCAAAATAGGCTCCATCAATTCACTGGGCATTCTTGTGGCAATCAAGGACTGGTGCGCATCTCTCAGCACGGTCTCCGTAATCTTAACTTTTGCCATATTTTCCCCTTTCTATTTCACTCCAAACACAGCCATAAAGATTCCTGCTGCAACCGCCGTTCCGATAACCCCTGCCACATTCGGTCCCATGGCATGCATTAAAAGGAAGTTGGTCGGGTCTGATTCCGCTCCCACCTTTTGGGATACTCTTGCCGCCATAGGCACTGCGGAAACGCCTGCGGAACCGATTAACGGATTAATCTTCTTTCCGGAAGCATAGTACATCACTTTTCCGAGAAGTACACCTGCCGCTGTTCCGAAGGCAAAGGCTACCAGTCCCAAGAAAACAATCTTTAAGGTATTTACATTTAAAAAGGCTTCTGCAGAGGTGGTTGCTCCTACAGAGGTTCCCAGTAAAATAACCACAATATACATCATGGCATTTGCCGCAGTGTCTGTTAACTGCTTTACAACACCGGACTCTTTAAAAAGATTTCCCAGCATCAGCATACCTACAAGGGGTGCTGTGGTGGGTAAAATCAAACAAACCACAATGGTTACCACAATGGGGAACAGAATTTTTTCCAGCTTGAAAACCGGTCTTAACTGCTCCATCTTACACATCCGCTCTTCCTTGGTGGTTAAAGCCCGCATAATAGGCGGCTGGATGATAGGAACCAAAGACATATAGCTGTATGCCGCAACCGCAATAGGTCCAAGCAATGCCGTCTGTCCCAGCTTGTTGCAAAGGAAGATGGAGGTAGGACCGTCCGCTCCTCCGATGATGGAAATTGCCGCAGCAGCCGCTCCGTTAAAGCCAAGGAAAATGGCAATAAAGTAAGCTGCATAAATACCGAACTGTGCCGCCGCTCCCAGTAAGAAGCTGATGGGATTGGCAATCAACGGGGAGAAGTCCGTCTGGGCTCCCACTCCCAGGAAAATCAAAGACGGTAAAATGGTCCATTCATCTAAACGGAAGAAATACCATAAAAGTCCCCCGGTTCCATTGATGGACTTTTCCGGGCTTAACATAATATCCGGATAGATATTTACCAAAAGCATTCCGAAAGCAATAGGTACCATCAATAAGGGCTCAAATCCCTTGGCAATTCCCAGATACAGGAAAACCAGGGCAACAAGAATCATCAGGTAATTTCCCGGAGTAAGATGAAAGAAGGCCGTTTGCTGTAGTAGATTGGATAAGGTCTCTACTATATTCATGAAAATATCCTCCTATCCTAACTTTATGCGTTTAAGCTGGCCAATTTCGCACCGGATTCCACGCTGTCTCCCACCTTTACGTTAATGCTTGCTACAACACCATCCTGTGGAGCTACAATGTCGTTTTCCATCTTCATGGCTTCCAAAACAAGAAGTACGTCTCCTGCCTTTACACTATCTCCTTCTTTCGCCTTTACCGCAAGAATCTTTCCGGGCATAGGCGCGGATACTGCCACATTGCCTTCCTTGGCAGCAGATGCTGCAGGTGCGGAGGCTACAGGAGCAGAAGCTGCAGGCGCAGAAGCTGCAGGCGCGGATTTCTCCACTGCCTTTGGAGCGGAAACAACACCGCCGTTTTTCTCCTCTACTGTTACATCATAAGCTACACCGTTTACTGTAATTGTATACTGCTTCATAATCTCTCCTTATCTCCGTCTTCTAATCGAACGAACCACCAGACCGTTGTTTAATTCCTTGGCATCCTTAAAAGGATTTTCCACGACCTGCTCCGCTTCATAGGCCTCAATAGCCGCCATCATTACAATGCTTAATACATCCTCAGGGATACCCTCTTCTTTTTCTACAACAGGAACCACGCGCTTGGGAACTTGCTTTTCTACCGCCTTAGCTGTAGGAGCCGGCATCTTTCTCTTAGCCTTTTTCTCTTGGTGTTTTTCTTCCCAAATGTGAATGTACTTAAACAGGCTGATAATCCAGGCAATGAAAATGAGTACGGCAAAAACCATTCCCATGCCCACCAAGAGATTTTGTCCGGCGGAAGCCATCTTCTCTTCCATACTGTACTCCGGAACAAAGCTCATGGAGGTGAAGCCGCTGTAATCCTCTTTTAAAGATGCATCAAAGTCTAATTTTCTTTTTTCGAACTGTGCCACAAGATGAAACTTGTATTCTCCATTCTCTTTTGTGACAATGTTCTCCTTGACCTCCTGAAATTCTCCAAGCTCCTCTTTGTCATTCTTGAAATTATTTAAGGCATTATAGAGAACCTCTTCCTTAGCCTTGTAGGCCTCCTGAATCCCCTGATTAAGACTGCTCTCATCCTGGGTTACCATAGAGGTAAAATACTGCTCTATCGTTTGTTCAAGTTCAGCCGATGTGGAAGAATCCAAGGCTTCCGCTTCCACAGTCTGCTTTCCGCAGGAAAGCAAAAAGAAGGACAGAAGCAAAGTACAGAGGAGGAATGTTTTCTTTATTTTCTTCATTTTCCCCTCCTAGTTGCTTCCAAATTTTTTATGAAAATCAAAGTTAGCCTTTCCGTATAAGATTTCAAAAGCGGAAATAATTCTTTGACGGCTTTCCTCCGGTAAAATCAAATCATCCACATAGCCTCTCTTTGCCGCCGCTAAGGCAGAAGATTTCTCTGCTAAAAATTTCTTACTTTCCTCTTCTCTCTCGGAAGCGGATTTTTCAGGATACAAAATATCCGCTGCGTACTTGGCATCCATAATGGAAATCTCAGACTCGGGATATGCATAAACCAAGTCCACGCCCAGTCCCTTGCTGCCAATCGCCGCTCCTGCGGAACCGATAGCCTTCTTCACAAGGCTCACCATAGGCACAGAAGCATTTCCATAGATGGAAAGAAGACTTGCCATAGCCTTTGCCATGTGCTTTTCATTGCAAGAGCAGTTTTCAAAGCCCGGCACATCACACACTGTCAGGATAGGAATAGAATAGCTGTTACAGAAGCGAAGGAATTGATCCATCTTTTCCACTGCCTTCCAATGCAGAGGCTCACCATTAGTAGCCACCGCACCCACAGTCTGTCCATTTAAGGAAATAAAGGCAGTAACTGCCCCCTCACCAAAATGAGACTTTACTTCAAAGATTCTTCCTTCATCTGAAAGAGTTTCCAGTGCCTCTCTCGGTGCCAATGCAAAGAAGCCCTCCACACTGCGGTTTAAGCTGTCTTCCACATCCTCCTGATAAGCTGCATCTTCATTATTGGCAGGTAAAAAAGCAAACGCCTTACGAACTTCATCAAAAATCTCTTCCTCCGTACCGTAAAAGTCAAGATTTCCCTGCTTAGCCTGTGACTCTGCTTTCGCAAAAGCCTCGTCCTTATTGCCCTCCACCCCATCAGGAGCGGTAAGGAAGAGTCTTGCCTCCTCTTTTTCCATAAAGGAAAAATCGGAAAGGGAAGGAAGAATGGCAAGACCTCCTCCTACCTGTCCGAAAATCACGGTATATTGGGGAACCAAACCCTTCGCCTTTGCCTTTTTCTCGTAAATGGTGGAAAGGGCAAAAATAGCATCTGTAGCTTCCGGAATACGAAGTCCGCTGGAATCCAGTAATTCCACCACCGGGCAGCCCATTTTCATCGCTGTATCATAGAGAGCGGCAATCTTCTTTCCATGCATCTCTCCGATACTCCCGGAGAGTACTTCTCTATCTTGTGCATAAATATATACCGGCTTACCGGAAATACTGCCATACCCACAAATGACTCCATCCGATGCTTCCTGTTTCTCACCGGAATTAAAATCTGTACTTCTGCTGCAAACATGAGCACCGATTTCCACAAAACTGGATTCATCCAGCAAGGCCTCTATACGCTTCCTTGCCAAAGAATTACGCTGATCCATAATCTTCCTCCATTTCTATTTTGAGGGCAAATTACCCTTTTAACATGGCTTATTGTAAACGATAGCAAAATCTAATTCAAGCCAAAGAAATAACAAACATTTAATATATGGTTCTATTTTTTAAAGCGTATTCCCTTAGGATAGAGGTTTCTAAGCCTTCCGTTTCGGTAGTATCCAAAGCCCAAAGGAAGTCCGTCACATGCACAAAGAGCTAATCCTTTATCGCTTTCTTTATCGCTTTCTTTATCGCTTTCTTTATCGCTTTCTTTATCGCTTTCTTTATTGTTTACCTTTCCTTTCCTGTCGGCCATAAGAAAATTCCGAAGCTCTTCTTTCTCCACCGCTATTTCTTGTCCATTAAGATAGGCCTCTACCCTTCTGTCTTCCCCGGACAGGGAAAGTCTGTAAAGCAATTTGGTCTCCGGCGATTTTTCAGGAAGCTTTGTAAGGGCCTCCCCCCATTTAGGAAGGTCTATAGCGTGGCTTAAGCTGTGGCTCCATTCCCATCCCTTCTTTCCCTCTTCCAGTACGGCAACGCCGATACGAAGGAGCGGCAAGGGCAGGAAGCATTTTAAAGAAGAGGGATAATAGAAATATTTTTTTGCCTTCTTTTCCCACAGCATGGAAAGTTTAGAAGTATCCACATCCTCTCTCTTTAGGTCATTTCCCTGCTTACGAAATATGGCAAAATACTGTCCCTCTCCCACACTGTTATGAAAATAAAGATGCCTCTCTCCTAAAAAGCTGAGCTCCGGATGCTTATCTAAAATCCACTCCCGCATTCCTTCATTTTCCTCTTCGGAAAAGGTACAGGTGGAGTAAGCCAAAAGCCCCCCCTCTCTAAGCATTCCTAGGGCATGGTCCAGAATCTCTCTTTGTAGACCTGCACATTGGGAAACCTTCTCTAAGGACCAATCCGCTATAGCCTCCGGATTTTTCCGAAACATCCCCTCTCCGGAACAGGGCGCATCCACCAAAATTCTGGAAAAGAATGCCGGAAAATGCTCTTCCAGCTCTTCAGCGGAGCAGGAGCTCACCGCCACATGGCTATAGCCCATACGTTCCACATTTTTGGAAAGATTTTTGGCTCTTTCCATAATGAATTCGTTGGAAAGAAGGATCCCGCCTTCCTCTGTCTTTAGGCGATCAGCAATCTGTAAGCTTTTTCCCCCGGGACTGGCGCAAAGATCCAGACATCTGTCAAAAGGGCGAATCTCCATATAAGGAACCACCGACATGGCGGATGGATCCTGAATATAATAAAGCCCTGCCTCATGGTAGGCATCGTGCCCGATTTGCACTCCTATACTTTGCAAATACTCTTCATCACAAAGATATTCTCTGCTAGATTCTTTTATTAACTCATCCAGCTTCCAATTTTCCTTCCAATCTTTTAAGGGAAAATCCGGATGAGCATCCACTTTCTGTAGGTTCAGCCGAAGCCCTCGCTTAGGAGGCATAGAACCGGCTTCTAAAAAAGCCTCCCAATCCTGCCCCAGCCTGATTTTCATTCTTTCACAAAACTCCTCAGGCAATGAAATATGATTTTCCTGACAGTTCTCCTTCATTTACACTTCCTCATCCTTTTTTACACCGGCATAGTCTAGGAGCATTTTCCCTAAGGCCTTTCCGGCAGAGAAAAATCCGGAGAATGCTCCGTAATGATAAAAACGCACCAACAGCATGCCAACAGGCAGGGCTAAAACCATTCCGGAAATCCCGTAAAGCTTATAGCCTAAAAAGAGAAAAATCAGAGCCAGTAAAGGGGGCAGCCCCACCGCATCTCCAATAATCTTCGGTTGCAAAATCTGTCGAATCATCTGGCTTAGAATGTAAATCAATAAAAGAGCCAAAAAGAGTAAAAATTTTCCCTTTAATAAAATCAGCGCCATCCAGGGCCACATAATAAATCCCACGCCGAAAACAGGGAGGGCATCCAAAAAAGCGGTTAGAAAAGCCAAAGGAATCGCAAGTTCCACTCTCAATAAGGAAAAACCGACGCTTAAGAGAATAAACACACAAAACATGATTTGAATTTGCGCCCAAACATAACCCTTTAAAATCTTTTTTCCGTCCTCCTTAAGAAGCTGCATATATTTTCTGAACTGTTCCGGAATATTTCGATGGAGAATCGATAACAGCATTGCTCCTTCCTGAGAAAAGCAAAGGGCAGACAGTATAGTAATAATCAGGTAAAGGAACAGCTCCGGCAAACCGCTAACCACATGCAAGGAGAATTGCAAAGCCGGAGAAGTCCATTTATTCATCATGGTTCTTCCTAAGCTGTCCAAAGTGCCCGGAAGATCCGACAGCAGGTTTTGGATGAACGGAGGAAAGTAGGGCAAATTTTCTTCTATCACCTTCTCCAATTGCCCCTTTAAATCCTGAATTTCCAAGGGCAAATGAGAAATGCGCTGCTTAATCATGGGCAGTCCCAACTGCATAAGACAAAAGCAAAGATAGAAAAATAAAGCAAAAATAGCTAAGGTCAGCACCAGAGATATTTGCTTCTTCTTAAAAAACGGAAATCTCTTTTGCAAAAAAGAAATCAAGGGATTTAAGCAAAAAGCAATAATCGCCCCAAGAGTAAAGGGAAGAAAAAAGAACAATAATTTAGGGAGAAAATACAGAAAGAAAAAACATACCCCCAAAGGAAAAAGCATTTTATAAAGATACAGCAGAATTTTTTTCATGAACAAAGCCCTTCCATAGAACTGCGAGTACAAGCGTCACAGCAAAGTAAAAAATGCTGGAAGCATTGGAAAACCAGGTGGTAAAAAAGGAAAAGAGAAAGTAAAAAGCAAATTGGATATATAATGCGCCTCCAAAAGGATTCTTCTCTTTCCTTGAAAGCTCTTTAATCCGGGAAGAAAGCAGGCCCAACACTAAAGAAAAAAGCATAACACCGAAAAGGCCGAAATCATAATATGCATCATAAAGAATCCCCAGGGTGGACAGCTCCTCCTTTGTTAAATAAATCGGATAGGCCAAGGGAAAATCAAAAAAGAATTTCGCCCCGGAAAGGGTTAAAAAGGGATAGGCCATACGAAAGCCATGGGAATGTTCCTCTATGTTTTTTGTCAGCAAATTGAAATTCTCATAATTGTTGGCAACGTACATATAGGGCTGTACCAAAAAGATCGGAAGCTTATCATTTTTCATTTCAAAGATTCCCATAAGATAGGAAACGGAATGGGCTCTTTCTATCGTAAGAAAAACATAGGCAGATAACAAAAAAAGAAATAATAAAAGCAGATATCTTTTCCGAATCCGTAAACCCTGATACAGGGCAGAAAACACAAATAAAAACAGGGAAAACAGAAGCTGAAAGCGGGACACCAAAAGGATGGGTAAAAGAAGCGCTAAAAACAAACTGATGCCTGAAAACAGATTCAGTCTGCCCTCTTTTTGATATAAAAAAGGAAGAAGCATAGGAACCAGCACAAAAAGAGTGGTGAAATAATGAAGCCCCTTTAGATGAAAATAAGAATATGCGTGGGGGGTATGCTCCGTAAATAAAGGAATATAGCCAAGAGCCAATGCCTCTATCGCAAATGAAAAATAGGAAATCAAAAGAAGGCCCAAAATACAAAGCTTTAAAAATTGTCCTTCCGTAAAGTTCCACCGATATTTTTTATCGGATAAATCCACGATCTTTGCTTCTTCCGAGAAGATTTTTTTATTTTTCTTAGAGCGAAGAGCCGCGAATTCAGATAAATACACTCTACCGTGATAAGCTAAAAAGAATAAAAGATAAGCCAAATAATAGCTTAACCAGGTATAAATGGTCCAGGGAGAAGAAAGCTTACTAAGCTGTAAAGTAGCCACACCCTCTCCAAAAAGTAATCCCAAGGCAAAAAGACCGGGTAAAGTCACACTGCTACCCTCTCTCTCTCTTTCCCGAAGAAAAAGATAAAGAGACAAAACCAGAAAGCAGAAAAAGGAAAGCACGGCATATCCCTTTTCCTTCAAAAGATATGCCATGCCATACAATATCGTATATAAGCAAAGGTCAAAAAACAGACTTTTTCTACGGTTATTTTGTTTTCCGTTCAGCGCTGGGGCCTTTGTTTTCTGTAGATTCTCCACTTTCCGCTCCGCTTCCTTTACTATCTCCATTACCGCTTCCCTTTGTTTCCGCCGGGTTTTCCTCCTCCGTGGTCTTTGTGCTTTCCGAGGACTTACTGCTTTCTGTTGTGCCCTCCGTACTCTCTTCCGTAGTACTTGCCTTGGTATTCTGCTCCACCTCTTCCTTTGTGCTCTCCGGAAGCTTTTTGATGGTGGCATGGATATAGACCGTACTGTTGGGCTCTGCCAGAGACAAACCGCTGGGCAAATAATCCTTAAGACGCAAGCTTACACTCACATCCTCCTTGGCATTGGATACATCCAGGGCAGGAAGAGTCAGTTGATTGAGTCCTTCCAAAACAGATTCACTGCCGGAAACGCTGATGCTTTTGGGAGAAATCTGAAGTTCTTCCACCGTATAACCGTTTTGTACGCTTCCTTCCGTTGTGGCGGATAGAATAAGATCCTTCTTCTTATGAACCACCACCGTATAATCTACCTGTTCCTGTGACAGAGTGACATTCGGCAGATTTTGAATAATCTTTCCATTGGCATCATAAAAAACAATCTTTCCCGTTCCATCAGTATTTTGATTCATGCCGTCCACATTTACCACAAGGCCTAAGGAGGAAATCCGTCCCACGGAAGATTCAGGACCGTTTACGTAGATGGTGGTAGGATCCACAGTAATGGACGAAACGGTATAGCCCTCCGCTACATTTCCCTGTTGATGCACCTGTAAATCAAATTTTTTCTTTTGTAAATCCTCTATGCTGACATGGACAACGGAAGGTCTGGCCACAATATCCGAAATGCTGGAAGCATTTTCCTGATTGACAAGCTCCACATAGACCGGTACGGATCCTGTAATGGAGTAATCGCTTAAATCAATATAGGCCTTAAAATCGGAAGCCTTTACAGAGGAAGCCAGATTGCTTCGCACGGTATAACTCACTGTCACCGTACTCCGATCCACTTCCCAGGTTTTATTCTCCGCGGAAAAGGTGTCCTGATTTAAAATCTGTAATTCCACGGTTCTGCTTTCCTTTTGCTCCGGATTGGACACATTGAAAACAATCAGCCAAAGCAGCAAAGCAAGAACCACGCTCACCAGCTTTAATATAAGATTCTCTTTAAAAAACTTCATTTATCTCTCCTCCTTTTTTCTGGGAAGAATACGGGAAAATAAAGTTTTCTTCTGCTCTTCCTGCTCTTGCTTCGGAAGATAACGTATTAATTCTCCTGCCTCTTTAACATGCATAAGCTTTCCCTGAAAGGCTACGGAGATTCGTCCCGTCTCCTCGGATACTACCAAAGTAATGGCATCCGTACTTTCCGAAATTCCCAATGCCGCCCTGTGTCTGGTACCGTAGGCCTTGGAAATTCCGGTATCGGACAGGGGGAGATAACAGGTGGCGGAAACCACTCTGTCCCCGGAAATCACAACCGCCCCATCATGTAAGGGGGTATTTTTTTCAAAAATATTGATGAGCAAGGCCGCCGTCACTATACCATCCACGTAAATACCGGTATCCTCCACCTCTTTAAGGCTTTGGTTTTGCTCAATAACAATCAATGCACCGGTCTTGTATCTTGACATTTCCTGACATGCGGAAATTAATTCTTCATTAACTCTGACGCTGCCTTTGCTATCTTCCCTTTGGAACTGCCCGAAAAGATTCTTAGAGCCTAATTGCTCCAAAGCCTTTCGTAGTTCCGGTTGAAAAATGATAACAGCCGCAATAATAGCCGCTGTGGAAATTCTTTCAATTAACCAAACAATCGTATTCAAACGGAAGAAAACGGCAAATGCCGTAAACAAAAGAAGCACCAGAATTCCTTTCAGTAACTGCCAGGCTCTCGTGTTCTGAATCCAAAGAAGGACGACATAAATAATCCCTGCCAAAATTGCTATTTCCACAAGTCCTGACAGACTAAACGCAGGAAGTAAACTTACCCACCCCTTAATCTTTGTAAAGAAATCCAATTCCGATACCCCTTTCTCCTCATAGCAACAAATAATCAAGTTCACACAAAAATTCTCTTTTCTCTATGGAGAAAATTCCTTAATCCGAAGAAGGAAAATGTTCTCCTTTATTCTTCGGTACAGCCTTTACAAAATAGTAGTAGTCATCATCTTCCATCTGCAAAAATTTTGTTCCCCGGTAATCCACATCATGGAAGAAAAACAGGGTGAATACAGACAGCAGTGCAGAAATGATATAGGCAATAATACTGATCAAGAAGTTCATCTTCAAGGAAAGTAAAGGATACAATACCCAAAGCAGAGCCTCCATGATCAGCCCCACCGTCACGGCAATATGCCAGGAATATTGAAAGCTTCCGTTTCTCAGCAGATAAACCGTTACAACCACAGCAGAAAAAAGAACCAATACAAGGAGCATTTCCTTATCTTTAAAAAAGGGAAGCAGGGTTTTCGTCAAAGATTCCAACTGTTCCGTAAGATCGGCAGAAGCCGTAAAAAGCTTTTCATTCTGCTGAATAAAGCTCAAGAAAAAATATAAAAAGCATCCCAAAGCCAGAGGTAAAAAGGCCGTAAAGCCCATAGTCAGCCCCACAAATATCGGTAAAAAATAATGGATTTTTAAAAGAAAGCAAAAGGGCATCAAAGCGATGAGAATGGCATATTTTCCCCTGATACTGCTTTGCAATAAAAACAAGAACAAAAAGATGCCCCCGGAAACGATTAAGAGCAAAAGCGATTGCTGATAAAAATAGGACATCAAAATTACGCCCAGAAGCATCGGCAAAGTCGAAAAGGGAAGAAAAAAGGATATCAAACTAAAAAACAAAAGAAAAATCGGATGCGCCAGTTTTCCCACCATAGAAAAATGGCGGGTTAAGGAAAAAAAGATAAGAAAGGCCAGGCAGGAACGAAAGATAGGAACCATCCAATAATCCTGCTGTCCATATATTTTTTGACATTTTTCTTTAAAAAGTCGAAAACCGTTCATACTCCTACTCTCTCCCTATCTTACTCGTCCAACCAATCCGCCTCATCATCCAGCCACTCTTCTTCTCCCTTTTGTTTGGGAGCAGCATTTTTCTGAACAGCTTTTCCTCCGTCCTTCAGCCTTCTAAGCTTAGCTAATCTTTCCGATCTTGTATAAAGCGGCGCTAAATCCAGTTTAGCTCCCTCTTTCTTCATTTGCAGTACTACTTCCTGAGCCTCTTCTCTGGCTTTTTGAACGATAGTGTCTTTCTCCTCCTTTTTTCTAAGCTTTTCCGTTCTCTTTGCTGTAGACAAAAGAAGCAGATCCTCTAAGCGTTCACGATAAAGTAAACTGTCTTCATAGGCTCTTTCATAGGAATAATAGGACACAATGGAAATAAGCACAATGGTACAAACCATGCCCAGGAAATAGAGAAGGGAAATTCTCTTTCCCAGATCCATCATATATTGAAAATCCAGCTTTTGGAGAATGTTTTCTATTTCCATAAGAAAATAGGCAAGCAAAAGCAGGAAGAAGATTCCTGTATATTGAAGGATTCCCCGCAGTACCCGATTGGAAATATAATCTTCCCTGTAGTACTTGGCCGTATCCAGAGCCTCCTGCCCTATTTCCTTTTCCAGCATGGCGACCTGCACCATGGCTATGATTTTCCTCTGATCCAACATCAATATCCCCTTGCCTGTCTGGCCCTTTCCGCATAAGGCGAACTTGGGAATTCCCCTACCACCGAGTCAAAGTTCTGATTCGCCTCCGTGGTATTGCCCATGGTTTGCTGTATTCTTGCCAGCAGGAATAAATTCTCCGCTTCTCTTCGAATCTTTACACTCCAGGTATAATCCTGTAAAGCTTCCTCCAGACGGCCTGCATTCCATGCTGTACTGCCCAATTCCTGCAAACGAAGGTACACACTTCCCTCCATCTGGGACTTAATGGAAGATAGCATGGAGACCAGACTTTCATCCGTAATGGCGCTTTGATCCAATGCAGTATACAACTGAGCCGCCTGTGTCAAATCCCCTGTGGAAAGAGCATTGTTAATACCTACAAGGCTCTGATATTGCGCCATAAAGGAAGCATTTTGGTTCTCATAGCGATCCAGCTTTTCCTTCATTTCATCATACTCTTTTTGCAGACTGGCATTGGCCGCAGACAAATCCCCCATCTTCTGATTCGCAGCATCCAGCTTTTCCGTATAGGATATCATTTCCTGATTGTTTTTGCTATTGGCTCTTCTGATTCCTGCCGGAAGCATCAAAAGATAAAAAACAAAAAGGGCAATCACCACGCCCAGAAGGAGCAGGGCAGAAACAGCCCAGGGGGAAATCTGCTTAACCTCCTGGGGCATCATCACATCATCATCCATCATTTTCCTATGGGAAAAAACATTCCTAAGGCGGCTTTGCTCCACCTCCGCTCTTCCGGTCTTCTTCTTCACATAGTCCATAAGAACGAGAGCCTTTGGATTGTTTCTGTCAATCTTCAGCACCAGATAAAGACTCTTTCCTGCCTTTACCCACTCACTTCTTCTCATGTAAAGAAGAGAAAGTAAGATATGAGCCTTCACATAGTTCGGACTGTCTCCGATAACCTGATTCAACTGAAAAACCGCTAAGTCTTCGTTGTTATGTTGGGCATAGTCCAAGGCTTGATTATAGCGCTTTACATTATCAGAGCAAATGCGTAAAATCGCCGGCTTTCTTTGAATCTGCTCCAAAAAATAATCCGCCGGATTATCCTCCGGCAAAAGATTCATGCTGATGACCCATTGCACCAGGGCATCCGCCACTTCTCCCATCTCAAAAAAAATAAGCCCCAACAGATTTCTTGCTTCCCTTTGGTACTTATCAAAATGCAAGGCTTTCTTCAGCAGCTCTGCGGCACCGCTTAAGTCCCGAAGTCTGGCTCTTTCCAGTCCCAGGTTATAATAACAGTTGGCTATCCGTTCCAGGGTAATATCATATTTCATGACGGATCATTCCCCTTCTTTAAAGCCTCTTCCATAAGCTGTGTCATCAAATCATTCATATCGGTAAGGTCCACCTTGAGAATGGCATCCTCTAACTGATCCACATCCAAGCTGGGTTTAAACCTTTTTATCTCATCCTCGAAATTAATCATTGCACTCCTTTATTTTTAAAACTGCTCAATTTTTAAAAAAGAACAGTTTGCACTTTACTTTGCAAATGTGCAGTTTTTGTGAAAAGCATTGACTCCCCTATACTTCTTTTATAGAATCCCAAACAGTTTCAATGGGAAAATGCCTTTGCATGAAATTCTAACATAAGTCAAAATGGCATTCAAGTTTAGAGAAAAGGGAATTATGGAAAGTTTTATTACATTTTTTACTGCACATTTTGAAAAATTTCTTTCTCGGGAAATGATGGTCTTCTTTTTATCCATGATGCCCGTTATTGAACTGCGTGGCGGTTTGATCGCCGCCTCCTTACTGAAGGTAAATTATATACAAGGCTTGCTATATTGTTTAATCGGAAATATCCTCCCCATCCCCTTTGTCCTTTTCTTCTTTGCCAAGATTGTTGAGCTGATGGAGAAGTCTTCCATCACAAGACCTTTGGCATCCTGGTTTAGAAAAAAGGTAGATAAGCATAAGGACTCCATTGATAAAGTGGACTTCTGGGGTCTGGTTCTTTTTGTAGGAATTCCCCTTCCCGGAACCGGAGCTTGGACAGGGGCTATGGTAGCCAGTCTTTTAAAGATGAATAGAAAAAAAGCCTTCTTAGCCATCGGTATCGGAGTATGCCTTGCAGCAGGGATTATGTCCTTACTTAGCTACGGCTTGTTGGGCAAGCTGGTGTAGAAAGATATCTACGAAAAACTGAGTATTTCCGATTGTATAATAAATTTGCATGTAGCTTTTATAATATATTTTTATGTAGCTTTTATAATATATTTTTAAGGATTGACATAAATTCACAATAGTTATATAATCCAGAGGTTCCATTGCAGAGGTATCGAAGTGGTCATAACGAGGCGGTCTTGAAAACCGTTTGTCCGCAAGGGCACGTGGGTTCGAACCCCACCCTCTGCGCTAAAGAAAAAAGTCGGGATTTACGCGATAAACCGCATAAATTCCGATTTTTTTATTATCTATACATACTTTTCCCTTTCTTTTTTCTTTCCATCCTTATTACTATTTCTTTATGCACTTAATACCGTGTTCTCTAAGTTGTTTCATCAAATCTTCCGTAATAAAATCTATCTCTTCGCATGTACTGCTGAAAACAAATTTTTTATGGTAGGCACTTGCATCGAACAAAAAAATACGTCCCAGGAGACCTCCCTTTTTCAATATTCTCATACTTCCCCCATAATTTCCGCGACTTACTGTCTTTGAAAACACAACCATTTCGATATCACTAAGGCGATATCTTACCGGTATTCCCGACAGAACCGTCAATTCATTATTCTCAATCATGAAAACATCATATTTCCGTTCTCGTTTCGACCAATTCTTAAAAGCAATAATGGCAGATATAATAACTATTACCAGCAGAACCATCATATAGAATATTGCCATAAGCTCAAAATTGGAAATCTTCAGCATGTTACAAACTCCTCTTTAGATAATGTGTATTGGTTTTAATATAAATCTTTTATTTACCATTTCTTGAGACAAGTGATTGCATTTAAATTATAAATCCTTAGAAGTCTTTTTGTAAAATTTAGATTGCACCCTTTTCATCTGACATCGCCGCTATAAGCTGATTACTATATTTCACAAGTAAACATTGTACAAAAAAAGACTTAGAAGAAGGTAGCCCTTGTTCCAAGTCTTATCTTTCCTGCAGAAGATGGGAGTTGAACCCACATGAGTGTTACCTCACACGGACCTGAACCGTGCGCGTCTGCCATTCCGCCACTTCTGCAAACGAAAGTAGTATATCACCATCGTTTTTTTTCGTCAAGAAAAAGAATTTCTTAACTTTACGCCATAATCTCCCCTTCTTTTTTCTCTCCGGTTACTGCATCCTTTGGCTTCTGCCAGGTCATATAGTCGCACTCCGGATAACGAGAACAAGAATAGAAGATTCGTCCCTTTTTACTTCTCTTCTTTACGCACTCCGCACCGCAGGTTGGACAAAGGAAACCGGCGTATTCCACGTAAGGCTTGGTATTTTTACAGTCCGGAAAGCCGGGACAAGCCAGGAATTTTCCGTGAGGGCCATACTTAATGACCATCTTTCTACCGCACTTGTCACAGACTACATCCGTTTCTTCCTCGTTGATCTTGACCTTCTCCACCTCTTCTTTAGCCTTTTCTACAGCCTGGGAAAGATCCGGGTAGAAGTTTTCCACAATGGTTTTCCAGGAAGTCTGTCCCACACTGACAGAGTCCAGTAAAGACTCAAGATTGGCTGTAAAGCCCTTGTCTACGATGGTAGGAAAATTCTTGGACATCATTTCATTTACCGCATTTCCCAATTCGGTAACGAAAATGTTCTTCTTCTCTTTGGTAATATAACGACGCAAAAGAAGGGTTCCAATGGTAGGTGCGTAGGTAGATGGTCTTCCAATCCCACCCTCTTCCAAGGCCTTTACCAAAGAAGCCTCGGTATAATGAGGCGGCGCCTGGGTAAAATGCTGCTCCTTATTCCATTTTTCCACCTTAAAGGAGTCTCCCTCCTTCATCTCAGGGAGAGTGACATTTTTCTCCGCCTTATCTTCTTCAGACATATATACGGCGAGAAATCCGTCGAAACGCAGACGGCTACCGTTTAAGGTAAAAATGTAGTCCTTAGCCTGAAATTTCACCGTTTCCGTTTCATAAACAGCCGCTTCCATCCTGGAAGCCACAAAGCGCTTATAAATCAACTGATATAAACGGTACTCATCCTTTCCAAGGCTTTCCTTTGCCTCGAAGGGGGTAATCTCCAGATAGCTGGGACGGATAGCCTCATGAGCATCCTGAATCTTCCCTTCCTTCTTATCTTCAGTCTGCGTCTTCTGGCAGTACTCGGGACCGTACTCCTGTCCGATTTTTTCCAGCACCGCAGCATGGGCTTCTTCAGAGATTCTGGTGGAGTCCGTACGAAGGTAGGTAATTAAACCAACCACTCCTCTTCCCTTTACATTCACGCCCTCATACAAGGACTGGGCAATACGCATAGTCTTTTGGGTAGGGAAGGAAAGAAGCTTTGCCGCTTCCTGCTGTAAAGTAGATGTGGTAAAGGGAAGGGGCGCCTTCTTTCTTCTTTCCCCCTTCTTTTTCTCGATAAGCTTTAGCTTTTCTTTTCCAATTTCGGAAATAACAGAAAGAACATCCTCTTCCTTAGACAAAGGAAGCTTTTTGTCCTTTCCGTAAAATACCGCCTCTACCTCCTTCTTTCCTACAGAAAAGGTGGCACTAAGGCTCCAATACTCTTCCGGTTCAAAGGCATTAATCTCCGCCTCTCTATCGCAAATCATCTTTAAAGCAACGGACTGCACTCTTCCGGCAGATAAGCCCTTACGAATCTTCTGCCATAACAAGGGACTGATGGTATAACCTACCAAGCGGTCCATGACTCTTCTTGCCTGCTGAGCATTCACCAAATCCATATCGATTTCTCTGGGGTTCTTAATGGCATTCTGCACTGCATTCTTGGTGATTTCGTTAAAGCTTATGCGGGAGATTTTCGCTGCATTTTTCTCATCCTTATTCAGCTCTCTTTGCAAATGCCAGCTGATTGCCTCTCCTTCACGGTCAGGGTCAGTTGCCAGATAAATTTTATCCGCCTTTTTGGCTTCCTTTTTCAACTTGCTCAGCAATTCCCCTTTTCCACGGATGGTAATGTACTTTGGCTCATAGTCATTTTCCACATCGACTCCAAGGGAACTTTTGGGCATATCAATTAAATGTCCCATAGTTGCATCAATGGTATAGGACTTTCCTAAAAACTTACTGATGGTTTTTACCTTGGCGGGTGACTCCACAATAATGAGATTATTTGCCATTCCTTATCCTTTCCTGTTCCGGTATAACTTGCTGTAAAGCGAAAGAACACTTCCTTTATCTATAGCATGAATAAGCGGCCTTGCCTTTCTATTTGAGTAAGACAAAGCACTCTTACTTCATGTTTAAAAGCTATTAAAGATAAAATTTATTATTAAAAAATAACGCAAAGCTGCTTTCCTAAAAATTCGTGGACACTATAAACGAATCCTAAAAAAAAAGCAAGTCGGATTCCATGAAATTTAGCTATTTCAGAGCTTTATCGGTAGAATTTGATACTTTTATAAGAAAAGCGCAAGAAATAAAAAGAGATTTACTTCCTAAGAAATTTTTCATCTGCTTGGAAAGTATAGCGAATTTATACTATAAATTATTCTATTTTTTAAAGAAAAATAAGTTTTCTAAAAGAAGTATCCGCTTCTGTTTTTTCTTCTATAATATGCGGCTTGCAAACACTCGCAGTAGCCTTCCACTTCCAGTTCAATAAGATAACGATGCATAAGATAAAGGGGCAACTTTACTTCCTCCTGCAGCTTTTGAAAATGTTTGCTTTCAAAACCTAAGGCATGATAAATCTCCTGCTTTTCCTTAGGAAAATTTTTGATTTCATTATCCCTGTCTTCTTCTTTTTCCGCTTCCAAAGAAAAGTAAGATAAAATATCCCCGGCGGAGGTACATACCGCAGCACCGTCTCGAATAAGTCTGTTACATCCCTGAGAGAGACGATCTACGATTCTTCCCGGAACCGCAAAGACCTGCTTCCCCTGTTCCAAGGCACGATCCACGGTAATAAAGGTACCGGATTTTTCCTTTGCCTCCACCACCAGGAGCACATCGGAGAGCCCTGAAATCAGACGGTTTCTTTCCACAAAATGGTGCGGCAACGGAGGCGAATGCAAAGAATATTCGCTAAGAATTCCTCCCTGCTTTTCTATGCTTTCATAAAGTCGAAAGTTACAGCTTGGGTAGCAAATATCCACCCCGCAGCCTAAAACCGCATAGGTTCTGCCCTTCCCTTCCAAAGCGCCTTCATGGGCCGCTGAATCAATACCGTAGGCCATACCGCTGACAATTCCAATTCCCTTTTTTGCCAAGGTTTTGGCAATGGATCTGGCAATATCCTTTCCATATTCCGTGCCGTCTCTTGCCCCTATAATCCCCACGGTACGCTCTTCCTCTTTCGGTAGCACGCCTTTTAGATAAAGGCAGTCGGGACTATTTGGAATTTCTTTTAATCTTTTCGGGAAATCCTGCTGAAAGGGTAACAGTTCTTTTACCCCCTGTGCTAGGCTACTTTCTTTAGGACTTTTCTCTCCCATGCTTTTCTTTTCTATATTTTTCTTTTCTATATTTTTCTTTTCTATGTTTTTCTCTTTCATGTTTTTTTCTTCCATACTCTTCTTTTCCAAGCTTTTCTTTTCTACACTTTTCTCTCTCCGATTCAGGCTTTTTCTATAAAGCAAACAGCTCTTCCTCCAGTCCCCTATAGGAAACTGCCTCCGCCAGATGATTGATCGTAATGTCCTCCTCTTCCTCTAAATCCGCAATGGTTCGAGCAAGCTTTAAGATTTTATGATAGGTTCTCATAGACAAATTTTTAAGCTGGAAGATACTTTCCATATATTCCCTTTCTTCACTTCCTAAAAGACAGTATTTATTCACCTCATTTACATGCATATCCCCATTCCACCGTAGTGTTTCCTCTGAGGAGAATCGGCTTTCCTGCATTTTCCTTGCTTTTTCCACCTGTTCTCTTAAGCACTTCGTAGAAATCCCTTTTTCCTTTGTAAACGCTTCCTCCAAGGAGATTGCCGGTAAGGATACGCATAAATCCATTCTTTCCAAAATCGGTTTGGATATCCCTCTTTGATAGGCACGGATTTGCCCAGGTGTACAATGGCAGCGATTTCTATCCGGAAAATATCCGCAGGGGCAGGGGTTCATCGCCGCTACAAAAAGACAATCCACCGGATAGGAAAAAAATTGTTGAAGACGATGCAAAGTAACTCGTTTTTCCTCCATTGGCCCCCGTAAGGCTTCAATGCTTTCCTTCTTAAATAAAGGCAGTTCATCTAAAAAGAGGACTCCCTTCCCTGCAAGAGCCAGTTCTCCGGGAATCAGTCTTCCGGAGGACATTCCTCCAAGAAGAGTATTTTGACTGACAGCAGAATGTGGGGCTCTAAAGGGGCGTTTTTCAATTAATCCTTCTTTGGAAGGAAGGCAGGACGCAATAGAATAGATTTTCGTTAAATCCAATTTTTCCTGTTTACTCATCTTCGGTAAAATTCCGGGAATTCTTTTGGCAATCATCGTCTTCCCGGTTCCTGCAGGGCCGGAAAATAGGAGAGCATGGTGCCCTGCCGCCGCAATCAGAGCAGCTCTAACGCCATAGCTTTGCCCTAAAACGTCCTGAAAATCCAAATTTTGCTCTTCTTCATTTCCATTCCCATAGCCAGCAATACTTTTTCCGGAATCTTGAAAAAAGACGGATTTCTTATTTTCCTGAAAAGACTCTTCCGATTCCTTTTTCCCTCCTAAAGAAGGCTGCCTACTCTTTGCTTCTTCCTCTCTTTTTCCGTAGGAGATTTTGCACAGTTCCAAAATCTCTGTAATATGAGAACAGGCAATCACCTCCAGCTTTTCACTGTTTCTTGCCTCCGGCTCATTGTCTTTCGGAACAAATACGCCCTTTAGCCCTGCTTCTTCCAAAGCCAATACCATAGGAAGAACGCCCGGAACGTGTTGGATTTCTCCGTCTAATCCCAGCTCTCCCAAAAAACCATAGTTTTCATAAAGAAAATGAGACTTGGGGTAAAGCGCCAGCAGGGTTCCCATAAAAATAGGCAAATCAAATGAACTGCCGCTTTTTCGCAAATCCGCAGGCTGCAAATTAATGGTGATTTTCTTCGGGGGAAGCTCCAGACCTAAATTTTTCAGTACAATACTTACACGCTCGATAGCCTCTTTAACGGAAGCGGAAACATTTCCCAGGGTCTGAGAACGGGGAAGCCCATTACTCTCATCCACCTGCACAGAAACCACATAAGCCGTTAAACCGTGAATCGCCGCAGAATAGATTTTTGATAGCATAAAAATACCTCATACAGAAATCTTGATGAAATAAAAGAAATAAATAGAATACAGAACGCAAAGAAATAAAAGTAATATGGGAACTTATAGAAATAAAAGTAACATGGGAAGTTAAAGAAGTTAAGGCAATAAAGGGGCTATAAGCAGTTAAGTCAATATAGAAAATATAGAAAGTATAGAAAATATAGAAAAACAAAGACTGCTCAAACTACTAAGCGAAAAAAGATATGTAAAGATACTAAGACAAGCTCTTTAGCTCATCTTAGTCCTTCCCCTTAGTCTTGTCAATAAGATAGGAATCCAAATGAAGGGATTTTAAAATTTCCAAATATTCCTTGGGCAAGGGAGCAAAAAAACGCTTTTCGGAAAGAGAAAATAGTACGCTACTTTCCGGCATTTTGGGAAATGCCAAAGAATAGGCATGCAAAAGCTGATAAGATAAGGGAAATATTTTTCTTAATTTCGCATTTTTCCTTGTATCTCCATACTTATCATCTCCCACAATAGGATGAGAAAGAAGGGATAGCTGGGTGCGAATCTGATGGGTTTTTCCGGTAAAAATCTGTACCGAAAGAAGAGAAAGGGGACCCTCACTGCTTTCCACGCAAGCCAGCTTCTCAAACGCACTCTTGACTCTTTTCCCTCTTTCACTTTCTAAGGCCTTGTTCCGCCCCCTATCTTTTTCCAGAAAATGCTCCTGCAGTCCTGTTTTTTGAAAATCTCCATACACCAGGGCATAATATTTTTTCTCTAAATCATGGCTTTGTAGAAGCTTGGCAAATGCCTGCAATCCCCCCAAGCTTTTTCCAAAAATGATGATTCCCGATGTATTTCTATCCAAGCGATTGGCAATCCCCGGACGAAAGCTTTTCTCCTGTTCCTTACTGAGCTCTCCCTTTGTTCGTATATAGGATAAAAGCAGGGAATTTACAGAAAAAGAAGAACTTCCGTCATTTTCAGAAAGAAGTCCTACCGGTTTATTGAATAAAATACAATGATTATCCTCATAAAGAATAGCGCTCTGCCACTTCTGCGTCCAAAGCTCCTTTTCTGTACTCTCCCGCTCCTGAAGCAGCTTGCCCAGGCTCTCTTCACTGAAATAAAGCTGAACGGTATCTCCCAGCTGTAAAATCTCCTTACCGTCGGCTTTTTTTCCATTTAAAAGAATATTCTTCTTACGGAGCATCTTATACAGAAAGGAATCTGCCTGTCCTTTAAAATATTTTTGTAAAAGCTTTAAAAGCTTTTGTTCCTTTTCATTTTGTGATATCAGAATTTCTCGCATAACTTACCTATAAAATTTACGAACCACAGGAATCAAAAGCATATCCGGACAAATCTGGCAAAGTAGATAAAATCCCTTCATCGGTAAACCGTAAATAGAAAGAGGTCTGTTTAGTACTGCATCCATCACCGCAAGCTTTGCCACCTTCTTAGGCTTTGCCATAAAGAGCTGCTTGATTTTCTGCATTTTCCCTCCACCCCCTGCCACCGTAAAGAAGGGAGTATCCACAGGTCCCGGACAAACCACGGTCAGTCCAACGCCTGTATTCCGTAACTCTTCTCTTAAAGACAAAGAAAATGAGTATACATAAGACTTTGTAGCTGCATAAACGGAAAATTCAGCCTGGGGTAAAAAAGCTGCGGCGGAAGCCATTTGAATAATCCGGGAACTGGAACCCATATACTCCAGAGACTTCAAAGTAAATGCCGTTAAAGCCTTTACATTTAAATCCAGCATCTTCAGCTGTTCCTCAACGGGTATTTCCGTCACTCTCCCCAGCTTTCCGAAGCCGGCCGCATTGACCAGAAAAAGAATTTCCGGATTTTCCTTTCTCAGTAAGTCCTCATATTTTTGAAAACATTCTTCTTTTGTTAAATCCCATGAAAAAAGACGAACCGGCCTGAATAGTTGCTCCTCCACCTCTTGCAGACTTTCTTTCCTTCTGGAAAAAAGCCAAAATTCCTGTATTGCCGGAATACGATCCTGCAATGCAAAACAAATCTCTTTTCCTATTCCCGAACTCGCCCCTGTAATTATTGCTATTTTCATCCCATCCATCCTAGATTCTATGAAATATGCTACACTTCCTTGGGCCTGTTATATTAGTAAAGCCTACGCAGAGGAAGCCCAAAGAAGATTTTTGTCACCGAAACAACGGTACTCTTCCTTGAATACTGAATTAAGTATAGCTTACTCAAAGTATAATCTCAATCTATTTTCCGAATTGTCGAACTATACCCATAATTTCATGAACAGTTCTATAGGCAGTTTCATGGGCAGTTCCGTGGAATAATTGTAGGATACATTAGCTGTAAAATGGGTAAAATCGCTTCTTTTTCGGTAAAATTATATTACTGAAAAGCAATAAAAAACCCAGGTTTCAAGCCGTTATAGGCTTAATTCCCAGGTTTCTCAATTCCTGCGGGAGATGGGACTTGAACCCACACGTCCTATCGGACACAAGATCCTTAGTCTTGCCTGTCTGCCATTCCAGCACTCCCGCGCAACAGAGGAAATTCTATCACAATTTCCTCTACTGTGCAAGTTTTTTTCTTGTAGAAACGAAAAGTTTTTTGCGGAAAAGAAAAGTATGTATCTGTTTTATTCCGGCAAATAAGTGCTTTGCTTTTAGCTTTTCTACAAATCAGACTACTTGTCAGTCTCCTTTGTTTCTTCCTTTTTCTTTCTTCCTCTCCGACCGGGCTTTTCTGCACTTACTGATTCTGTTTTCTTTGCATCAGCCTTAGCTTTTACAGATTTTTCAGCAGTTTTATCGTTGGAAGTTCTCGCACCGGTCTTTGTTTTTGCCGTTTTTTCTTCCTTAGTCGTATTTGTCTTCTCTCCCGCCTTAGTTTTATCGGTTTTTTCCGCAGTCTTCGCCCGGGTAGACTTTGTTTCCGACTTTTCTTCTCCTGTCTTAGCCTTTACAGACTTCCTTAGCGGCTTTTCTTTTGTAGTTTTGAGATCGGTTTTACTTTCTACAGACTTATCCGCATCCTTAACCTTTGCTTTCTTTTCCGGAGTCTGGTTCTGCTTTTTCTCTTCTTTCGTCGAAGCTTTAGCAGAATCCTCAGCAGACTTTTCAACATGTTTTTCTTGAGAGGCTTTTGTTCCTGTTTTTCTGGCGGATTTCTTTTCCTTTACCACTTTATCAGACTTTCCGCTTTTCTCCTTTGTTTCCACCTTCTCTTGCTTTTCCGGCTTTTGTTCCTTTATGGACTTGGACTCTTCCTTAGAAGCATCCTTTCCATGTTCTTTAGAATTGTCCTTTGCTTCTGTTTTAGCA
>NZ_CAUTEG010000023.1:0-28265 GCF_963537195.1 Oribacterium sinus | reverse complement strand
CCATACCATGGCGATGAAGCCTTCTACAGCCATCATGTTATAGAAGGTCATTCTTCCGTCCTTCTCACTCTTAATGGTTCTTGCTACAAGAGCAGTCTGGGAAGAGTGGAATCCGGAAAGAATTCCGCAGGCTACGGTTACGAAGAAAATCGGGAAAAAGTTCTGTGTCCAGAAATAATCTCCATAGTTAAAGGAAGGAGTATTCCAGTTTCCGAAAATCTCTACTAATGGGTAATGGGAAATTACCATTACAGCAAATACACCTACTGCGGAGAATACCAGGATTGCACCGAAGATAGGATAGATTCTTCCGATAATCTTATCGATGGGGAATACAGTAGCAATTAAATAGTATGCGAAAATAATACCGTAGATAATCCAGGTGGAAGCCTCTGTAGGCGCACCGCTGAATCCGAATACCTGGGTTGCGGTAATGTCTCCGGGGGTGTAAATGAAAACGGTTCCTACCAAGAGTAAAAGCACGCATACAAACACATCATAAATCCAGAACACTGCCTTGTTGGTATAGCGTCTTACCATTTCCGGCATCTGGGCTCCGCCGTCACGAGTACAAATCATTCCCGCAAAGTAGTCATGTACCGCTCCGCCAATAACATTTCCGATAGGAATGGTAAGCAGTGCAATCGGTCCGAACAAAATACCCTGAATCGGTCCAAGAATAGGTCCTGTTCCGGCAATGTTCAGTAAGTTAATTAAAGCATTTTTCCAAGTAGGCATCGGAACATAATCCACACCATCCTGCTTGGCGTAAGCCGGTGTCTCTCTGTCGTCCGGCTGGAATACATGATCGCAAAGGCGACCCATAGCCATTCCGCCGACGATGAGAATCACAAGGCCGATCATAAAGGTAACCATAAGTAATCCTCCCCTTCTTTCCTCAATTTTGTGCAAAACTAAAAATACACCTTGTTCACAGAAATTTCAATATTTTATCCATTTATTTCAAAATCAATAAGTACTTTATTATAGTTTATTTGCCTAAATTTCCTTTCTATTGACGATAATCTGTTAAATAAATAGCAATTTTGTATTTTGTACACATACATTATCCTCTAAAATCAAAGGATAGTTTTTACATTTTTTTGTGCTATTCAAATAAAAGATTAGGAATTTTAAGATTTCTGTACTAAACTGCGGTAAAATAGCCGTCAGAAAGAATAATAAAAGTAGATAGGGGATAGAAAATGAAGGATATTTTGACATTTTTAGAAGAAGAAGGTATTTCGGAAAAGCTTTTAGAGGAGCTGCGCTCCTTCCGTTCCTTTTACAAGCTGGAAGAAGAGGACGAAAAGCGTTTGCCGAAAATGGAGTATTTGTACTACGGAAAGGAAATCTGGGAAGCCGCCATTGCCGCCCTGCTTTCCGGAGCAAACCTGCTTTTGGACGGTCCTAAGGCCACGGGCAAAAACGTTTTAGCCCAGGGACTGGCTCTGGCATTTTCCCGTCCGGAATGGGATATTTCCCTTTATGTCAATTCAGATGCCTCCTCCCTGGTGGGTAGCGATACCTTTTCCCAAGGAGAAGTTAAGCTTCGTAAGGGACCGATTCTGGAGTGTGCCCTTCGTGGGGGCTTCGGCATCTTAGACGAAATCAATATGGCGAAAAATGAATCCTTGGCGGTACTTCATGCCACCCTGGACTTCCGTCACAGCATCGACCTGCCGGGCTACGGCCAGTTCCCCCTGCATGAAGCTACCCGCTTTATCGGCACCATGAATTATGGTTATGCAGGAACCAGAGAGGTAAATGAGGCCTTAGCTTCCCGTTTTCTGGTGCTCCACATGCCGGTGATCAGCGCGGAGAATCTGGATAAGCTTTTAATGCACCAGTTTCCGAACTTATCGGAGGAATACAGAAAGCAGTTTGCCCTCCTCTTTTCTGAAATTCAGGAAAAGGTTTCCGGGGGTGAAATTTCCAGCAGGAGCTTAGACCTTAGAGGTTTGATTTCTTCCATTAAAGCAATGCAGAAGGGCTTATCCGTATCCAAGGCTTTGGAAATGGGACTTGTGAACAAGTCCTTTGACCTTTACGAAAGACAGTTGGTACAGGATTTACTGGATGCCAGAATTCCTAAAGAGCTTTCCGGAGAGCGTATTTTCCTATGATGCTGACAGAATTTGAAAAAAAACGGGCCGCCAATATGATTTGGAACGGCGCCCATAACTATAAGGTCTCTCCCGGCTACCGTATGTATGATTACGAGGGCAAGGCAGACCTTTATTGGAATACCATCATTGGCGCCAGCTATACCCATTTTGACTGGAAGAAGTTAACGGCATTCTACAGCACCTTTCACGAAACTCTGGGGCAGGAAACCTACGAAACGCTCTTTTGGCTGGCTTTGGAAAATGCCACCTTCGAAAAGGAAAGTCCTCTAAGAGAAAGTCTGGCTCTCCTTCGTAGAGAATATTGCAAACGGAAGCTTCAGGAATTTATTCCCAGTATTGCGGAAAGCCGAGAAGGCTGGATCTTAGAAGGACATTATAAGACAGCCTTGGGAGAGGACTGCGGTCTGCCGGATCTGGTGGATCGAAAGCTTCTAAAAGAAGTGGAAATTTCCGGGGGGCTGAATACCGAGGAATGGATTCAAAGTCTCTCCAAGACTTTACAAAAATATTTCACCTATCTTCCCGGTCTTCCGGCTGCCATGCAGAAGAAAAAGCGGGAATTCAAGATTCCGCACCTTTTCTTTTGGTTAAAAGACGAGAACGGTACTTCTTCCGGAGCACCGAAAAAGCTGGTTTTGGGGCTTTTAGAGCGAAGTAAAGGAGGGGCGGACAGCCGGGATGTGGAAACCGCCTCCGAAAAGTACCAAAAAATCACCGAGGAAGGTCTGCGAAAATACATTCAGAGCTATTTCGGACAGCCTCTCTTCGATAAGAAAAAATCCGAAGCCATGGAAAAAGCCTGCTGCATTGGAAACCATCAGGGAGCAAGACTGTATTTTACCAACGGTAAGGAAGAGGACAATCTAAAAGGCTTCGCCGCGAAGATGCGGAAGGAAATGGAAGCCCAGCGAAAGAAAAACGAACAGGCCTATGAAAAAGAGGCAAGCTATAACCAGACACAGATTTTTCGCCTTAGTCAAATGCTGAAAAATGCCTTGTTAAGCAGCTTGGAGCCCGGACTCGTCCTTTCCAATCAGGGAAAACTGATTCCCTCTCTTTTGTGGAAGCCCCTATATTTAAAGGGCCACAATAAAATTTTCCAAAAGGAAATCGCGGACAGTCAAGGCTCTCTTACGGTGGATCTACTGCTGGATGCCTCTTCCTCCCAGATTCATCGGATGGAAACCGTGTCTCAGCAGGGCTATATTCTGGCAAAGGCTTTGGACAACTGTCGGATTCCGGTTCGGGTTTTCGGCTACTCCTCCATGAGCGGCTATACGGTTTTGAATCGTTATCGGGACTATACGGAACGAAATAAGAATAAAGAAATTTTCCGTTACTTCACCACCGGAGCAAACCGGGACGGCCTGGCGCTTTCCGCTGTTTTGGAGCAGTTAAAGGAGAACACCGCCTCCCATCGCCTGGTGATCTGGCTTACGGATCTAAGCCCCAACGACCTTTTGGAGGTAAAGAACAAGGCCAGAAACTATTCCGGAGATTTGGCCATCTCCGACATTCAGGAAATGGTGCATAAAGCCCATATGGAAGATATTTATGTACTACTGGCCTATACCGGAAAGGACAAGGACGTTCCCAATGCCCAGAAGATTTTCGGTAGAAACTTTGTAAAGGTCCAGTCCTTAGAGCATTTTTCCGAGCTTATGGGGAAAATGATTCAGGCGGAAATCCAAAGAATGTAAATAGAATAAAGATTTTTCCGGTGGATAAAAAATAAAAAGAGAGTAATCAAAGACCGGAATCAAGTAATCAAGCTATACCTTGACAGTACTCTGCATTGTCCTATAATGGATGTAGTATTGAAAACTACTTAGAAAGGGAAAACCCTATGAAATATCAGATTATTTGTGACAGCTGTGGAGATTTTACACCGGAAATGAAGGCGGATCCTCATTTTCGTATGGTTCCTCTAAGCCTGGAAATCGGGGAATACAGAATTATGGATGATGAGCATTTCGATCAGAAAGATTTCATCAAAAAAATGGCCTCATCCTCCATCGGAGCGAAAACCGCCTGCCCCTCTCCGGAGGCCTTTCAGAAAGCCATCGAAGAGTCCGATGCGGATGAAGTCTATATTGTAACCCTCTCCGACCAGCTTTCGGGTACCTATCAGGCGGCCAAAATCGGCATTGACCTCTATACGGAAGCCCATGAAGATTCTCCCAAGAAGATTCATTTGTTTAACTCCAAGTCCGCTTCCGCCGGAGAATGCAAGCTTTGCCTGGACATTCAGGAGTGTAAGGAAGCAGGTCTAGGTTTTGTGGAAGTGGTAGATATTATCGAGAAAAAATGTAACGACATCGTAACGGTTTTTGTACTGGAGTCCCTGGAAACCTTACGGAAAAACGGTAGACTTTCCGCCGTAAAATCCTTCTTGGCTTCCGCCTTAAACATTAAGCCCGTTATGGGTGCGGTAAACGGTACCATTGTAAAATTGGACCAGCAAAGAGGTATACAGAAGGCCTTAAAGAGAATGGTGCAGTTAGCCGTTGAACGTGCCGGGGGTGCGGAAGCGGTAAAAGAAAAGCGACTGGTAATCACCCATGTCAATGCTCCGGAGCGGGCAGAGCAGGTAAAAGAAGACTTCCTGAAGGAAGGAAGCTTTAAAGAAATTGTGGTGACCGATGCCGCCGGTGTAGCCACCATTTATGCTAACGATCAGGGAATTGTTGCCGCACTTTAAAGAGATTTTAAAGTAGAAGATTAGGAATCCACAATTATTTTTTAACATTTATAGTATAGGTTACAAACAATAGGTCTCATGGAGCATGAGTAAATCACTCCATGAGACCTATATTCATTTATATTTATGGTATTCATCTATATAGTTTCATAATGAGACCACATCGATAGTATTTTAACTATATTATTTTCATTATCAACATTATAGACAATTCTATGTTTTATATTTACACGCTTTGAAAATGTAGGAACCGGGTATCCCAGTAATTTTTCAGTAGGAGGCTGATAAGGATTTTGCTCCAACTCGTCTAAAATTTTTCCAAAAATATCCTTTAAATTTGACTGGAATGCTTTTTTATAGTCCTTTGATGCCTGTTTAGTAAACCTTAGCTCATACATTGTTTTCTAAGCTCCTCACGGGACAAACACTCATCGATTGGCTCATTGATTCCTTCTAATATTTTTTCTTTTAAATCAGGGATGCTCTCGATATAAAGAGATTCCTTTAAGCTATTCAGGTAGCTCTCAGAAACCACAAAGAAATTCTCTCCCTCATCCCTTGTTACTGCTATCTCACGATTTGTATCTAAGGACTTAATATAGTCATCAAAATTATTTTTGAATTTTTTCTCACTTGTAATAATCATATTTTTCTCCTCTAGCTATACTTAATTATTTTTCGTCTCCTTAAGGCTATCACTATTCTTATCCCTTGAAAAGTCGCAAAAATATATTTTCATGCTATAAGTCTCAAATATTTTTATTTGAGTAAGTAGCCCATTCATTATTTCACCTCCGCCACCTTCTCCTGATAATAGGAAAAGAAGTAATCCGCGGTGCTTCCCTCATGACTATGAAGGTCGATTTCCTTCCAGAAGGGTTCCCGGAAGCGGACAATATGCTCTTTTTGATAGGCCTCGTAACTTTCCTGAAAATGCAGGGAGCGAATAGCTGTCTCCAGCCTCTCCTTTCGTTCCTTGGTAGCCTCCTCATCATAAGAGCTTAGACATTTTAAAATGTAGTACTTTCCATCCTGAGAAAATACCGAGGAAATCTCATTGTCCTCTAAGGAAAAGGCCACCTTCGCGTATTCATCCTCCCTTTCTCCAAAGGCCAAGTTCTTCTGCAATTCCGGATCCTCGGAATACTGTCTGGCATAATAGGAGAAATTGGCTCCGGCAAGCTTTACCTTTTCTTCCAGCTCCTTCGCCAGATTTTCATCCTGTACCACAATCTGTTCCACAGAAATCACCTTGGCTTCCGCCGCACTTAATTCCGTATCCACATTGGCCAAAAGGGACTTTGCCGTCTTTTCCGCCACAAAGTAGGCCACATACATATCCACCACGTCCTTCAGACTGCAGTTTCCAAAGAAGGCCTTGTCCTCTTCGCTGAGACTTTGGTAAAAGGCATTGGCCGCAGTTCTAATGCTTTCCATCTCCGTGCCGTTGGCAATAATTCCCTTTTCCTCTGCCATTAGATTCAAAGTACGGATATCCTGCAGAAACTCTTTGGTTTTTGCCAAGAAATATTCTCCGTAAGTTTTTTCCACCTGTCCGGCTACAGGGAGATCCCAAACTTCCTTCCCCATCACATTTTGAATCCGATTTCGCTCAGAGCCCACCACAATCATGGCCTGTGCCTCAGTATAACCGGGGATATTCTCCGTTTTTCCGCTGATGGCAATTCCTTTACAGGAACTTAGAAGAAAAAGCAGGGAAAGGATAAGGCAGAAAAACCGCCTTATCCTTTTCTTCTTATCCAAAATAGCCATAGACATACCCCATTCCTACTGCAATGGCAAGACCTAAAATGGCTCCCATTAAAACCTGCAGGGGACTATGCCCCACATATTCCTTTAGCTTTTTTTCAAATTCCTTACCGGTCCAGGCAAAGGGATTATCCAGTAAGAGACGATTCAAAATCACTGCCTGCTTTCCGGTTTCTCTTCTGACGCCGGTGGCATCATACATTACCACAACAGCAAAAACCAGAGCCACCGCAAAAATAGCGCTATCCACTCCGTATGAAATCCCGGCCGCCGTGGCTAAAGCCACCACTGTAGAGGAATGGCTGGAGGGCATTCCTCCCGAACCGGTCATTCTCTCCCAATTTATTCCCTTATTAAAATAAGCATCAATCGCTGTCTTACAAACCTGGGCAACAAACCAGGATAGCAGAGCTGAGATCAATAAATAATTGTCTAAAAGTTGCTCTTGAAACGTCATGCTTTTTCTATGTTTCCTTTCTTCGGCTTTTCTTTTATCATTACAGCCTACTACGTTTTAATACCTTCTATATACTTTAGCTGCAGCAGTTTCAGCTTTATTTTTAGTACTTTACCTTTCGCTGAAAGTATTTATCTCTCCACCAGCCAGTCATAAAGCTCCTGATACTGAAGAGCGGAACTCTTCCAAGAATAATCCTGTTCCATGCCCCTGGCAATCATTTCCTCCCAAGCCTCCCGATGGTCATAATACACCTGCTCCGCATAACGGATGCTTGCCATCATTTCATGGGCATTGTAATTGGCAAAGGAAAAGCCTGTTCCCCTTCCTTCATATTCATTGTAGGGCTCTACCGTATCCTTAAGTCCTCCGGTTTCTCTAACGATAGGAACCGTGCCGTAGCGAAGGGCAATCAACTGGGAAAGACCGCAGGGCTCAAACAGAGAGGGCATCAGTAAGGCATCACAGCCTGCATAGATTTTATGACTCTTCTCTTCAGAATAGTAAATCTGGGCAGAAACCTTCTTGGGATACTTCCATGCGTAATGACGGAAGAAATTCTCATAGCCATCCTCGCCTGTACCCAAAACCACAAACTGAATCTTATCTTGGCAGATTTCATCAAAAACTCTTACTAAAAGATCCAGACCCTTTTGGTCCGTTAGTCGGCTAACCATTCCGATCAGCATACAACCCGGATCCACCTCCAAGCCCAGCTCCTCCTGCAAGGCCCGTTTCACCTCCGGCTTTCCCATCCTGAAGGAAGCAGAGTCGTAGTGGGCAGGCAAGAAAGGATCTCGCTTCGGATTCCATTCCTCGTAGTCAATTCCGTTTACGATTCCCCGAAGGTCATGGTCTCTGGCCTGTAAAAGGCCTTCCAGGCCC
The DNA here is from genome assembly GCF_963537195.1 of Oribacterium sinus. Lineage (GTDB taxonomy): Bacteria > Bacillota > Clostridia > Lachnospirales > Lachnospiraceae > Oribacterium > Oribacterium sinus_A. The sequence goes on along the minus strand of NZ_CAUTEG010000023.1, from coordinate 20,323 downwards.
TCCCCGAAGAAGGGATATTGAATCTCCCTGGCATAGGTTTTGCTGACGGTGGTAATGGCATCCGCATAAACCAAGCCTCCCTTTAAAAGATTTCCATTTTTGTCACATTCCAGCTTGTCCGGTGTGAAATAATAATCCGACAGCTCGGTAAAGCGTTTAATGGTCTTAATATCCCACACCCCTTGGAAGCGAAGATTGTGAATGGTAAATACGGAACGAATGGAACGGAAAAACTCACCTCCCGCAAAACGATCCTTTAACAAAACCGGTGCCAAACCGGTCTGCCAGTCATGACAATGCAGCACATCCGGATGAAAATCCAAAAGAGGAAGGGCAGACAAAGCCGCATAGCAGAAGAAACAGAACTTTTCCAAATCCCAGTACCAGTTTCCATAGGGTTTGTTTCCGGAAAAATAGTATTCATTGTCAATGAAGTAATATAAGATTCCATCCACTTCCTTCTCTAAAATTCCCACATAACGAGACTGTCCCAGATAATCCATATAGAAGTGGGTCTTATATTGCAATTCCCATCTTTTATCTTCCGGAATACACATGTATTTGGGAATCATCACCCTACAATCAAAGTAATTGGAATCCAGAGCTTTGGGCAAAGAACCGCACACATCCGCCAAACCTCCTGTTTTGATAAAGGGAACCGCCTCTGATGCAAGAAATAAAATGTTTTTCATCCTATCCTCCTTCCTAAATATCACATGCTTTTCCGATACTTTTCAACTACATTCTTATCGATAGCCGATACATGTATTTGCTTATTTTGCTATTCCAAAATCGCCACACTGCTTCCTCATTCTATGCATTCGAAGCCTTAGCCTTCTTCGCCTTGGACTTTGCCTTCAGCTCTCTTGCATTTTCCAAGGAAGCCTCCGAAATCTCATCTCCCCCAAGAAGCCTTGCCAGCTCTTCTATGGATTCCTTCTCCGTTAAGGGATGAATCCCTGTGTGGGTGACTCCATTCTCCACCGTCTTTTCAATGAGAAAATGATGGTCTGCCTTTGCCGCAATCTGGGGCAGGTGGGTTATCAAAATCACCTGGTGATTCTTAGCAATCTTCTGAAGCTTTTCTCCCACCTTCTCCGCGGTTCTTCCGGAAATTCCGCTGTCAATCTCATCAAAAATTAATGTAGAAACACCCTCTGTATCCGCCAACACCGTCTTAATGGACAGCATAATGCGAGAAAGCTCTCCTCCGGATCCTACCTCCCGAAGAGGGCGAAGAGGCTCTCCCGGGTTCAGGCTCACATAAGCCTCTACCTCATCCAAGCCCTTCTCTGTCGGCTCCTTCTTTTCCTGAAAATGAAATTCGAACTTGGTGTCCAGGAAGCCCATTTCCTGCATTTCCCCTTGGATTTGCTTGGCTAATACCTTGGCATCCTCCTGCCGTTCCTTGGAAAGCAGCACTGCCTTCTCTCGTAGGAGCTTTTCCTGTTCCACTATGGCCTTCTTTGCCTTCTCTTCGTCCTTCTCATAGTCTAAAAGAAAAGTTCTTCTTTCCTCTTTCTTGGCCAATGCAGCCAGAGCCTTAGCTTCCGTGCCTCCATGCTTCATCATGACTCTGCGAATCTGTTCCAGCCGTTCTCCCAGAGTAAAAAGCTTTTCCTCATCCACCTCCGCATGATCCAGATAATGGTCTAAGGAGCGAAGGCAATCCTCTCCCACCGCCTCCAAATCATACAGGCTGTCGGAAAGCCCCTTCAGGCTTTCATCAAAGTCCTTGGCCTCTTCCACCGCCTGAATGGGACGGTGAAAATCCATTTCCTCCAGACTTTCCTTTGCGGAAAGCAGCAGACTCTTCAGCCTGTCCATATTTTCATAAAGGCTGTATTCCTTAGTAAGTTCCGCCTCTTCCCCCTCGGAAAGATGGGCGTCCGCAAGCTCCTGAATCTCAAAATCCAGAAAATCCAGCTCCCTTGTTCTTTCCTCTTCCTTTAGGGAAAATTTCTGCAAGGCTCTCTTTTTTTCCTGTAGCAAATGGTAAGCATCCGCCACTTCCTCTAAAAGCTTTCCCCCTTGCTTTTTCCGAAAGCCGTCGATGATTTCCAAATGGGAACCTTCCCGAAGCAGGCTTTGATGCTCATGCTGTCCGTGCAAATCCAAAAGACCGCCGGTAATTTCCCGAAGCTTAGACAGGGTAAGCCCTAAATCATTGACACGAATATCGGACTTCTTTTCGGAAATCTTCCTGCGAATCAAGAGTCTTTCCTCTTCCAGCTCTAAATCCTCTTCCAAGGCCTGAATCCGGCGCACTTCCTCCCCCGTTAAGGAGAAATCCAGCTCCACAATGGCCTGCTCCTTTCCATGACGAATCAGATCTTTATTGGCCTTTTGCCCCAGAGCCAGCTGAATGGAGCCAAGCAAAATAGACTTTCCCGCTCCGGTTTCTCCGGTTAAGACATTTAAGCCGCCGGAAAACTCTACAACGGATTTCTCTATCAAAGCCAAATCTTTTACCAGCAGTCGATCCAGCATGCCTTCCTCCTTATTTGCTAGCCTCTCATCAGGCTTTCGATGCTATCCTTTAAAGCCTGACTATCCTTCTCTCCGGAAGTTACACAGAAGATGGTATCATCTCCTGCAAGACTTCCCACGATTTCCGAAAAATGATGCTGGTCAATGGCCATAGCCACTCCATTTGCCATACCGGAAAGGGTTTTGATGACCAAAATATTACCTGCCACCGCCATGGATACCGTGCCGTCCCGCATAACCCGGACAAATTTCTCCAAATCTCTCTCCGGAGACTCCTTTAAAAGGCTCTGGTAAACCATCTTGCCGTGTTTTTGCATTTTCGTAAGCTGCAATGACTTGATGTCCCGGGACACCGTGGCCTGTGTTACGGAATACCCCTCCAGCTGTAGCTGTCTGGCCAGCTCCTCCTGGGTTTCAATATCCTGTTCTTCAATTAAAGAAAGAATTCTATCCTGTCTTGTCTTTTTCATCAAAAACCTCTCTTATAAGTTTGCCATCTTCTCTCGCAAAGTATGAAGAAAACTTTCCTTGGAAAATTTAATTAAAACCGTTTCTTCCTTGGCCTTCCTGATTCGCACCACATCTCCGGCCAAAAGTTCGATAGGAGCCTCTCCGTCAAAGGACAGCACCTGATCTCCCCCTTCCATCACAATCTCCAGGGTTCTCCGATTATCCAAAACCACCGCTCTGGCATTTAAAGAATGGGCGCAGATGGGATTCATGATATATACCGGCGCTTCCGGAGAAATGATGGGTCCTCCCGCAGAAAGATTATAGGCGGTGGAACCTGTAGGCGTGGAAATGATGATACCGTCTGCGGAATAGCGAACCATTTCCATCCCGTCGCAAAAAACCTGAAAATGATGTATGGACACCCCTCGCACTCTGGAAAGTAAAAGCTCATTCAAGGCGGATCTTGAAAATATCTCCTTTCCCTGTCGGAAAATGCTGCCGGAAAGCATAGCTCTCCGATCCTCCACATAATCCCCTGCCACAAGCCGTTCTATGGCTTCCGCAATCCTTCTTCTCTGGCGAATCTCCGTAAGGTAGCCAAGATGTCCCGCATTGATTCCTAAAATCGGAACCGGCATTCCCTGTAAAACCCCTGTGGTATGGAGAATCGTGCCGTCTCCTCCCAAGGTAATCAGGCAGTCCATACCCACAAAATCTTCTCTGGAAAAATCCTTATTCAAAAAAATCTTGAGAAGAATGCCTTTCTTCGCTAATTCTTCTTCTATGATTTTCTGGAAGCTCTCTGCCTCTGGCTTTGTTTGATTCACAATGAGTGCCAAATTCATGTATTTCTTTCCTCTCTAGTATAGCATATCTTCCTCTAGCTTGCTTAAACTATAAGTTCTGCAATGAATTTTATTTAAGCTTTTATTCCTGCACTAAATTTTATCTTAACTTGAATTTCTACAATGAATTTTTATTTTAGCTATAAACCTTGCTGTAAACTTTACGAAAACGATATGTCTTAATTAGGACAGTGGTCAAAACTATAAATCCTGGTGGGAAGCTTCCGTAATTCGCATAAGCTCATCTTCCCAAGCTTCCGATAATGCCTCCTCAGCATTTCCTCTATCCTCCAAAAAGCAAAGGTACTCGATATTTCCCTCCGGCCCCTTAATGGGAGAAAAGTCTAAGCCCTGCACCAAGAAACCGATGGAAGAAGCAAAGGACAGAACCTTTCGGATCACTTCCTGATGCACGGCAATGTCCCGTACTACGCCTTTCTTTCCCACCTGTTCTCTTCCCGCCTCAAACTGAGGCTTAATCAGGCAAACTACCTGAGAAGGAAGCTTCCCCAGCTTCTTTACTACAGGAAGCACCAAGGTTAAACTAATAAAAGAAACATCTATGGAAAAGAAGGAGGGTTTTTCTCCCAGCGCTAAAATGTCCTCTTCCTCCACATAGCGAATATTACACTTCTCCATGGAGTGCACTCTTTCATCATTTCGCAACTTCCAATCCAGCTGTCCATGGCCTACATCTACGGCATAAACCTCCACCGCTCCGTTTTGAAGCATACAATCCGTAAAGCCTCCGGTGGAAGCACCGATATCCATACAAACTCTATTCTCCAAAGAAATCGGGAAAGACTTTAGTGCCTTCTCTAATTTCAAGCCCCCTCTGGACACATAGGGAAGAGCCTTTCCCTTCACAAGAATCTCCGCGTCCTCCGGAAAGCTGCTGCCGGCCTTATCTTCCTTTTCCCCATTGACAAAAACCAGCCCTGCCATAATGGCTCGCTTAGCCTTTTCCCGGCTTTCCATAAGCCCTCTTTCCACCAAAAGAACATCCAGCCGTTCCTTCTTTCCAGCCATGCTTTCTCCTTTACACTTTAAAAATCCCCTTCTCCTGCATTTTCCTGATAATGCTGTCGGAGTCAATACCTAAGATTTCCCTAAGAGCGGAAACGCTTCCGTGCTCCACATAGGCATCCGGAAGAGCCACAGTTTCCACCCTGATTTCCGGATGATGGGCATTCATATATTCCAAGACAGCCTCGCCGAAGCCGCCGTTTCGCACATTTTCCTCTAAAGTAATGATGCTGTGATGCCCCTCTTCCACCAGCCTGTCTAAAATCTCCGTATCAATAGGCTTGGCAAATCGGGCGTTCACAAGGCTTAAGGTATAGCCCTTCTTCTCCATCTTTTCCGCAATATGGGCTCCGGTGGACACCATGGAGCCAAGAGCCAAAAGGGCAATGCTCTCTCCCTTTTTCAAAATCTCCGCCTTCCCCAAAAGGATTTCCTCCTGCTGCTCAGAAAAGCCCTGATAAGCCTCCCCTCTTGGATAGCGAAGACAGATTGGGCCGGAAAAGGCTAAGGCAAAACGAAGCATTTCCTGTAACTCCCGAGCATTTTTCGGTACCATCACCGTCATGTTGGGCATGAGGCGAAGGTAAGACAGATCAAAAATCCCTTGATGAGTTTCTCCGTCCGCCCCAACCAGTCCCGCCCGGTCAACGGCGAAAACCACAGGCAGCTTTTGCAGGCAAACATCATGTACCAACTGGTCAAAGCCCCTTTGCAGAAAACTGGAATACACCGCCATCACCGGCTTTAAGCCCATGCTGGCCATCCCTGCCGCAGAGGTTACCCCGTGGGCTTCTGCAATCCCCACATCAAAAAAGCGTCTGGGGAAGGCCTTTTCAAAAGCATCCAATCCGGTGCCGTCCGGCATAGCCGCGGTAATGGCTACAATATTCCGATTCTTCCGGCCCTCCTCCACCATGGTCTGAGAAAAGACCTTGGTATAGCTAAGTCCTGTACTTTCCGCCTTGTCCTTTCCGGTGGACAAATGGAAGGGGCTCACCCCATGGTAATGGCTGGGGGACTGCTCCGCCGGTACATAGCCCTTTCCCTTTTTGGTGACCACATGAATCAAAACCACATGATCCACCCTTTTCGCTTCCTGTAACACCGTTTCCAATGCCTTAATATCATGTCCATCCACAGGACCCAGATAGGTGATGCCCATGTTTTCAAAAAACATGCCCCGTACAAAAAGCTGTTTAATAGAATTTTTGGTATTTTTCAAACGATCCACAAGACTTGGTCCAAGGATAGGCACCCTGGAAAGTCCTGCCGCAAAATTCTCTTTGAAATGGGTGTAATTCTCGTGGGAACGAATGCCGTTTAGATAGGTGGAAATCCCCCCCACATTCTTGGCGATAGACATTTCGTTATCGTTTAAAATGATAATGAAGTTCTTCTTCATTTTCGAAGCATTGTTTAAAGCTTCATAGGCCATGCCTCCGGTGAGGGCTCCGTCACCAATCACCGCCACCACCGTTTCCTTTCCCCCCAAAATATCCCTGGCCTGAGCTATTCCCAGAGCTGCGGAAATGGAGGTGGAGCTGTGTCCGGTATTAAAGCAATCATAGGGACTTTCCTCCCGCTTGGGAAAACCGCTGATTCCCCCCAGCTGTCGAAGCCCGTCAAAGTCATCCTTTCTTCCGGAAAGAATCTTATGGGTATAGCACTGGTGTCCCACATCCCACACCAGCTTATCCTGGGGCAAATTCAGGCTATGAAAAAGAGCAATGGTAAGCTCCACCACCCCCAGGTTGGAGGCCAAGTGGCCACCATGCATGGAGGTTTTTTCCAAAATAAAACGTCTCAGCTCCTTGGCCAAGGCCTTTTGTTCGGAAAGGGACAGCCGTTTTACATCCTCCGCCCCATGAATTGACTCTAATATCATGAAAAATCTCCTACTTCTTTCATACTAAAGAGAACTTATTGCCTCTTCCCATAGACTTTCTCCATCGTGCCCTAAGAAAATCCATTATTTTCGAAGGCGCTTATGAAAGCAAAACAGCTTTTCTTCTAGCTCCTTCTGGAACAAAGATACTGACTAAAGGAAAGAAGAAAATCCAATGCTTCCCCATCTACCGCATTTCGATTCAAGCTTTGTAAGAGGCTTCTTCCCTCTTCCGTATACTGCTCCACCATGGCCTCCGCCTTCTCCATGCCATAAAGGCTGAGAGCCGTGGTTTTCTCCTGCTCCGCATCAGAGTGGATAGGCTTTCCCAGCTCGGAAAAGCTGGAAATCTCATCCAAAATATCATCCCGAATCTGAAAGGCCAGGCCGATTTTCTCTCCAAAGGAAGCCAGCTTCTCCTGTTCCTCCGAATTGGCCCCTCCCAGTAAAGCCCCGATTTCTAAAGAAGCGGAAAGGAGAGCTGCGGTTTTCTTTTTGTAAATAAAGAAAAGCTCTTCCTCCGTTAAGGGCTGTCCTGTCTTTTCAATATCCAACACCTGTCCCCCAATCATGCCCTCTATCCCGGCAGACTTGGCCAAAATCTTAAGCCCCTGCATGGTAGGGGAAAGAAGTTCCACGTTGTTGCCCTTTTTCCCTTCCCTTTCCAAAACTTCCAGTATCCACTGAAAGGCGTAAAGACTTAAAGAATCTCCTGCCAGTATTCCCTGAGCCTCCGTAAAACGGTACCAGGTAGCTTCTTTTCCTCTACGATACTTGTCATTATCCATGGCAGGCAGGTCATCATGACAAAGAGAAAAGCTATGAATCATCTCCATGCCATAAAGGCTGAGAGCCGTGGTTTTCTCCTGCTCCGCATCAGAGTGGATAGGCTTTCCCAGCTCGGAAAAGCTGGAAATCTCATCCAAAATATCATCCCGAATCTGAAAGGCCAGGCCGATTTTCTCTCCAAAGGAAGCCAGCTTCTCCTGTTCCTCCGAATTGGCCCCTCCCAGTAAAGCCCCGATTTCTAAAGAAGCGGAAAGGAGAGCTGCGGTTTTCTTTTTGTAAATAAAGAAAAGCTCTTCCTCCGTTAAGGGCTGTCCTGTCTTTTCAATATCCAACACCTGTCCCCCAATCATGCCCTCTATCCCGGCAGACTTGGCCAAAATCTTAAGCCCCTGCATGGTAGGGGAAAGAAGTTCCACGTTGTTGCCCTTTTTCCCTTCCCTTTCCAAAACTTCCAGTATCCACTGAAAGGCGTAAAGACTTAAAGAATCTCCTGCCAGTATTCCCTGAGCCTCCGTAAAACGGTACCAGGTAGCTTCTTTTCCTCTACGATACTTGTCATTATCCATGGCAGGCAGGTCATCATGACAAAGAGAAAAGCTATGAATCATCTCCATGGCCAGCATAAAAGCTTCAGCCAAGGGTAGGAAAAGCTTCTGCCTCTCCTCCCCGGCGAAAAGCAAAAAGGCCTCTCGAAGCAGGATGGGGCGAATCCGTTTTCCGCCTACCATAAGGCTGTAGTTCATGGCTTCTATTCCGGTCTTCGCAGGACCCTTTTCCTCCGGCAAAAATGCGGTCAGAATGGCTTCCACTTCCTCTCTTCTCTTTTGAAATCCCTCTTCCACGGAATACGGATTTACAGCAGCATTAGCACCATTCTCAATGGATTTCGTTCCCCATAAACCGGCCTTTTCAGATTCTATGCCATCTCTTGAAGAGTTCCTCTCTGCATTTTCGAACGCCTGATTCTCCTTAAGCATCCAAGCCACCCTTTTGCTCACTGTCTAAAAGCTTCACCTGCTTTTCAATCTGGTCAATGCTTTCATTGGCTTCCTTCAGCAAAGAAACCGCCTTCTGGTAGATGGCAAAGCTTTTTTCCAAGCTATCCTCGCCCTCCATCTTCTCCAGCAGTCCGTCTAAATTTTCAAAAATCTCGTTTAAGTCCTTCTTTTCCTTCTGCTCTTTCTCCGCCTTCTTCAGCTTCTGCTCTTCGACTTTCTTTTCCTCTGTTCCCATACAGGCTCCTTTCTCTAGGCGTTTCTCCTATTCTATCCCAATCTGCTATTGCTTCGGCTTTTATACTTAAGCTCTATTTCGTGCGTTTTCCATGCATATCCACTATTGCTTTAACTTTTCCGGCCCAAATCTCTATTCCTTCGGCTTTTCCAATCCAAGCCTCTATTGCGTCTACTTCTCCGGCCCAAGCCGCTCTTCCTTTTGCTTTTCCAAAACCTTGGCCTTGGCAGTGCCGTCCGTGAAATGAATCTGTAAAATCTCTCCCATTTTCACCTGCTCCACACTGCTCATCCGCTTACCGTCTTCCCTTTGCACATAGGAAAATCCCTTGGACAGCAGGCGCAGGGGGGAAAGGGCATCGAATTGCTCGGAAAGGATGGCTAACTGATGCTTCTTCTTTTCCAGCTTCCCTTCCATGAGCCTTGGAAAATGTCGATACCGCTCCTCTTTATTTTTCGCAAGAAGAATTTTTTCCTTCATCTTGTGGGGAAAGACCTGATACTCTCCCATCCTGTCCTTGGCATTTGTAAGCTTTCGCTCCATCCATTGGGGGAATACCCGGTAGGGAAGAAGCGCCGATTTATTTTCCTGAATACATAGCTCCATCTGCCTTTGAAAACGACTTTCCAAATCCAAAATTCTATGCTGTTTTCCCTGTAAAATGTTCCTTGGGTGAAGGACAGAAAAACGAAGCTCCTCCTCCTTAACCCTTTGACGCATTTTCTGAATAATCCGCTCCATCCTTTGATGGAAGCTATAGGTATAGCTTGCCAAATCATCCACAAACTGCATATAGTCGAAAACCGCAAGCTCCGCCGCCGCAGAGGGGGTGGGAGCTCGCAAATCCGATACAAAGTCCGCAATGGTGGTATCCGTTTCATGTCCCACAGCGGAAATGATGGGGGTGTCCGCATTGAAAAAAGCCTTTGCCACTGCCTCTTCGTTAAAGGCCCAAAGGTCCTCTATGGAACCGCCGCCTCGACCTACAATCAGCACATCCAAGCCCATCTGGTCCAGACGGGCAATCCCCTTGCAAATGGAAGCCACAGCCCCCTCCCCCTGTACCAAGGCAGGATAGAGAAAAAGCTCCACAAAAGGATTTCTCCGCTTTGCAATTTGGATAATGTCTCTCACCGCCGCTCCGGAGCTTGCGGTAACAATACCGATTTTTCTGGCATACTTGGGAATCGGCTTTTTATACATAGCATCAAAAAGCCCCATTTCCTGCAATTCCTTCTTCAGCGCCTCAAAGCGAAGATAGAGGTCTCCCTGCCCGGCTCTTTGGAAGGAATCCGCATAAATCTGGTAACTGCCTCCTGCCTCATAAACACCGATACGGCCGGAACACAGCACCTTCATTCCATTTTCCAACGGAAAAGCAAGCCCCGCCCTCTTTCCCGCAAACATAATGCCGGAAAGCTGCGAAGCCTGGTCCTTTAAGGTGAAGTAAATATGTCCCGAAGGATGCATTTTCAAGTTGGAAATTTCCCCACTGACGGTAATGTGGGAAAGGAAGAAGTCTTCCTGCATCATTCGTGCCAGATAGCGATTTACCTGACTAACCGTATATTCTTTATTTGCCATAGGCTACTGTTGATATCCCGTCACATTTCAAGGCAAAGCTCCCGCCCGAAGTGCACTTTCTCCGCAAGGCACGCGCTTCAGACGTTCTAAAGAACGAAGTCTCTGCCCGGGGAACACTTTCCCCATAAATAAAGCAATCGCCTCAGTGAAATTGTGATTTGGGATGAATTCTATCCTCTCTTTGGCGCTTTACTATCTTTAGCTTTTGATTTTACGATATGGAAAGACTTTTTCTCCACCTTTCCGGATTTGCTCTTAGAAGACTTGCCCTTCTCTTCTCCCTCACCCTGCTTTCCGGTGATACGAGCCAGGACACCATTGACAAAGGAGCCGGAATCCGCTCCCCCGTACTTCTTCGCAATCTCCACCGCCTCGTTAAAAACCACCTTATCCGGGGTTTCTTCCTGATACTCCAGCTCGTACAAGGCCAAACGAAGAACGGTTAAGTCTGTTTTTGACATACGACTGGTGGTCCAGCCCTCTGTTACCGCGTTGATTCGCTCATCCAAATGAGGAAGCCGTTCCAAAATCTTCATGACTTCCTGAGACAAAAATGCCTCCTCCTCTTCAGAAAGATGTTCTTCTTCCTTCTCCGGAAGTAAAAAGTCCTCATCCTCTTCCTTGCTATAGGAATAATGGCTCAACTGCTCCTGTTTTCCCTCTTCCGGGTAAAATAAGGTGGAAAACAAGAGTTTAAATTTATGGTCTCTTTCTTCTCTCTTATTCATTCTCTTTATTCACCACTCCGGAAATCTTAACATTGACTTCTCTGACTGTTAAACCGGTCATACTGTTAATGCTGGAAACCACTCTTTCCTGTACTGCCTTGGAAACCTCGGGAATCGCATAACCGTAGCAAATGTTTAAGCGCAAATCCACAGCCACTTCCTCACCGGAAATCTCCACCTTAACGCCACGAGCCAGATCCTTAATTCCCATACGGGAAACCAGGGCTCCGGACCAGCCGCCATCCATGGAATCTACGCCATCCACCTCCGTTGCCGCAATGCCGGCAATGATGGAAATGACCTCATCCGCAATGATAACCTCTCCAAAACTATCCTGATCCTGTTCTTCTACTCTATATGCTCTTTGTTCTTCCATGAAGACCTCCCATAAATAACAACAATCTTTTGGAAATTTTACCATAAAAACAGAAAAAAGGAAAAGAAAAAAGGAGGCTGAAGAGAAAAGTAAGAAATAGCTTCGGTTCTAGTGTGATAGGCAAGTCCCAACGGGTACGCTCTCGCTGGAACCAAAAAGAGGATGAAAAAAGCCAAATTGGTTTTCTGTACAATATAGGCCTGAAATCAGGGGCACGCTCCCTTCTTTCAGACCTATAGTATATAAGCTATTCATTTTTTTATTTTTTATAAATACCCTTATTCAAACAGCTTCTTTATTTCGCTACATCCGCCTCTTCGTCTACTTCCTCTTCTTCATTGTCATTTTCGCCTTCGTCCTCCGGCTGTTCCTCATCTGGGACTTCAATGGGATCTTCTTCTTTTAAATCGTACTGCTCCATGTCCACCTCCACCTTTTCCTGCCAAGGATTTACCGGACCGGGGACGTAGATTCCCATCATGGTATTGCCGTAGTGAGCTTGGAAGGTTCCGTTAGGAAGAGCCGTAATTCTGGGAACGGAATTTTCTTTGAGTTCCGCCTCTGCCTTAGCCAAAAGCTCATCCAGCACAATACTGGGCTTTGTTCTATAGGTGCTTTTGGAAAAATACGTAGGCTGACCATTTGATCCAAGGAACTGCCCCTGATCATTGACAGGATACTGACCCTCCACCTTGGTGTTTACAGCCATACTGCCGTTTTCCGAAAAATAATAGGCGTAGCCGTCAATCACAGCCCAGCCCTTCATCATTTTCCCAAGATTCTTCTCTCTGTTATTGAGAAAATACCACTGCTCCCCATCCTTTAACCAACCGATCAGCAGTTTTTCTCTTTGGGGACTGATGTAATACCAGTCCTCCTTATCCGAAATCCAGCCGGTTAAAGGCGTGCCGGCTTTGGTGTGATATCCCCACTCTTTATTTTCATAAACCCAAACGCCCTGCTCTCTTTCCTCCGCATGAACCAAAATGCTGCAAAGCAGGAATAAAAATAAAAGAAAGAGACAAGCCAAACCACGTAATGCCGGTGCAGGAAGAAAACTATCTCTATTCAATCCCCATCTTTTTCCAAAAAATCCCGAATTTTTCTCATCAAAAATAGAGCGCGCCTTGCTGATGGCATAGGACTTCTTAGCCTGCTGCATTTTCTCTGTCAAGAGTCTATATTCTTCTTCCCGTCTTTGATATGGATTCATCTTCATGATCTATTCTTTCCCCTATTCCTTGGATACTTGTTTTTATTCAAACATTATTTCTATTAGAGCATTATTTCCATTAGATTATTGTTTCTGATGGATTAATGTTCCTATGGAATCATTGCTTCTACTGAATCATTATTCCTATAGATTATCGGTCGGAAACGGGAAAAGAATAAAGGAGCAGTAGACCAACATAGTCTACTGCTCAGCCAGAGGCTAGCGGGAGCGTGCCCCGATTTAAACCTATACTACATAATATTCTTCTCTTGTTTTACTGCTCCTTTAACGCTTTTACCCCTGCGGAAATCTGTTCAGCCATATAGCTTAGCATTTCCTTTGTCATTCCTGGGTAAACGCCAATCCAGAAGGTATGCCCCATAATATAGTCGGTTTCCGTCAAATCGCCCACCACCCGATACGCATCGGTGTTTCGAATCTGGTTAAAGCAGGGGTGCTTAATCAGGTTTCCGGAAAACAGCAATCGAGTCTGAATATTTCTTTCCTCCAAATAGGCAGTCAAAGCATTTCTCTTTACCGGAGAATCCTTTTTCACGGAAATCAAGAAACCAAACCATGAGGGATCTGCATTTTCCGCAGGCTCCGGAAGAATCAAATCATCCGTTAAAGAGCTTAACTGTTCCCGTAAAAAGGCCCAGTTTTCCTTACGCCTCTCAATAAAGCTTGGGAATTTCTTCAGCTGCTCCACGCCAATCGCAGCCTGCATATCCGTAACCTTAAGATTATAACCAAAGTGGCTGTAGGTGTATTTGTGGTCATATCCCTTAGGAAGTTCCCCGTATTGCCCAAGGAAGCGGCGCTTACAGAAGTTATCCTGTCCGGAGGGGCAAATGCAGTCCCTTCCCCAATCTCTAAAGGACAAAATCAACTTGGACAGCTGAGCATTGTTGGTATATACTGCTCCACCCTCTCCCATGGTCATGTGATGAGGGGGATAGAAGGAGCTGGTTCCGATATCTCCCCAGGTTCCTGTAAACTTTGTTTCTCCGTTAATGGTGTAACGGCTACCTAAAGCATCGCAGTTGTCCTCTACAAGCCAGAGGGAATGCTTATCACAAAATGCCTTTACCGCTGATAAATCAAAGGGATTTCCCAAGGTATGGGCAATCATTACCGCCTTGGTCTTCTCGGACAAAGCCTCCTCCAAACGGCGAACATCAATGTTGTACTGAGGTACGGTCACATCCACAAACACCGGCACAGCCCCATACTGTAAAGCAGGTGTTACTGTGGTGGGGAAGCCGCAGGCTACGGTAATGATTTCATCTCCCCGCTTAATCTGCCGCTCTCCAAGCTCCGGAGCGGTCAAGGTCATAAAAGCCAGTAAATTGGCAGAGGATCCGGAATTTACCAAATAGGCATGCTTCACCCCGATCCACTCCGCAAACTTCTTCTCAAACTCATCCGCAAAACGTCCGGTGGTGAGCCAAAAATCCAAAGTGGCATCCGTTAAAGACAGCATTTCCTTCTCATCAAATACACGGGAGGCATAGCTCACTCTGTCCCCCGGCTGAAAGACCTTCTTCTGCTCCTTAAAGCTGTGGTAATACTCCGCTACCAATGCCTTAATCTCTTCCCTGGCCTCCGCTTCATTTTTCCAATTCTTCATTTATAGTTAATCTCCTTTATTGCTTAGTTTAAACTCAAACTTCTCTAATGATTCTATCCATTTTATTTACCTTAGTGCTTTTCTCATCATATAGGAACTTTCAGAGCCTATAAAGAATGATGGAAAAGATATCGTTAAGAGTAAAGGAGAATCCTTTCCTTTGCAAGTTATTTCCTCTGAAGAAATCTTATCTTTTCAGAAAAACCAGATTACAAGAATACCAAGAATATGAAATCAGGTGTTAAAAATCAATTTTTTTGCTATTTTTTCTTGTATTTCGTATTCCATGATGCTATTATCACTAAAAATGATCTATGGAGGTAGTCAATATGCTCATTGAATTTCGTTTTAAAAATTACCGTTCTTTTCGAGATGAAACCGTACTATCCATGGAAGCAAGCGGCATTAATTCTTTGAAAAAGTCGCTTATCCCTCTATCCTCTAAAGTAAAGTTGCTTCCATCCTGTGCAATATATGGAAAAAATGGTGGCGGTAAAAGTAACGTCATTCGAGCTTTCTGGCTTGCCGTACAATTTATCCGAAATGCGCAGAGAACTCAGCATGATCGTGCCATCATTCCGGTTCGCCCGTTTTCCTTAAATGATTATTCGAAAAATGACCCTACAGAATTTGAATTTGTTTACAGTTCTAACGGCATTCGTTACTGGTATGGTTTTACAGCAACAAGAGAGAAAATCTTTTCAGAATATCTTTACCATGCTCCCAAAGGACAAAAAGCCCTAATTTTTGATAGAAAAGAGCAAAACTTTTCTTTCACAGAAGATAAAGCTAAAAGAACTTTAATCGGGAAAATGGTTGCAGAGAATCAACTGTTTTTCTCAGTGGCATGTACTATGAATGATGCAGCATGCGTTTCAGCCATGCAGTGGTTTCGAAATGAAGTATATTTTTCTCGTGACTATTCCGATATTCCCGGTCAAATCTTAGAGTATGCAGAAGATAAACTGATGCTAAAAGCAATTTCTGATTATGCCAAGGCTGCAGACTTAGGCATTTTAGATGTTCAATTCGAAATCAACAATAAGGAAGTTCGGTCAGATGGACCTCTTCCAACGGATATTCCGGAGGACTTCAAAACTGAATTATCACAGTTTATACGTGCACTCTCTGAGACCTCCTCTGACGGCACCATTTTACTGCAGCTACAGGAAGTCTCTGCTCAAGCAAGCCACCAAGGAGTTAAGAAAGACGGGAAAAAAGATAATTTTTACCTGGATCTTTCTGATGAATCTGACGGTACCAGAAAGCTTATGGCTCTTGCACCCGCCATTGAATCGGCATTACGAACAGGTGGTATTTTACTGGTAGATGAATTGGAAAAGGAACTCCATCCTCAACTGGTCAACTTCGTTGTAGCAAAATTTCAGAGTAAAGACAGTAACAAAAATGGAGCCCAACTCATTTTTACCACTCATAACACAGAGCTTTTAAACCTGGAATACCTGCGAAAAGATCAGATTTATTTTGCAGATAAACAGAATAGCGACGGTTCTTCCGAACTTTATAGTATCAGTGAATTCTCCACCAGGACCAGTGACAATATCCGTAAGGCGTATCTGGTTGGAAAATATGGTGCCACCCCTAATATTGAAATCGAGGAGGTCGAATAATGCCTCGTCCTACTAAGACCAGAACCGAAAAACCTTATATCATAGTATTTTGCGAGGGTGAAAGTGAGCAAGCTTACACCGACTTTCTCAAAAAAGAATTTCAGGATGTTGCCTCTATTAAATGTCCAAAGCCAAAGTCTACCAGCTTATTTGAAGATGCAAAGGACAAATTTGCTAAAGATAAATCATACCGCGATTATGCTGAAGTCACTGATGAAATATGGTTTTTCTTTGATGTAGAAACAAAAGATATTGTCTTCTGGGATAATCGCCTCAAAATCATAAAATATTTGCGTGCTCTACGAAAAAAGCAAGGAATTAAGGTTCGTCTCCTGATGACAAGTGCCTGTATTGAATACTGGCTCTTACTACATTATGAACTATATAATCCTTCTGTTCAAACCGTAGCTGAAAAGAAGCAGATTATGAATAAGCTCTTAAAACACGAAGCAAATTACAAAAAGGGAAACGGTGAGATCACGAAAAAAATCGCACAGCATTATCCTACTGCCATGGATAACTCCAAAAAAGTTCTATTCCGTTTATTACAAGAGGGAATGCCCGGTTTAGAGGACACAGACGAACGAAATCAGTGGTTATGTCAAAAATGTCTCACTTTTTCTAATGTGCATGAAGCCATTGAATATTTACAGTCTTTACAAGGAAAAAAATAAATGATTTTTACGGAAAAGAGTAGGGCTAATACCCCTCCTCTTTTTGTTCAAGACAATATTCCTTGCAAAGCCTGCAAGAGCTCGATCCTCATATTCTTTCTTAATCTTCCAAGTCAGCTTCACCACCAAAGCGCAGATACTGCAAACTATTTATTCTCGCACCATTCGCATTTTCGCTGATGGCATTACTGAGAAAACTAAGATTTCCTTTGCCCTTTACGACATAGCGCTTCATGGCTACATCCGTTTCCACTCCGGTTTCATCCTGGTCGTCTGAGTCCGTCACATACACGGCACGAAGAAGACCGCTCTCATCATATTCCGCTCCCCAGAGGGTAACCACATGATTATAACTGAAGGTTTTATAAGACAGGCAAACAACGAAGTTGTTGGACAGGTAATGCTGCAGGCTTTCCCCTAATTTCTTCAGGCTACTTACAGATTGCATACCGGTTTGCGGTTTAGTTCCTATAATTCCATATAAAAATCCGCCTCTTGCATCCGGCTGCAAATCCTTATCTTCTATATTTGTTTTTCGATCTTCCTTCGGCTTATAACCGTTTAGGAAAAGATCCATAAGCGGAACCGTATAATAGCCTGTCGCATTATTGCCATACATTTCCTTAAAATACTGATAAATCAAACTTCCCTGTTGCTCTACCTCCTGATTCAGCATTTCCTTTAAACTATATGTATTAGCACCTACCGTTCTGATGACATCCCCGTTATCTTTGATATAGTCCTGTATTTCTTTTTTATTCTCCCTCAAATACCAATGCAGGGTATTGCTGGCTGCTGCCGCAAAGCAAAGATTTCGATCAATCTCTTTATTCGTTCCAAAGGGGGCTTTGTTCACATCAAAATAGCCCTGTCCATCCTCAAAGGGCGCTTTATAATCAATGTATCCATGGTCTTCCGACTTCCTAAAATCACCATTTTCTCCCAATTTGGGAGGTTTAACACCTTTTACAAAAAGGACAGTCCGCTTTTCTCCCTCCTCTGTTTCATATTCCACAATATTGCTATTTTGTCCATTTTCAATTTTTTCTAAAAGCTTCTTTCGCTTGGCCAGCTCTTTTTCCGCCTGCTTTCTCTGCTTTTCAGCCCTTCTTGCCAACTCTTCTTCGGAAAATGTGTTTTCTTCTTCCGTTGCTTCAGTGAAAAATCCTGTATTGTCTTCGGTATTACTTACAGAACCGGATTGACCATCCCTGAAAAGATAGCTTTGCCTTGATCCGGTAACTACCGTACCGGAACTGTTCCCGGCGCCTGAATGGAAGCCTCCGACAACAGAACTTGCAGCAGAGCCGGAAGCACTGGCGAAACTCGAGCCGCTACCGGAACCAAAGCCTCCGGAGCTTGAACTGCCACCGGCACTAGAGCCACCGCCGGAACCGGAGCCACCACTAAAACCACCTCCACCGCCGGAACTTGAACCACCGCTAAAGCCGCCTCCGCCACCGGAACTTGAACCACCGCTAAAGCCGCCTCCGCCACCGAAACCACCGCTTCCACCGGAGCCGGCAATCCCCTTAATTACGGGATTTTGTTCTTCTCCATTTGCATTTACCTGCTGTCCCTCTGTAGCACCTGCCTTGATTTCCTTTTCTACCTGCGTAGCACGCCGGGAAGAAACACCCTTCCCTTCTTCATGTACCGGCTTTCCATCCTGAACCCACTGCCCGTTTGCGGAAATGCTGTATCCGTCGGGAGTCTTCTCCTCAGTAGCCATTGTTCCATTATCTTTTAAAAAATAACAATAGCCGTCCACCCAGGTCCAGCCCTGAGCCATCTTTCCCCAGTTCGCGGTGTCCGTCTTCAAAAAATACCATTTTCCGTCTGCCAGAATCCAGCCATCCTGCATTTTCCCGGTAAGCGGATCAAAATAATACCAGCTGCCGGAAATCTCCTTCCAGCCCTTCTGGTTTTGTCCTTCCACCTGATACTGCCACTGTCCCTCTGATTGTATCCATTTTCCCTCTGCTTGGGCCGTTAGGGAAAAGAACGGAAGGGTCAGAGCCAGAGGAATAGACAGCATAAAGGAGCGAGAAAAAACA
Organism: Oribacterium sinus; assembly: GCF_963537195.1. GTDB lineage: Bacteria > Bacillota > Clostridia > Lachnospirales > Lachnospiraceae > Oribacterium > Oribacterium sinus_A. The sequence continues at coordinate 1,709 of NZ_CAUTEG010000023.1, read as the reverse complement.
GATAGGGGATGTCCCCCGTTCTTTCTTGCTCCAATAGTTTTATCACTATATTTTTGTGTATGGTTCCGCACAAGCTTCTGTGAATGCTTTTCAGCTGTATGATACGCTCTAAATTCTGCCAAGCCATCCTTGACCTGACTATCCTGATCCCATCCCATAATGCTTCTCCTTCTATAAGCGAGTCCATTGTCCTAGGATAGAAACTAACAATCGTCTTCCAATTATATTTCTTAGGAATGGGCATCGCTTAAACTAATTTTGCAAAAATGCAAAGTAAAAATCGTAGGTAGTACGGATGATTAAAGAAATTCTGTACTACCTGCAATTTCGGCAAAATTGCAAAAAACAATAAGCAAAAACATGGTTTTGAATATTTTTTAATTATTTATTAAAGCAATCATTCTAGAGTTAAACACTGCTAAAAGCCACTCATCTCTCTAAAAGTAGCATTGACAACCACAGGCACAAAAGACAGGTTCTAATTTATGATTACAAATTGAATGTTTACGAAGCAAAAATATATATCCTCCGTTTTTTAGCTACCAATATATATGCAGCATATAGCCATTATGAAAACTAATCGCCACTATTGCTCGTATTCGTGATACTTTGGTTACACCTTATATTTTCCTTTTTATGCTCTAAATCATTATTTTGAATAATTTCTACGATTTTTGTAATATATTCTTCCTCTTTTTCCGGAAACACATATTTTACAATAATTTTTAAAGTACCAATAATAAGAGTTATAAAAGTTATGCATATTGGCAGTATTTTTAATATATATTCTTTAGAATCTAGATTTCTTAAATTGCACAAGAAATAAATTACACACACGAAAAAAGCAATCAATGATATTTTAGTCCAAGTTAAAAATCCATTAAATAGTGTATCTTTATACTCTTTATTCTTTTTCGTTTTATTTTGATAATTGACAACATAACTTTCTAAAAGAGTAGTTATATATTTATCTCTTTCTTTTTGTTCAGCCGTTGAAAATTTATCATAAAAGGGATTTTCCTTTAATTCTTCATCATCGCCAATGTATTTAAGGTCATCAGTGCTTATATTTTCGAAAAACTTGTTATCATCCAATTTATAGACCTACCTCTTCAATTCTTCTTGTAACCATTTTCTTAGTAACCTGAAATTGAGTCGCTAAAAAATCAACCAACAAGTCTTTGTTTACTGTTGGATTACTCAAAAAATACTGATGCAAATTAATAAATTCATCTTTTGGCATTAAGATAGATGCAGAAAAGTAGTCAATTTCATTTTCTCTCTCATCTTTTCCTTTTCTATGATCACGATGTGCAAACTGCAATTTATTATCACTATTTTCGTATTCTAATTTATAGTGTCCTAATTCATGTGCTATGATGAACCTCTTCCATGGAAGAGACTTACTTGAATTTACTCCAATAAGTTTATTCGTTTCAAATCCCAAGATGTTATTTTTGCTTTTATTTATCATAATAAATCCATCTTCGTTTTCATCTAAACGAGCATTAACTAAAGTAAACCCATATTTTTTCACAACCTCTATTATATCAATTGGTATAACAATATCTCCATTAAAAACTTCTTGTAAAACTTCTTTGGTTTTCTTATCAATGAACTCTTTTTTTTCTTGAGTTAGTCCTTTTTCTTCCAAAAAAACTTCTTGTAAAACTTCTTTGGTTTTCTTATCAATGAACTCTTTTTTTTCT
>NZ_CAUTEG010000022.1:0-29690 GCF_963537195.1 Oribacterium sinus | reverse complement strand
ACCGGGCGGATTCGGGACTTTAACCCGTTAGAAACGTGCGCCGCTAGGCGCACAAGCAAAGTGAGCAGTGGTTAACATAAACCACTGCTCAGTCAAGGCGAGGTTAGCGGGAGCGTGCCCCGACTACAGACCTATACTACTTCAGAGCGTATTATTACAACAGTCCCTCCCTTCGGAGGGCGAGGTTAGAGTGAAGTGACCCAATTTAGACCTATATTGCATAGAATCATTGTACTGTCTAACTTTTTACAGTCCCCTTCATTTTCTTAAAAATACGGTAGCCATTTCCCCTGTATTTTTAAGAGTTTTTCTGAAAAATACTTATAGTTTAAGAAAAATAGCTCGATATATACAGTAATGAAAAAAGAGCTAAAACAGCTCTTCTTTCATCAGGGAAAGGATGCCCGAGAACATGCAAGAAGCAAAGGATAAACATCCGGAAAGAATGGAGTAAATCATGAGAGTAACAGCAAGAACCTATTATCAGGATTATGCAAAGTCCGTCGGAAATCTTCATGGCAAGTTAAACGAGTCTATGGAGCAGGTTTCCACCGGAAGAAAATACAAGGCAGCCGATGAGAACCCCATTGCTTACTATGCCGGAAAGCGAATGGACAATCAGTACATGGATGCCGAGTCAAAGAAAGGCATAATCGACGACGTAAAAAATCGTTTGTACCAGCAGGAAAAAGGTGCATTAAGCATTCAGGAAGATATGCGTGCCGTTAACACCAAGGTGCTCGCTATCTCTAACGATAGCCAGAATGCTAATGAAGGAACTGTGGGAACCTATGAAACAGAGTTTACCCAGCGTCTTCATTCCGTAGTAAACACCCTGAATTCCCAGTATGACAACTTCTATGTTTACGGCGGAAACGATATGACCACCGTTCCATTCTCCTTAAAGGAGGATTTAAACGGTACCAATCCAAGTATTACCCTTACCTATACCCACAAATTCCCGGGAGACGCAAAAGCCACAGAGCTGAACATTAAGTACAGCTATGACGGAACAAACTACAAGAATGAGTTCTCCGGTACCGATGCGGACGGGAATGCCCTCAATGAAAATGATAGCTTAAAGATGACTCTTTCCGCTATGAGAGAGCAGGGAAAAATGAGCACCGGCTACGGTTCTTTAAGAGACAGAAGTACTCTTTTAGACACCTACACCGGCGGTTTAAACATGATCACCGGACTTTCCTCCGATACCCTGAGAGGCCTTAGTGATGCAGATGCCATCCAGAGAATCAAGGGTGCCTCTAACGGAGGTCCTGTTGTAGCCGAGGAAGATTCCTTGGTAAACAGCCCGGTAGCCTTAATGTCTAAGGCAATTTTAACTTCCCACCAGTATAAGGAAGCCCTAAAAACAAATACAAATGTGTCTACAGCGAAATCTCGTTTTCATAAAGATATGTCCGACTTCATCAACCAAAATGATGATGCGGAGGCAAGAGTCAGCGACAGCTACAGAGAATTGGGTATTAAGTATGCCGCACTGGAAACTACCCAGAGTAAGTTAGATATTACGATGGATACTCTCCAGGAAGAATATACCTCTAAGCTGGGTGTGGACCCCTATGATGCAGTAGTGAAGATGTATTCCTACCAATACAGCTACAATGCCGCAATGAAGGTGGGCTCCAACATCATGCAGTCTTCTTTATTTGATTTCGTTGGTAGATAAAAGAACAGGTCATCTCTCCATTAACCTGACCAAGGCAAGGCGATTGCTATAGTTTCTATAGCAGGTTGGAAACAGGGAGGCGAGTATGGGACAACTCATCAAAGTAAGTACGACTGACTTTAAAGCGATTCACCTAAGCAGTGGTGGAAAGCTGGTCCCTTCCGATCAAATTGACCAAGCACGAGGGAGAGCGCTTCGTCTAAGTACCATTGAAGCACAAAAAGCCGGAAAACAGGATGCTGCATTGCAGTATAAGGTAAACCGGCAATACCAAAGAGTAGAAAACCATTTGGCTTACTACTCCGCCATGCAGGCTGTCTCTGCCAAAAGAACGGAGACGGGCACAGATTCCTTACCCCTTACAGGAGCTGATACCCAATCCCCAAATCTCTATATCCAAGGCAACAAACAAAGAGCAGCTGCAGAAACACTGGAGATTTTAGAATCTCAAAGAGCTATAAAACAAGAAAAAACAGCCGGCTATCTTCAGGATCGGGGAGCCTTTGAAATGCGGGTACACAAGGGAGATTTATCTTTTCTTCCCGCGATGGATATGACCATCGTAACCCAAATGCCGGACATTAAATTCGAGTATACCGGAGATTTTATCTATTTTCCGAAAAAACCCGATATGGGCGGATCCATAGATTTAGAAAGCTGAAATCCCACAGAGGTCCCTTGCTTTTGGCAGGCGGCATAGGATAACAGCCGGCCCTCTCTCCGAAAGGAGGGAGGGAAATCTCCAAAAAATTACAAACATGATCATTATTATTCTATGGAGGAAATTATGCAATTACATACCAAGGACTATGGCGTTATCGATTATGAGGAGAAGGATTTGTTTCATTTCCCTGATGGGCTTTTCGGCTTTTCAGAGGTGCAGCACTATCTTCCCTTATGTTTAAACGAAGAGGAAGATTCTACCATTCTTCTTTTACAGGGAGTTGAGAATCCCGAAGTGGCTTTTGTTGTCATCAATCCATTCTCATTGGATCCTGACTATGCTCCAAACCTTACCGAGGAAGAGCTTACTTACTTAGGGGTTAAGGATGCGGAAGAATTAAGCTACTATGTGACCTGCGTTTTACAGGCAGACTACCTGGACAACACCGTAAATTTGAAGTGTCCTTTGGTGATTAATCCAGAGAATCATAAGGGCATGCAAGTAATACTTGAAGCAAGCGGATACGAATACAAGCACACTCTGGGCAGCTTTGAATCTGTACAGGCAAAGCAAAAGGCTGCCGTATAAGATAGCCCGGAGGAATTTCCACAGGGATGTGGAAGAAAGAGGTGAAGGAAAACCATGTTAATTTTAAGAAGAAAAAAGAATGAAAGCATTTTAATCGGCGATAATATTCGTCTTACGGTAATTGAAACTGCCGCTGACGGCGTTCGTATTGCCATTGATGCTCCAAAACATATCTCCATCTTACGGGAGGAGTTATCCCATGCGGAAGAAGCTAACCGCTCTGCTGTTGCAGGCGATTCCAATGCAATCTTCCAGTTACAAAACGGTTTATTAAAAAATCTTGCCGTAAGCAAACCAGAATGATCATAAGAAAGCCCCCGGAAAATTCTCCGGGGACTTTTGTTTTATGTTCAACTATATATTTCGCTCTATATGCTACTTTATGTTCTTATCCTGCTCTTTTAACGATTCCTGCTCCATGGCTTTTGCCCTCTTTGCCCTGGCTTTCTGCTCTCTTTTATGGAGAAAAATCAAGAGCAAGGCGATAGCTGCAATTCCTATAATCTGAGGACTGTACACAAGGATTAGGAAAAGAAGAGCTTCAAAGAACCATTTGATACCGTAGAGATTTTCTTTAAATCCCGTCTTCAATCTATCCTTAAAGCCTTCCTCCTTCTGCTCTCTTGCCTCCGGCTTTGACTTTTCCGTCAAAGTCAGGTTTAAGGTGGCAAAGTTAATCCTGTTGTCATATTCCAGAATTTGGCTTCCGTAATTCTCCAACTGATAGCGTATCTCAGTTAAACGATTTTCCAAAATCAGAAGCTGATCCAGATTTTCCGCCTTGTCCATCAAAGCCAGAACCCTCTCCTGCTCCTTTTCTAAAGAGTTTTTATGAGCCTGGGCATCATGGTACTGTAAACGAACATCTTCCAGATTCTCGTTGCGAGACTTAATTTGTCCCTCTCCTTCCACGAAGCTAAGGAATTCATCCATCTTATCCTTTGGAATACGAATGGTAAAATACATTCTTCTAAAGTCGCTATAGCTGTCGTCATCCTGAAAATCCTCTGATTCCACATAGCCGGACATTGCTTTCACTTTTTCTCGAAGCGCCTTTGCTTTTTCCGGAATATCCTTTGTATCGATTTCCATATTCACGGTACGAATCTTTTTTTCCGAAATCTGAACATTGGAGTCCTCCGTAGCATCGGGAGTATTGGAATCAGGCGTATTGGAATCAGGATTGCTTACTTCCGGAACGGTCTCCTCAGCGGCTTCTCCCAGAGAGACTCCGGGAACTTCATTTTCCTTAGTAACTACAGAATCCTTTCCGGCATTGGATTTTGCCACCTGTGCTCCTGCAAAAGCTGCTTCATCAGATCTTTCAGCCTCTGCCTCCCCATATGCCTCACTCTTAATAGAGTTATCCTCTCTATAGCTTGTGTCTTTTCTTGCTCCGCTACAAGCTGTCAATACTCCTGCGGATAAAATGGCGGCACAATATCCTATTGCCAAAACAGATATTTTTCTCTTTTCCTTCCTTTTTTTCATAATTTCCTCCTTGGCATATGCCCTGATGTTGCAGGTCAGTCTTTTCCTTCTTAACGAGTATTACCGGCGTAATATGCGGTATCTCGTTGACCGGAAAGTACTGCAATATTCTTCTCTCTACCTTATAAACGGTAAAAGGAAGGAATTGGTCACATATTCTCTTATTTTTAATGAAAATATTTCTTAGCCTTATAAAGATGCGCTCTAATGGAGTATGGGTCTATAATTGGGGCACGCTCCCGCTAACCTCGCCTTCGTAACAGTACTAACTTCAAGCTTCGCTTTGCTCGCTTTCAGTAAGTACTGACGGGCTCAGATTACCCCTATTATAGACCCATACTCCATTATTCGCTTCATTTATTGATTTTTTACAGTTCTTCACTTCGCCGGATGTTGCAAGTATCGGGCTCAGATTACCCACTCATCAGACCTATACTGTATGATAGTTGTGTCTTATAAGACTCCTTCAACTTGTAAAAAAAGGGAGGCTTTTCGCCTCCCTTTCTTAAAGCTAAGTTTATAACTCGTTTTCGCCCTCTTTAATTGCTCTTAGGGCTGCGGATAATCCGGATAATCCCTTGGGATCCGCATCAAAAATCTCTTCTGTGCTTAAAGGTTCATTTACCTCGTTGCTAAGCACGTCGGAAGTATCTACCACTTCTTCCTTATCTGTAGAAAGTTTAACGTTTCTATATCGACGCATTCCTGTACCTGCCGGAATCAGCTTACCGATAATAACGTTTTCCTTCAAACCGATGAGGTGGTCAATCTTACCGTTGATAGCCGCTTCAGTAAGAACCTTGGTGGTCTCCTGGAAGGATGCTGCAGACATGAAGGAATCGGTAGCCAAGGAAGCCTTGGTAATTCCCAACATGGTTCTCTTTCCTTCTGCAGGCACCTTTCCTTCTGCAATGAGTCTCTCATTTTCATCTTCGAAGTCTAAACGATCTACAGTGGTTCCCGGGATAAAGCGGGAATCTCCTGCTTCATTGACACGCTCTTTCTTCATCATCTGGTGCACAATCATCTCGATATGCTTATCGTTGATTTCTACACCCTGTAAACGGTATACTCTCTGCACTTCGGAAATCATGTATTCCTGTACAGCCTTAACGCCCTTAATCTTAAGAAGATCATGAGGATTGATGGAACCTTCGGTTAATACATCTCCGGCTTCCAGAACCTGTCCATCTGTAACCTTTAAACGAGATCCGTAAGGAATCAGGTAAGTCTTGGACTGAGCCTTTTCGTTGTCGGTTACGATAACCTCTCTCTTCTTCTTGGTGTCACGAATTTCTACAACACCGGGAATCTCCGTAAGAATAGCAAGTCCCTTAGGCTTTCTGGCCTCGAACAACTCCTCTACACGGGGAAGACCTTGTGTGATATCTCCACCTGCCACACCTCCGGTATGGAAGGTTCTCATGGTCAGCTGTGTTCCCGGTTCTCCGATGGACTGTGCAGCGATGGTTCCTACTGCCTCTCCCACTTCAACCGGCTTTCCTGTTGCTAAGTTTGCTCCGTAACACTTTGCACAGATACCGGACTTGGAACGGCAGGTAAGAACGGTACGAATACGAATGGACTTTCTGCCCATCTTGTTTAAAGCATCCATAACCTGTGGCGCTCTCTTCGGTGTTACCATATGGTTCGCCTTGATAACCATATTTCCGGTTTCCGGATCAATGATATCCTCCGCTACATAACGGCCGGTGATTCTCTCCTGTAAGGACTCAATCTTTTCCTGTCCGTCGGAAAGCTCTGTAATTTCCAAGGAAGGAATGGTCTCTCTTCCCTCGGAGCAGTCCAGATCACGGATAATCAAATCCTGAGATACGTCTACCAAACGTCTTGTTAAGTATCCGGAGTCCGCTGTACGAAGAGCGGTATCGGAAAGTCCCTTACGTGCTCCGTGAGCGGAGATAAAGTACTCCAATACATCCAGACCTTCACGGAAGTTGGACTTAATGGGAAGTTCGATAGTCTTACCGGTTGTATCCGCCATGAGTCCACGCATTCCGGCAAGCTGCTTAATCTGCTTATCGGATCCACGGGCTCCGGAGTCAGCCATCATGAAGATGTTGTTGTAGTTATCCAGTCCTGTTAAGAGGTCGTGAGTAAGCTGTTCATCGGTGTTCTTCCAGGTCTCGATAACTTCCTTGTAACGCTCTTCTTCAGTAATCAAACCTCTGCGGAAGTTCTTGGCAATTCTATCCACAGTCTTCTGTGCCTCTTCCAAGAGAGTTTCCTTAGTCTCCGGAACGGTCATATCGTGGATGGATACGGTCATTGCCGCTCTTGTAGAGAACTTATAACCGATGGACTTAATATCATCCAAGGTTAAAGCGGTCTGCATAGCCCCATGCACATCCATTACCTTTTCCAGAATCTGCTTTAGGTTCTTCTTCTTTACCAGGAAATTGATTTCCGGAAGGAAACGATTCTCCGGTAAAGAACGGTCAATAAATCCTAAATCCTGCGGAATAATCTCATTGAAGAGAAGTCTTCCTACAGTGGTCTCAATAATACCTTCTTCTTCCTTCTTGCTACCGTCTTCCTGTAAGAATTCCTTCTTCACCTTACAACGGATCTTCGCATGAAGGGTTACATAGTGGTTCTCATAAGCCAAAATAGCTTCATTGATAGACTTGAAGAGCATTCCCTCTCCCTTGTCTCCTTCTCTTTCCTGGGTTAAATAGTACACACCCAGTACCATATCCTGAGAAGGTACCGCAACCACACCACCGTCAGAAGGCTTCAAGAGGTTGTTGGGGGAAAGCAACATAAAACGACACTCTGCCTGTGCTTCCTGTGTTAAAGGAAGGTGAATCGCCATCTGGTCTCCATCGAAGTCCGCATTGAAGGCCGCACAAACCAGCGGGTGAAGCTTAATCGCCTTACCTTCTACCAGAATCGGCTCGAAGGCCTGAATTCCCAAACGGTGCAGGGTAGGGGCACGGTTTAACATAACCGGGTGCTCTTTAATAACATCCTCCAAGATATCCCAAACCAATGGATCCAGTCTTTCCACCATCTTCTTGGCATTCTTAATGTTATGAGACTTGTTGCTCTTTACCAGCTCCTTCATAACGAAGGGCTTAAAGAGCTCAATAGCCATCTCCTTAGGCACACCGCATTGATAAATCTTTAATTCCGGTCCTACTACGATTACGGAACGTCCGGAGTAATCCACACGCTTTCCTAAAAGGTTCTGACGGAAACGTCCCTGCTTACCCTTTAACATATCGGAAAGGGACTTTAAAGCACGGTTTCCGGGACCGGTTACAGGACGTCCTCTTCTACCGTTATCGATAAGGGCATCCACCGCCTCCTGTAACATTCTCTTCTCGTTTCGCACGATAATTTCCGGTGCTCCAAGCTCCAAGAGTCTTGCCAGACGGTTATTTCTATTGATAATTCTACGATACAGGTCATTTAAGTCGGAGGTCGCAAAACGTCCGCCATCCAGCTGTACCATAGGACGTAAATCGGGAGGAATTACAGGAAGGTTGGAAAGAATCATCCACTCCGGCTTATTTCCGGAGGAACGGAAAGCTTCCACCACTTCCAAACGCTTTACGATACGGGCTCTCTTCTGTCCGGAGGAGCTGTCCAGCTCTCCACGAAGGTCCGTATACTCCTTCTCCAGATCAATGTTGGAAAGCAGCTCATATACCGCTTCCGCACCCATTCCTACTCTGAAGTTGCCGTAACCGTACTGCTCTACGGCATCTCTATATTCCTTCTCGGAAAGCACATCCTTATAGTTTAATCCTGTTTCCATGGGATCCAGAACCACGTAGGAGGCAAAATACAGAACTCTTTCCAGAATTCTGGGACTGATATCCAAAATAAGTCCCATACGGGAAGGAATTCCCTTGAAGTACCAAATGTGGGATACGGGAGCCGCTAAGGCGATATGCCCCATCCGCTCTCTACGTACAGAAGACTTAGTAACCTCTACACCGCAACGATCACAAATCACACCCTTGTAGCGAATCTTCTTATATTTTCCACAGTGACATTCCCAGTCCTTTACCGGTCCGAAAATTCTTTCGCAGAATAATCCGTCCTTCTCCGGCTTCAGGGTTCTATAGTTAATGGTTTCCGGCTTCTTTACTTCTCCATAGGACCAGTCCAGAATTTTTTCCGGGGAAGCCAAACCAATTTTTATGGAATCAAATTGTACCGGCTCATTTCCACTTTGAAAGTTTGCCATTTTTCCTCCTCTACTCGTTATCACCATCATCACCGAAGTCGGAAGCTAAGGAATAAAAATCATCCTGATCCAGCTCTTCTATAGAGTCATCCTCTTCTGCGCTCTCTTCATTTTCCTCGGCATCCACCAGCTCTCCATCCTGGAATTCCTGCTTGGTATAGCCGTAGGCTCCGAAGTTTTCCTGCTTATCCTGACGATAGTCACCGCCGGATAAGAGTCTGTGCATATCCTGATTTGCATCGTAAAGATCTTCTGTAATCTCTACCACCTGCTGATTCTCATCCAGCACTCTCATGTCCAGACACAGAGCCTGCATTTCCTTTAAAAGAACCTTAAAGGACTCAGGTACACCCGGGGCAGGAATGTTCTGTCCCTTAATGATGGCTTCGTAGGTCTTTACACGACCTGCCACATCATCGGACTTCATAGTAAGGATTTCCTGAAGGGTATAAGCAGCACCGTAAGCTTCCAGTGCCCAAACCTCCATCTCTCCGAAACGCTGTCCACCAAACTGGGCTTTACCTCCCAGAGGCTGCTGAGTAACCATGGAGTACGGACCGGTAGAACGGGCATGAATCTTATCATCTACCAGGTGGTGAAGTTTCAAATAGTGCATGAAGCCGATGGAAGTAGGACTGTCAAATTTCTCTCCGGTTCTTCCGTCTCTCAGCTGTACCTTTCCGTCAATACCGATAGGCACACCCTGCCATTCCTTACGGTGGTCAAGATGCTCGCCCAAGTAAGCATATACTTCCGGATCCAATTCTTCCTTATGCTTCTCGGAAAATTCTTCCCAGGAAAGATTTACATAATCATTTGCCAGTAAAAGGGTCTGCTGAATATCCACCTCGGTTGCACCGTCAAAGATCGGGGTAGAAACATCAATGCCCAGGGCCTTTGCCGCTAAGGAAAGATGTAACTCCAAGACCTGTCCGATATTCATACGGGAAGGAACACCCAAAGGATTCAATACGATATCCAGGGGACGACCGTTTGGCAGGTATGGCATATCCTCTACAGGAAGCACCCGGGAAACTACACCCTTGTTTCCGTGACGTCCCGCCATCTTATCTCCCACACCGATTTTTCTCTTCTGGGCGATATAGATACGAACGGACTGGGAAACTCCCGGAGCCAACTCGTCGGAATTCTCTCTGGTATAAACCATGGTGTTAATAACGGTTCCGTAAGCACCGTGAGGTACCTTTAAGGAGGTATCTCTTACTTCTCTTGCCTTCTCACCGAAGATGGCACGAAGCAAACGCTCCTCGGCGGTAAGCTCTGTCTCTCCCTTTGGCGTTACACGACCTACAAGAATATCTCCGGCACGAACCTCCGCACCGATACGGATAATTCCTCTTTCGTCCAGATTCTTTAAGGCATCATCACCTACACCGGGAACGTCGGAGGTAATTTCTTCAGGTCCTAACTTTGTATCTCTGGCCTCACACTCATACTCTTCAATATGAACGGAGGTGTAAACATCGTTTTGTACCAAACGCTCGGAAAGTAAAACCGCGTCCTCGTAGTTATAACCTTCCCAAGTCATAAATCCGATTAAGGGGTTCTTTCCTAAGGCAATCTCGCCGTCCTTTGTAGAAGGACCGTCTGCAATAACATCCCCTGCCTCTACCCTGTCATGGGTATTGACAATGGGCTTTTGGTTATAACAGTTACTGGGGTTACTACGCATAAACTTCATCAGCTTATACTCGTCAATTCCTCCGTCCTTATCTCTCTTAATCAAGATTCTTGCAGAGGAAGAAAGAGTAACCTCTCCACTGTTCTTCGCCACTACGCAGGCTCCGGAGTCTACCGCCGCCTTGCTGGACATACCGGTATCCACCACTGCAGATTCGGTAATCAAAAGTGGCACTGCCTGACGCTGCATGTTGGATCCCATCAGGGCACGGTTCGCGTCATCGTTTTGCAGGAAAGGAATCATGGAAGTCGCTACCGAGAATACCATCTTCGGGGATACGTCCATTAAATCAATACTGGTCTTGGGAAAAGCAGAAGTCTGATCCCGATATCTACCGGAAACGTTATCATGCTTAAAATGTCCTTCCTCATCCAGAGGCTCATTCGCCTGAGCAACCACGAACTGGTCTTCCTCGTCTGCGGCAAGATATACCGCCTGATTGGTAACCACCGGATTGGCCGGATCGGTCTTATCTACCACTAAGTAAGGCGCCTCGATAAAACCGTACTCATTGATTCTTGCATAAGAAGCCAAGGAGTTAATCAAACCGATGTTCGGTCCTTCAGGGGTCTCGATAGGACACATTCTTCCGTAGTGGGTATAGTGTACGTCCCGCACCTCGAAACCTGCACGATCTCTGGAAAGACCGCCGGGTCCCAATGCGGAAAGTCTCCTCTTATGGGTAAGTTCGGAAAGCGGGTTGTTCTGGTCCATGAACTGAGACAGCTGAGAGGAACCGAAGAATTCCTTTACCGCTGCCGTTACGGGCTTAATATTGATTAAGGATTGAGGAGTAATTTCATCAATATCCTGGGTGGACATTCTCTCTCTTACTACTCTTTCCATACGGGACAATCCGATACGATACTGGTTCTGTAAAAGCTCTCCAACGGCACGAATACGACGATTTCCCAAATGGTCAATATCGTCCACTGTGCCGATTTCTTCATCCAGATTCAGTAAATAGTTAATGGAAGCAAAAATATCTTCCTTAGTAATATGCTTTGGAATCAGGCTGTGGATGTTCTTACGAATCGCATCTCTCAGTGCGTCCTCTCCCTGTCCTTCCACGGAAGCTAAAAGCTCCTTTAAGGCAGGATAGAATACTAATTCATTGATGCCGCACTCCTCAGGATTGATGGAAGCGGGAATCCACTCCTTAATATCCACCTGCATGGAAGAAAGCACCTTCTCGGTTCTTGTAGGTCCATCAATCCAAACAAAGGGAACAGCGGCATTCTGAATCTGCTCTGCCAATTCCTGGCTAACGGTTGCACCTGCCTCAGCCAGCTGCTCTCCGGTCTCCGGTGCATAAACAGCCTCAGCCAATACATGCCCCTTGATTCTATTCTTAAAATGTAATTTCTTGTTGAACTTGTATCGTCCCACCTTGGCTAAATCATAGCGTCTTGGGTCAAAAAACATGGAATTCAATAGGGATTGGGCGGAGTCCACGGAAAGCGGTTCTCCCGGTCGAATTTTTTTGTATAACTCTAAGAGACCTTCCTGGTAATTTTCAGAAGGATCTTTGTCGATAGAAGCTAAGAGCTTTGGATCTTCTCCGAATAAATCAAGAATATCCTTGTTGGAACCTACGCCAAGCGCACGAATAAAGACAGTAACCGGTACCTTTCTGGTTCTGTCTACACGAACGAAGAATACGTCATTGGAGTCTGTTTCGTACTCAATCCAGGCACCACGATTTGGAATTACAGTACTGCTGTAAAGCTCCTTACCTACCTTATCATGGTCTACCCCATAATAAATTCCCGGAGAACGCACCAACTGAGAAACGATAACTCTTTCCGCACCGTTGATGACGAAGGAGCCGTTCTCTGTCATTAAAGGAAGGTCACCCATGAAGATTTCATGTTCATTGATTTCTTCCTTATCCTTATTAAAGAGGCGAACTTTAACCTTAAGGGGAGCTGCATAGGTTGCATCTCTTTCCTTACACTCTTCTATGCTGTACTTTGCCTCTTCCTTAGCCAGTTTGAAGTTCACAAACTCCAAGCTAAGATGTCCTGCAAAGTCCTGGATGGGAGAGATATCATCAAAGGCCTCCCTCAAGCCTTCATGCAAAAACCATTCATAGGAATCCTTTTGGATTTCAATGAGGTTTGGCATTTCCAGAACTTCTTTGCTCTGAGAGAAAGTCATTCTGAGATTCTTTCCGGTTTGCACCGGATGCATTTTGCTTTTTTTCATCGACCGTTCACCCCTAATATCCGAGATATATCTCATCTCTTTGCTAAGAATCCACAATAAAACTTGTCCCAACTTGCCTTTAGTATTATAATCTGCTTAAAACAACTCGGGAAACTCCTTTAATTTATGGATTAGTTGACGATACGTTCACTTTTCTTTGGCATTTTTCTTCCTTTGGACGAAAAATAGGCAGAGTTATCCCCCTACCGGCCAAATAAGCAAACTTCATACTACCATTCTTTACCTTTTTCTGTCAAGGAGAAATATGGCTCTTTACGCTTTTCAGCGAAACATTTCAAAAGAAAAAAAAGCTAGGTTTTATGAGAAAAACTATCTATTCTGTCTTTTTTTCTGTTGGAGCTTTTGGAACAGGGGCACGCTCTCGCTAACCTCGCCACGTAGTGGCACTAAGCGAAAAACTTCAGTCCCTTTGTTTTTCGCAAGTGCCAACGGGCTCAGATTACCCCTTATTCCAAAACTCTCCCCCAGAAAAAACGCAAAGTAAATTTTTTCTCATAAAACCCGGCTTTTTCTTATTTTCTACTTTTTTATATTCCTTACTTCTTTGCTTGTTGCTTCTTCACAGCGTCTTCCGCCTTCTTTCTTAAGTTGGCGAAAAATCCTTTTTTCTTCGGCGCCTCAGGTACCACTCCGCCTCGTACAGACTTGATAGAGCGAATATAGATTCCGGATACCGCACACTTTACTTCCTTCTTTACAGGAAGTACCTCATAAACATTGGGATCCGCCATAAGAGCTAATACCTTCGGTCCCACCTTTGCCTTAACAATGGGAAGCTTTGAAAAGCGAAGATAGAAGGGAAGCTCCTTCTCCACCTGCTCCGGCAAGCCTGCCGCAACAGCTGCCTTTACACTCAGCTTCTTCTTATCAATAATCAACATGGAAACTTCCATGGTGTTGGCTTCAATCATGGGTTGCTGTGCAGCCTGCTTTTCCTGCAAACGTCTTCCCATAAAATATAAAGCTATTAATACGATGAAAAGCAAAATCAAAATTACCAACAAAATCGAAATAATGCTTTGTGGAGCAATTGCCAGTACCATGAACACCTCATTTCCAAGTCTACAAATTATTGTGCTTATTTTTGCAAAGAAACGTTTACATTTTACTCCGAATAGGGCGAAATTGCAATGGAGAGTTCTGTCTCCGCCACCTTTTGCCCAAACTGAAAGAGTGTGTAATAGAGACGAATTTCTCCTTGTCCCCGAGAGAAGTCGACATTTCGAAAATCCACCTCTGCCGTATCAAATTCCAGGGGCAGAACGCCTACCTCCGTTTCATAGTCCACTTTCCAACGGACGCCTCCTTCATAGAGAAGTTTCTCCTCTTCCTTCCAATTTCGTATAATTTCCAGACGACCTTCCGTCGGATATAACTTCATGCTATGGTGTACTCCCTCTTGAAAATAACTGAGAAGAAACTGCTCTCCTCTTTGCATCAGTACACCGGAATGCTCCAGTACGAAGCTGTCCAAGTCCCCGTCATATTTTTGCCTGGTATGCATAGTCATTTTGACCTTCATCTTAATCTCTTACCTCAGTCACAGCTTTCTTTTTCCATAACTTTTCTTTACGACAATAAAGACAATATAATAGGGACCCTGCGTGCATAACAGAGCCCCTAGGAGAATGGAAATCAAACATTTAAAATCAAATTGATTGTGTACTTAGTATAGCACAATCTTGCAAAAAAGTTTAAAGTCCACGGAAATAATTATTTATGAAATTCTTAAGGTCTATGAAAAGCACTCTCTACAAGTTTCTCTACCAGCTCTTCTATAGAATATCCCTTTTTCTTAAAAAGCATGGGATACATGGAAATAGAAGTGAAGCCCGGCATAGTATTGATTTCATTAAAAATCACCTCTTCCCCGGACAAGAAGAAATCCACTCTGGAGAGAGAGAAGCCGTCCACCGCTAAGAAGACCGTCTCAGCCGCCTTTCTGATTTTCTCTTCAATCTCCCCGGAGATATCCGGATGGAGTTCCGTCTTGGAATCCGGATTATTATATTTGGCGTCATAATCGTAGAACTCTGCTGCCGCAAGAATTTCTCCCACAGAGGAGCTTTCTACCTGCCCTTCTTTTCCGGAGAATACTGCACATTCCAGTTCTCTTCCTGTAATGCTTTCTTCCACCAAGACTCTTCTATCCACCGAAAGGGCATTTTCCACCGCCTTCTTTAAGGCCTCTCTATCCTTTGCCTTACTTACGCCGCAGGAAGAGCCTGCATTGGAAGGCTTTACAAACACCGGATAGGAAAGAGCAGCTTCCACCTTGGAAATAATCTTCTCCTGATTTTCCCACTGGCTTCGCACAAAGGAGATATACTTAGCCTGTCGAACGCCAATCTTTGCCAAATGCTTTTCCACCGCCATCTTAGTATAAACCTTATCCATAGAAATCGCAGAGGAAAGTACCCCGCAGCCCACATAGGGAATTCTGGCAATCTCCAAAAGTCCTTGAATGGTTCCGTCTTCTCCGTCCTTACCATGAAGCACCGGAAAGACTACATCAATTTTTTCCAAGTGACTTTCTCCATTTTTCCCCAGAAAAAGCACGGAAGAAAGCTTTGCGTCCGGAAGAATCATGGCTCTCTCTGCACTTTCCTTCCAGCTTCCGTCTTCAATGGCTTCTTCTTTCTCCACCGGAATCCATTCCCCGGATTTCGTAATACCGATACAAAGCACCTTGTACTTTTCTTGATTTACCGCCCTCTTAATCGTGAGCACAGAGCGACAAGAAACCTCATGTTCTGTAGACTGTCCCCCAAAAAGTAAAACCAGGGTCTTCCTCATCATTTTCCTTCTTTCTATTTTTGTAAAACATCTTATTCTTCCCAAACAGGAGAATAAGTATTTTGAAAGCTTAAAACAAAATCTGCTCTTCTCTCGATCAAAGCCTTAGTTGGAAGCCTTCTCAATCTGAACGATGGCTGTCTTCTGCATCGGAATACGACAGTTCTTGTTTCCGCCGAACTCTACGATTACCGTATCCTCGGTAAGGTCAATGATGACACCGTAAAACCCCGAACTGGTAAGAACCGTATCTCCCACAGCAAGGGAGCTCATCAAATCCTGCAGTTTTTTCTTTTCCTGCTGCTGAGGACGAACACCCAAAAAATAGAACATGGCAATAATCACTACCGCATAAATAATCCAACCTACTGCTCCCATTCCTGCCATAATGTATCTCCTTTTCTTCTGTCAAATCTTCTCCCTTAGGAGTTTTGTATTTTTAGTTTATATAAGGCTTCCGTCTTCCAGCTTTCCCAACGATTTTCCCGAATGGCGTTACGCATTTCCACCATCAGGCGATTGTAATAGGAAAGATTATGTAAAACGCAAAGCCGCATTCCCAGCATTTCCTTCGCCTTTAAAAGATGGCGGATATACGCTCTGGAATAGCCGCCGGTATAAGTTCCGTCCTCTTTTCGAATCCCTTTGCAAGCTGGGCAATCACAGCCCTCTTCAATGGGACGCATATCCTTTTCATAAGCCAGATTCCAAAGATTCAGCTTTCCGGTGGCATGATACACATGACCATGTCTTCCGTTTCTGCTGGGGAATACACAATCGAAAAAGTCAATTCCCCGATCCACAGCCTGAATCATATTTTCCGGAGTTCCTACCCCCATAAGGTAAGTAGGCTTATGCCGGGGCAAATGAGGAACCACCGCATCCAAAATCCGGTACATATCCTCATGGCTTTCTCCCACGGCCAGACCGCCAACTGCATAGCCTTCCAAATCCAGCTCCGTAATACGCTTGGCATGGTCGATACGAATATCTTCCAAAACCCCTCCCTGATTAATCCCAAAGAGAATCTGCTTAGGATTCAGGGTATCTTCCAAGCTGTTCAAACGATCCATCTCCGCCTGACAACGAAGAAGCCAACGGGTGGTTCTCTCCACGGAAGGAAGAATATAATCCCGCTCCGCCAAGGCCGGCGGACACTCGTCAAAGGCCATGGCAATGGTAGAGCCCAAGTTGGACTGAATCTGCATGGATTCCTCCGGTCCCATGAAAATCCTTCTTCCATCAATATGGGATCGGAATTCCACCCCTTCTTCCCGAATTTTTCTTCCGGTTTTGGCCAGACTGTAAACCTGAAAACCGCCGGAATCGGTAAGGATGGGCTTGTCCCAATTCATCATCCTGTGTAAGCCACCCAGCTCCCGGATAACCTTGTCTCCGGTTCGCACATGGAGATGATAGGTATTGGACAACTCCACCTGTGTATGCACCAGACGAAGATCATCCGTGGACACCCCGCCCTTGATGGCCGCCACAGTACCCACATTCATAAAGACCGGGGTTTCAATCACGCCATGGACCGTTTCCACATGGGCAGACTTGGCTCTTCCGCACTGCCCTTTGATTTCATATTTCATTTTGGCAGCTGCCATAGTCACCCCTTTTCCTTTACTATTTCTTGCTAAGCTGTTCCTTCTTTCTCTTGGAAAGAATCACAAAATCAAACCAAAGCGGCCCTGCGATACATACGGAAGACCAAGCGCCGGCTACAATACCCACCATCAAGGGCAGGGTGAAATCTCTAATGGAGCTTACTCCGAAGATGTAAAGCACAAATACGGAAATAAAGGTAGTCAGTGAGGTGTTGATTGAACGGGTTACCGTACTGGAAATCGCCTCATTTACCACATATTCCAATCCCTTCTTCTTGGTACCGTTGTGTAAATTCTCACGGATACGGTCAAAGATAACGATGGTAGCATTAATGGAATATCCTACGATGGTTAAGATGCAGGCAATAAAGTTTGAACCCACCGCCCAACGAAGTACCGCATAAAAAGTAACGGTAATCAATACGTCATGAGCCAAGGCCATTACGGAAGCGGATGCAAACTTAATGTCTCTGAATCGAATCCAGATATAAATCAACATACAGAAGATAGCAATCAGCAAAGCCCAAACCGCATCCTTCTTCATTTCTGTGGAAACCGCACCGGAAATGTTCTCGGTAACAATCTTATCCTCGGAAATGGAGAACTTCTCCTGAAGACTGTCATACAGCTTAGTTCGTTCCTCGGTGGTCATGGTTCTAGTCTTAATAATAACCTCATTGGTTCCCGCAACCTTAGCAGCCTGGGTGGAAGCATTTCCCCCGGTGGCCGCGGTAAACAGAGGAATCACCTCACTATCTATCTCCTTCATGGACATATCCTTATCGAAGGTAATTGTAGTGGAGGAACCTCCCTTAAAGTCCAGGTCATAGTTAAAGATATCTCCGGTATTTTTCTTATTCATTGCCAGGAAAATGAATCCCACAATAATTACTAAGGAAGAAATGCTGTAGGCAATTCTTCTGAAACCGATAAAGTTGATTACCTTGGTTTCCTTCTTAATACCGTAGAGCTTGGGGTTTGTCGCTCCCAAAGCGAAAAAAGCAGTTAATAATCCTCTGGTTACAAAAAGTGCAGTAATCAGAGAAATGATAATACCGATGGCCAAGGTGGTTGCAAAGCCCTTTACGGTTCCTGAACCACGGATATACAGCACTGCCGCCGCAATCAAAGTAGTGATGTTACCGTCCAAAATTGCAGACAAGGCCTTTTCAAATCCTGCCTTAATTGCCTTATCCACGGAATTTCCGGCACCGATTTCTTCTTTGATTCTAGTGAAGATAATAACGTTGGCGTCCACCGCCATACCGATGGATAGAATAATTCCGGCAATACCCGGCAAAGTCAGGGTAACTTCAAAGGCCTGCATCAGCACCATTTCCAGCCCCACATACATGAAAAGAGCCAAAGATGCCGCAAGACCGGGGATACGATAAACACAAAGCATGAAAAGCATAACCAACGCAATACCGATAGCCGCAGCCTTCAAAGAGGTGGAAATCGCTTCCGCACCCAAGGTAGCACCGATTACATTGGAACGAAGCTCTGTCAGGCTAACCGGTAAAGCACCGATACGAATGGTAGAAGCAATCTTCTGCGCCTGCTCATAGCTTTCGATGGGACTGATGCTGGCCTGTCCGCCGGTAATCGCTTCTTTAACGTTTGGAGAAGAAATGACTTCATTGTTATAGATAATGAAGATACGCTTTCCCACATTGTTCTTGGTGGCTTCCGCAAATTTTGCCGCACCTGCCTCTGTGAAATGCAGCTCAATCACATATTCACGATTGTTGTTCTGGTTGGTCATTCCCGCAGTAGCTGTTTTTACATCGTCACCGGTAAGAAGAACATTTCCATCCTCATCCGCAAACTGCAGGGTACCCGGCTCTCCAAGCTCTGCCAAAATTTCATTGGCATCGGTAGCTCCGGGAATATCAATATTGATACGATTCTTCCCTTCCTGATATACCTGTGCTTCTGTGGAATAGCTCTGAGCCTTCATTTGAAGCTTATACACCGTGTCACTCATCTGCTCGGCGGTAGGATTCTCTTCCACGGTTTGGTAGGTGATGGACACACCACCGTTCAGGTCCAAGCCCAGCTTAATGTTTTTTGCATTCAGGTAACCCAAAACGCAAAAAGCTATGGTCAGCAGGAGGATTCCTATAAGCCGTAGCACTGCATTTGATTTCTTGTTCATCTTCTACTTCCTTTACAATCGAATTTGGTGAAACGCTTTTCTCCTCCGGAAAAGGAAAAATGTTTCACCAGATTTCGCCCTTATCCCTGTTTTCTCCGAAGTTTTCCGGTTACTCCCATCGCTCGGGCATATACCGGTTTATATTATCATAGGCTCACCCTGCTCGCAAGAAAAAAGGCAATTCCTTTCCTGGAAATACGGGATTTTTTCAAAAAAATATCCCCAAGGCCTTCTTGGCCAAGGGGACTTTTTCTATTCTTCTGTTACTTTTACTCTTCCACTTCACCGATGCTGACGTGGTTTTCAAATCCTGTTTTGGTAAATTTCCTGGTATCCAGCTCAGGCATAAGCTCTGTGGTAATAATCTTTACCATCTCTTCAAACTTTGCCAAATCCTCCTTGCTGAAACGCTTCTTACAACGAGCTTCTACAGTCTTTACATAACTGTAGGAAACATTGTAATAATCCCAAAACTTCTTCGTGGGACGAAGGTGGAACTCTCTTCGATCATTTTCATCCTGAATTTTCTCGATGTAACCCTTCTGCACTAAGGCATTCACCTTATAGGCGGCATTAGGAGCGGAAATTCCCATCATAATGGCAAATTCCTGTACCGTCGGCTCTCCCAGAGCCTTGATACATTCAATGCTATAGCTTTCTACAGTGGTCAGACTGGCCTCTCTCTTTTCGAATTTCGCAAACACCTGCATATAAAAATAAATTCGAAACTTGTTGTACAACTCAATAATCGATTCACTAAACATAGCATTCTCTCTTCTTGAAATAAGTAGACTGTGACTTGTTAAACTTTAACAGAAAATCTTGTATTTGCCTATAGGGTATAAGGAATTTTTCTATAAAATTTCAAAACTTATTAATAAAATGATTTTATATAAGGGGTTTTAATGGTTATCTTCAAAACTCTGGTTACAGTAATGGATAATATATAGTACGCATTCTGTGGTACAGCCTTCTCTTCGGGCACGCTTCCGCTAACTTCGCCGGCACTGTGGGAAAAACATATTCACTTTTTACAACTTCTTTTCCTCAGTAGTGCATAAAGCCCTACTGCACAGCGAAAGTCAGCTCCGCCTTCACTACGGTCTTTCCATCCACCTTGGCTTCCGCCTCTCCTATTCCTACAGGGCCCTTTCGATTCACAACCCGACAACTAAGCTCCAACACGTCTCCGGGACGAACCTGCTGCTTGAACTTGCAATTTTTAATTCCGCCAAAGAGAGCAATTTTTCCTTTATTTTCCGGAAGAGCCAAAAGCGCCACCGCTCCGGTCTGGGCCAGAGCTTCCACAATCAAAACCCCCGGCATTACAGGATAGGAAGGAAAATGTCCCTGAAAGAAGGGTTCGTTGATTGTAACGCTTTTCTTTGCCACCGCAAATTCTCCCGCTTCATAGTCTTGAATTTCATCAATCAGCAAAAAAGGATAACGATGAGGAATAATGGCTTTGATTTCTTCAATGTTTAACTTAGGCATATTGACCTCCTCTAAAAAAATTCCACCGGCAGTTTCCCCGCCGATGGAGTAGGTATTGAAGATGGAACTGTAAAAAATCAGCTTTTCTGTCTGTATCGCATTTAAAATTCGGGCACGCTCCCGCTAGCTTCGCCCTGCAGCAGTACTAAGCTTCAAGCTTCGCTACACTCGCTTTCAGCAAGTACCGGCGGGCTCAGACTACCCGTATTTTAAAGCGATACAGCAGAAAAGCCATTTCAAGTTATTTTAGAAGTTCCATCTTACTATTCGCTTACTGCATTGTCGGGGAAACTACTCTGCTTTTCCGAAAACCAGAGTGGCATTATGACCGCCAAAACCTAAGGAATTGGAAAGGCTGTAATGCAGTTCCTGCTTTCTTCCCTGATTTGGCACATAGTCCAGATCCAGCTCTTCATCCTTTACCTGATAATTCATGGTAGCCGGGACAAAGCCGTCCTTTAAGGCCAAAACCGAAAAGATGGCTTCCACAGCTCCTGCGCCACCCAAAAGATGGCCGGTCATGGACTTGGTGGAGGATACGGGGATAGAATAGGCTCTCTCTCCAAAAACCGTCTTGATAGCGGCGGTTTCACCCTTATCATTTAAATTGGTAGAGGTGCCATGGGCATTGATGTAATCAATCTTTTCAGGAGTAAGATTGGCATCTTTTAACGCAAGCTTCATGCAATCCGCCCCCCCTTCTCCGTTTGGCGCAGGGGAGGTAATATGGAAGGCATCACAGTTTGCACCATAGCCCAGCACTTCTCCGTAAATCTTTGCCCCTCTCTTCAGAGCATGCTCTCTTTCCTCCAGCACCAAAATGCCTGCCCCCTCTCCCATCACGAAGCCGGAACGCTCCTTATCGAAGGGGATGGAGCCTCTGCTGACTACGGAAGCAGGAGAAAGAGCCTTCATACTAGAAAATCCGCCGATTCCCAGTTCGGAAATGGTGGCCTCGGTTCCTCCGCAAACCATAGCAGTTTCGTAACCGTCTCTGATTCTATGGAAGGCATCTCCGATGGCATTGGAGCCGCCTGCACAAGCAGTTACCGGGCAAATGCACATTCCCTTTAAATGATGGCGAATGGCAATTTCCGCCGCCGCCATATTGGAAATGGACATGGGGATGAAGAAAGGATTTACACGCTCAAAGCCCTTGGAAGCACCACGAGTATGCTCTGCTTCAATGGTTTGTAAGCCGCCGATTCCGCTGGAAACGATACAGCCGATTTCTTCCTCGGGAAGAGTTCCTACGATACCGCTATCCTTTACCGCCTCTTCTGCTGCCCACATGGCAAACTGGGTAAAGCGGGACATATGCTTTAGATCTCTTTTATCAAAAACGGTCTCCGGATGAAAATCCTTTACTTCTCCGGCTAAATGAATGCTGAAGTCTTCTGCCGGAAAGGCGGTAATGGGACCAATGCCCACCTTTCCCTCCTGAATTCCCTGCCAGCTTTCCGCAACGGAATTTCCGGTGGGGTTCACTGTTCCTAATCCGGTAATTACAACGCGTCTTCTCTCCATAGTATTCTTATTCTCCATTTCCAATCAAGATTGCACTCTGTTTTTACAAACTCTATTGTCGCTCTACATTGCCACTCTATAGTTTCTTTCTATATCGTAACTTTATATAGCTTCATTCTATATTTTCGTACTACATTCCCATTCCGCCATCTACCAGTAAAGTTTCTCCTGTAATATAGCGAGATTCTTTTTTTGCAAAAAAAGCTACCGCATTTGCCACATCTTCCCCGGTTCCGAAAGCCTTCATAGGAATGTTCCGTAACATTTCTTCCTTCACCGCCTCCGGCAGTCCTGCAGTCATTTTCGTATCAATAAAGCCGGGACAAACCACATTTACCGTTACATTCCGTCCTGCCAGCTCCTGGGCCAGACACTTGGACATGCCGATAAGTCCAGCCTTGGAAGCCGCATAATTGCTCTGTCCCACATTTCCGTGAACTCCCACAATGCTGGAAATCTGAATGATTCTACCGTAACGCTTTTTCATCATCAGCTTCCCTACGGCTTTGGAAAATAAGAAGGCTCCCCGAAGGTTGGCATCCAGTACTTCATCAAAGTCTTCCGAAGACATTTTTAGAAAAAGATTATCTCTTGTGATACCGGCATTGTTCACTAAAACTTCAATTTCGGAAAAACGGGCAACGGCCTCCGCCACAATTCTTTCCACATCCTCTTCCTTCTTAATATCTCCCTGGCAAAGGAGGGTTTCCACGGAAGGATAAGCCTTATGAATTTCTTCCTCTACAGCCCTGGCTGCCCCTTCATTTCCGGCATAGTGGAGCACCACATTTCTTCCCTCTGCAGCCATTTTCAAGGCAATAGCACTGCCGATGCCTCCGCTGGCACCTGTAACCAGACAAGTCTCTCTTTCCGCCATCTTCCGTCCTTTCTATCCATTACGCCTTGTACATTCAAAGGATAGTCCTTTCTATTGTTCCCTCTTTACTCTTGTTGAAAGGCTTATCCCTTTTTTCTTTGCTTTCCAGAGCCGGAATCTAAGCTTTTTTACTCTCTAAAAACGCTTCCAGCTCTTCCTTATTTTCCAAGCTTACTACTTCAAAATCTTCGATGCCCATATCCTTGGCAGTCTTCTTTAAGAAGCCGGAAATGGTCTTTCCCGGGCCGATTTCCACAAAGTTTCTCACCCCAAGCTCCAGAAGTCTTCTAAGATCCTCTTCCATACGCACCGGCTTTTGTACCTGTTCCACCAAAAGCTCCGGAACGCTTGGATCTCCTTCCTGTCTTTCTCTTCCTAAGAAGTTGTGAAGCACAGGGCAGGTTCCCTCTTGGAAAGTAATCCCCTTAAAATACTCCCGCAGTGCTTCTCCCGCACTTTTCATAAAAGAGGTATGGAAGGGGCCGGAAACCTTTAAAGGAATCGCCTTCTTGGCGCCTGCTTCCAAAGCCAGTTTGGATGCCTCTTCCACAGCCTTCTTTTCTCCGCCGATAACAATCTGTCCCGGGCAGTTTAAGTTACAAAGGCTCACAGCACCCCCAACTTCCTTACAAACCTTGTCCAAGGCTTCCTCGGACATCCCAAGGATGGCCGCCATGGAGGATTCGATTCCCTTGGAGGCTTCTTCCATTTTCTTACCACGGAAGGCTACCATTTCCACCGCAGTCTTTGCGGAAAATACGGAAGCCGCTTCCAGTGCGGAGTATTCTCCCAGGGAAAGTCCTAAAGCATAGTCCGGCTTGATTCCATTTTCCCGTAAAACCGCAGTCATACCGCAGGCAAATGCCACAAGAGCCGGCTGAGTATAACGGGTTTCATTGATTTTCCCTTCAGGATCCTCGAAGGAGAGCGTCTTTACATCAAAGTCCAGCTCCGCCTCGTCATAGGCCTTTCGAAAGGCAGGGAACGCTTCATATAAGTCCTTTCCCATTCCCTTAACCTGACTTCCCTGTCCTGCATATAAAAATGCTGTCTTCATCTTTCCTCCTTATGAAATCCCGGGAATTCCCCGGCAAATATCCGCTAAAATCTCCGCCACCGGACGAATCTTAGTAACCTGTCCGCAGGTCTGTCCTGCCATGAGGGAACCGGTTTTGGTATCTCCGTCAAAAACCGCCCTGCGAAGGGAGCCCAGAGTGAACTTTTCCAGTTCCATCTTATCCGCTCCGGCCTTTTCCTGGCTTAAGTATTCCCTACTCATCTGGTTCTTTAATACTCGCACAGGCACACCGGCAATTCTTCCGGTTACGATGGTGTCGGATCCGGAGGCCTTCAGCACCGCCTCCTTATAATTTTCATGGATGGGACATTCCTCCGCCGCCAAAAGAGCGGTACCGATTTGGGCGCCGCAGGCTCCTAAAGTAAGCACTGCCTGCATTTGCCGATTGTCCGCAACACCTCCTGCTGCAATCACCGGAATGGAAACCGCATCCACGGTCTGAGGCACCAAGGTCATGGTGGTCATTTCTCCGATATGGCCTCCGGACTCACAGCCCTCCGCAATTACCGCATCCGCTCCCAGCTTTTCCAGTCTTTTCGCCAAGATGGGAGCCGGCACCACAGGAATCACCTTGATTCCCGCCGCCTTAAAGGCTTCCATGTAAATGCCGGGATTTCCGGCTCCGGTGGTTACTACCGGTACCTTTTCCTCAATGCAGATTTCCACCATCTTATCGGTTTCCGGATTCATCAGCATAAGATTCACCCCAAAGGGCTTGTCGGTTCTTTCCCGAAGGATGTGGATTTCCTTCCGAAGACCCTCTGCCTCTCGAATGCCTCCTGTTCCAATCAAGCCCAGGGCTCCTGCGTCGGAGCAAGCCGCCGCAAAGGCTCCTGTAGCAATATTGGCCATTCCTCCCTGAATAATGGGGTAACGAATTCCTAAAATCTCCTGTAATCCGGTCATAATCTCTCCTTAATTTCCTTTACTTTCTCTACGCTTTTTCGTACTGAATTTCTGCGGAGGCATAGGTCAGCCCCGAGCCGAAGCCCACCAAAACCAGCTTGTCTCCGGAATGTAAAAGACCCTTTTCCTGCATATCCTTTAAAGCCATGGGGATGGAGGCTCCGGAGGTATTTCCGAAATACTCCATATTTTCAAAAAACTTCTTGGGATCCGCCTTCATGTGTCGCACCACATTTCGAATGATTCTGGAATTGGCCTGATGACATACCACATGCTGCACAGTTTCCAAACTGTCTCCGGTCTTTTCCAAGACCTTCTCGATGCAATGGGGAACAATGTCAATGGCAAAGAGGAAAACCCCCTTTCCATCCATTACCAGGTGGTCCAGCTTTTCGTGCTTTCCTGCACTGACTCCCTCTCCCAACTTCTCCTGATTCTCCGTGCCATCCTCATAAAAACCGTCAAAAGCTCCGGTGTAAATGCCGGGGGCCATAATGGAATAATCTCCCTTAGAGCCTAAGTAGGAAGCATAGAGAGCCTTGGCATCTCTTTTCACCACCGCCGCTCCTGCTCCGTCCCCGAAAATGACGGAAGTGGTTCTGTCCTCGATTTTCAAAAGTCTGGAAAGCTGTTCCGTTCCCACCACCAGGGCATAGTCCTTGTTGGTGGAGAGTAAAAGTCCTCTGGCCACCTCCAGCCCGTAAACAAAACCGCTGCAGGCCGCATTCAAATCCAATACGGGAACATCTTCTTTGGTGCCCAATTCCTTTGCCAGGATAGCCGCAAGGCTTGGAGTAGAGAAGTCCGGAGACATGGTAGCCACCACAATCACGCCGATATCCTCTCCCTTTAGTCCCGCATCCGCCACAGCCTCCTTAGCCGCTTTAAGTGCTAAGGTTCCCGCACTCTCATCCTTTTCGCAAAAACGTCTTTCGTGGATACCTGTTCTGGGAAAAATCCATTCGTCACTGGTGTCCACCAGCTTCGCCAGGTCATCATTGTGTACCCTCTTACTTGGGATAGCCGATCCAAGGCCAAGTATCTTTAGTCCTTCCATCATTCCTCTTTTCCTAAATGTTTCTGAACTTAGAGAGTCTGTCCTTACGGATTTCATGACGACTCATGCCTTCGTAGTATGCTAAAGCCTTCTCCAAGATCTGATCCAACGCCTTGTAAAGACTTTCCGGGTCATCCTGGGCGCCTCCCAAGGACTCCGGCACAACCTCATCCGCCACATTGGCTTCCTTTAAATCCTTTGCGGTAAGCTTCATAACCTTTGCCGCTTCAGCCGCACGGGAGCTATCCTTCCATAAAATGGTTGCAAAGCCCTCCGGACTTAAAACGGAGTAAATTGCATTTTCCAGCATTAAAATCTTATTGGCTACGCAAATTCCCAAAGCACCGCCGGAGCTTCCTTCTCCCGTTACCACCGCAATTACCGGCACATGGAGAGAGCTCATAAAAGCAAGGTTTTTCGCAATGGCCTCACCCTGTCCGTGCTGCTCCGCCTCTAAACCGGGGTAAGCTCCCGGAGTATCTACAAAGGTAATAATCGGTCTGTCAAATTTCTCCGCCTGCTCCATCAGTCTTTTTGCCTTACGATAGCCTTCCGGACAGGTCATTCCGAAGTTGCAGGAAAGATTTTCTTCCACAGTTCTTCCCTTTCTGTGACCCAGCACCGTTACAGGACGTCCGTGAAAACGGGCAATTCCTCCGTAAATGGAGCGATCCTCATCATAAAGATGGTCTCCCTTTTGCTCAAAAAAGTCTGTAAAAAGGGCGGAAACGAAGTCCTCCACATGGGGACGGCGGGGGTGTCTTGCCAAGAATACCCGATCTCCCGGCTCCAAATCCTTACAGCTGTCTAAAAGCTTCTTCTTTTCCTCTTGTAAAACTTTGATTTCCTCGGTTTTTTCTTCTTCCGAAAGAAGAGCCTGAATTTTCTCTTCTAAGGCGTCTGTCTTTTCCAATACTTCCTTAATCATCTATATTCCTCCTTGATTCCTGATTCCGACAATTTTGTTTTCCCTCTTTCTTTTTCTTGGTCTGAAATCTTTCTATCCGACCTCTCCGCTCCGTAACGTTTCTTTACTGTGCAACGGAAGCTTTTTCTATGAAAATGTCTTAGGCCTTCTGGTGTAATTTCAAAAGCTGAATCAAGGTTTCTCTCATATCTTTTCTTTCCACAATCTTATCTACGAAGCCGTGGCTTTCCAGATATTCACTCTTCTGGAAGCCCTTGGGAAGCTTACTGTTAATGGTCTGCTCAATAACTCTGGGGCCGGCAAAACCGATGAGGGCTCCGGGCTCTGCCAGGGTAATATCTCCTAAGGTGGCAAAACTTGCGGTTACGCCTCCTGTGGTGGGGTGAGTCAGGTAGCTGATAAAAAGTCCTCCATGCTCGGAGAAAAGCTCCACTGCCGCAGAGGTCTTCGCCATTTGCATCAGGCTGTAGATTCCCTCCTGCATTCTGGCTCCTCCTGAAGCAGAGAAAATAATCAAGGGGCATTGCTCCTTATCCGCCACTTCAATTCCTCTGGTTACCTTCTCTCCTACCGCCTGGGACATGGAGCCCATGAAGAAACGGCTGTCCAGCACCAATACCACCACAGGAATTCCTCCGATTTTTCCCTTGGAAGAAATCACCGCCTCCTTCAGGCCGGTTTTTTTCGCCTGGCTGTCCGCCTTCTCTCTATACTCCGGGAAGTCCAAAGGATCCTTTACCGCCATATCCTGATCCAGCTCCTGGAAGGTTCCCGGATCATAGAGCATTTTTAAACGATAATAGGCTCCGATGGGACTGTAAGAACCGCAATGAGGGCAAATATAGTAATTTTCTTCCCAACGGGAACGAAGAGCTCTTCTTCCGCATTTTCTACAGCTGATAAAGGTTGCAGGCACCTTTAAGGGTGCAGCTCCGCTCATGGTATCTTTATTGGCTTTTTGCCGTAAGTCCCTGTCTTTCACCAGCTCTACCAGACTTTGAATGGGTGATTTCATATTTCCTCCTATGGTTCTTGACCTTTCCTTTAGAAACAATTCTTCTCTTTGAGAAAAGCGTCCCTAAGGACGCCTGTTTTTCTGTCTTTCTATCTTGATAAATTTACGCCTTTGCGTTATTTGCATAGTCTAAAATATCTTTTACGGTATGCATCTTTCCGATTTCTCCATCAGGAATGGAAACGCCCAGCTCATCCTCTAAAGCCATGTGCAGCTCCACTAAGGAAAGAGAATCCACCTCTAAATCCTTCTGCATATCTGCCTCTAAAGTTACCTTATCCTCATCACATGCCAAAGTATCTACAATGATTTCCTTTAATCTCTCGAATTCCATACTGAACTCCTTTCGCCTTTTAATAAAAATTATTTTAATTAAATTTTCGAAAGGAATATAACTGTAAATCATAAAATTGTCAATAGAATATTTTTTTAAGGGATATAGTTTAAAATATGCAAGAAGTGGTTTTGAAAACCACTTCTTGCCGGGGAAAGAGATTTCGAAAAGCAAAAATAGCTTCCCTGCCAAAGGCAGGGGAAGCGTATCTCCTATGAAAAAGGGGGCCGGAGGAGAATACATTCTCATCCGCCCCCTTTTCCCATAGGAGAAGGGAGCTGTGAAATGCACAGCTCCCTATTTTTGCAATTTTATCTCTTTCCTTCCCTACTTCTTCAGAAAGGAAAGTCTTTTCTCATGCTTTGTTTTGCCTCTTAGGCTTTAACTCTGCTTCTGTTCTGACTTGTCTTAATCCATAGCAAAATACCAAATAATAACACCACACCAATCCCCAAGGGGAACCACGGTGTCTTTAAAAATCCTGCCAAAATATAACTAATCGAGGATACCCCGGCCACCAAAAGGGCGTAGGGTAACTGGGTTTGCACGTGGTTGATATGAACGCTTTGGGCTCCGGCAGAGCTCATAATGGTAGTATCGGATATGGGAGAACAGTGGTCTCCGCAAACCGCTCCCGCCATGCAGGCGGACATGGAAAGAATCATCATGTTGGTATCCACATCCTGGAAAATGGCCACCACAATCGGAATCAAAATTCCGAAGGTTCCCCAGGAGGTTCCTGTAGCAAAAGCAAGGCCAATGGCAATCAGGAAAATAAATACCGGCAGGAAAGATAATGCGGAGCCTGCACTGCTCTTTACCATCACTGCCACAAATTCCTTCGCTCCCAAGCTATCCGTCATAGCCTTCAAAGACCATGCAAAGGTTAAAATCAAGATAGCCGGCACCATCTGCTTAAATCCCTCCGGCAGGCAGTCCATTCCTTCATTAAAGGAAAGGGCGTTTCTGCCAAAGTAATAAAACAAGGTCACTACCAAGGCACCAAAAGACCCAAGCACCAATCCTGTAGAAGCATCTGATTTGGAAAATGCCGTCACAAAGTCAGCACCATTGAAAAATCCTCCGGAATAAATCATGCCCACAACACAGAAAACAATCAACGAGAAAATCGGCACCAGCATATCCAGGATATGCCCTTTTCTTCCCTCTTCCTCAGTGGCTTCTCCATAGGGACGCTCCGCCGTAGTAAAAAGATCACCCCTGTCTACAGCATTTTCCTCATGAAGCTTCATCGGACCAAAATCCACATTAAGCAAAACCACATTATTCGTGTAGACTGGAAAGCGATAGAAAAAACAGTAAAAACTCG
>NZ_CAUTEG010000021.1:0-31160 GCF_963537195.1 Oribacterium sinus | reverse complement strand
TAACCCTGCTATTCAGCATTGCCCTTCTGACCGGCATAATTGTTTTCTTCTTTGGAAGAAACCTGGCAGGGATTTTTACGAAGGATGGAGAGGTTTTGCAATACGCCAAGGAAAGATTGGAGATTATCGTCTATCCGTATATGATTTTTGGTATGATGGATACTTTGGTGGGAGCGCTACGGGGTTTTGGCTGCAGTATTCAACCGATGTTTATCAGCTTGGTGGGAATTTGTTTGAGTCGTGTGTTTTATGTCATGGTACTTTTTCCTATGGAATTCTTCCATGGCTTACGGCCCTTATACATCAGTTATCCCGTGAGTTGGATGATTACTGCCTTTTCCCTGTGGATTATGTATTTCTATATCAGAAAACAGTATCCCAGGGTCGACTATCGTTAGGAGAAAGAAGATGGAAAGAAATTTTACGTTACTGACAGACTTTTATGAGCTCACCATGATGCAGGGCTATTTGAAAAGCGGCAAACACAAGGAGAAAGTAATTTTCGATATGTTTTATCGAAAGAATCCCTGTGGAAACGGCTTTGCCATTTGCTGCGGTTTGGAGCAGGTGGTTGAATATATCCGCAATCTGAATTTTAGTGAAGAAGATATTGATTATCTTCGGAGTTTGGGAACCTTTGATGAAGATTTTATTGAATATCTTCGAGGTTTTCACTTTACCGGAGATATATATGCCATTCCGGAAGGAACAGTAGTCTTTCCTAAGGAACCCTTAATCAAGGTAATTGCTCCGGTGATTGAGGCTCAGTTGGTGGAAACTGCCATTTTAAATCTGGTCAATCACCAGTCTCTCATTGCCACAAAGGCTTACAGGGTGGTGCATGCGGCTCAGGGAGACGGGGTAATGGAGTTCGGTTTACGAAGGGCTCAGGGACCGGATGCGGGAATATACGGTGCCAGAGCCGCGGTCATTGCAGGATGCATCGGTACTTCCAACGTTTATGCGGGACAGAAATTCCGTATGCCTGTGTTGGGAACCCATGCTCACTCCTGGATTATGTCTTTCCCGACAGAATTAGAGGCATTTAAGACTTATGCCAGACTCTATCCCAATAATTGTATTTTATTGGTAGATACCTATGATACCTTAAAGAGCGGTGTAAAGAATGCCATTCTTTGCTATGATGCCATGAAGGAAGAAGGGATTACCTTGAAGCGCTTCGGTATTCGTTTAGATTCCGGAGACTTGGCTTACCTTTCCAAGAAGGCCAGGAAAATGTTGGATGAGGCGGGCTATCCTGATGCAATAATTTCCGCTTCCAATGATTTGGACGAGAACCTGATTGCTTCCTTAAAGGCGCAGGGAGCTTGTATTACCAGCTGGGGTGTGGGAACCAATCTGATTACCTCGGAAAGTCAGCCCAGCTTTGGTGGAGTATATAAGCTTGCGGCTACATATTCGGATGAGGGACAATGGGTTCCTAAGATAAAACTGTCGGAGAACTCCGAAAAGATTACCAATCCCGGAAATAAGCAGATTTATCGTATTATTGAAAAAGACAGCGGAAAGGTATTTGCGGATTATATTGCCCTGGAGGAGGAGAGATTTTCCGAGGCAGAGGATTTGGTACTGTTTGATCCCATTGATACATGGAAGAAAAGTACCTTAAAGGGCGGAAGCTATGAGATGAGACCGCTTCTTGTACCTATTTTCTTAGGTGGCAAGTTGGTGTATAATTGCCCTTCTGTAGAGGAAATCAAAGCCCACTGCAAGAAGGAACAGGAAAGCCTTTGGGAGGAGTGCAGACGTTTAACCAATCCTCATGCCGTACACGTGGATTTATCCGATAAATTGTATGAGATGAAGAAGCAATTGCTGACGCAGTACAGCAGAGGAGAATAGGGACAATTTCTTGCTTTATTTTTCCCTAATCATTATAATAAGGCGACTAAAGGAATAAGAAGGAGAACTACATGTTTAAAAAAGTAGATAGCAATATGCAATTCGTGGAAAGGGAGAGAGAGGTCGAAGAGTTCTGGAAAAAAGAACAAATCTTCGAAAAGTCCATCCAGGAGCATAAGGAGGATTCCTCCTATGTTTTCTATGACGGTCCTCCTACGGCCAACGGAAAACCGCATATTGGTCATGTGGAA
This sequence comes from Oribacterium sinus, assembly GCF_963537195.1. GTDB lineage: Bacteria > Bacillota > Clostridia > Lachnospirales > Lachnospiraceae > Oribacterium > Oribacterium sinus_A. The sequence continues at coordinate 29,046 of NZ_CAUTEG010000021.1, read as the reverse complement.
ACCAGAGCCTTTAAGGATATGATTCCAAGATTTCATGCCATGAAGGGGAAGATGGTGCCCAGAAAGGCAGGATGGGACACCCACGGCCTTCCTGTAGAGCTGGAAATTGAAAAAGAAATCGGTATCAACGGAAAAGAACAGATTGAATCCTACGGGGTAGCACCCTTTATTGATTTATGTAAGAAGAATGTCTGGAAGTACAAGGGAATGTGGGAGGACTTCTCCTACAAGGTTGGCTTCTGGGCGGATATGGATAATCCTTATGTGACCTACCATGATGATTTTATTGAGTCCGAGTGGTGGGCCTTAAAGGAAATTTGGAAGAAGAAGCTCTTGTACAAGGGCTTTAAGGTTGTGCCCTACTGTCCCCGTTGCGGAACTCCCCTTTCCTCCCATGAGGTAGCGCAAGGTTACAAGGAAGTGAAGGAGCGTTCTGCGGTTGTTCGCTTTAAAATCAAGGGAGAAGAGGGTTATTTTCTGGCTTGGACCACAACTCCCTGGACCCTACCCTCCAATGTGGCACTTTGTGTACACCCTGATTTGGAATATGCCAAGGTAAAGGCTGCAGACGGTAATCTTTATATCCTGGCTGTGGCAAGACTGGATGCGGTATTGTCCGGTTTGGCGAAGGAGGGAGAAGAAGCTTATTCCATCCTGGAAACCTGTAAGGGTAAGGACTTGGTGGGACTTTCCTATGAGCCTCTTTACGAAGGAGCGGAAAAGGAGGCGGAGAGACAGCACAAAAAGGCCCATATTGTTGTTTCCGACTATTATGTCAGCGCGGATGACGGTACCGGTATTGTACATATCGCCCCCGCCTTCGGTGAGGACGATGGAAGAATCGGTAGGGAAAACGATTTAGCCCTTGTAAAGTTTGTGGATAGCGAAGGAAAGCTTACCGCGGAGACCCCTTTCTTCGGTATGCGTTGTAAGCCCACGGAGAAGGAAGTGGCGGAAGGCGCCATCAGTGCGGATCCGGAGGTATTGAAGGACCTGGAGAAGCGGGGACTTCTTTTTGACGCACCGAAATTTGAACATAGCTATCCCCATTGCTGGCGTTGCGGAACGCCCTTGATTTACTATGCAAGAGAAAGCTGGTTTATTAAGATGACCGCGGTTCGGGATGAGCTGGTTGCGAACAACAACACCGTAAACTGGATTCCCGAGTCTATCGGTAAGGGTCGTTTCGGAGACTGGATTGAAAATGTACAGGACTGGAGCCTTTCCCGTGATCGCTACTGGGGAACTCCTTTAAATATTTGGGAGTGTAAGGACTGTGGAGAACAGGAAGCTATCGGTTCCATTAAAGAATTATCGGAAAGAGCCGATAATTATCAGGAGGTCTTGGCAAAATTAAAGGCTGAGGGAGATAAAGGCTATTCCTCCGACTATGTAGGCTATGAGCACATTGAGCTTCATAAGCCCTATGTGGACTACTTAAAGTGTAAGTGTCCGAAGTGCGGCGGAGAAATGACCAGAGTCCCGGAGGTTATTGACTGTTGGTTTGACAGCGGTGCTATGCCCTATGCCCAGCATCATTATCCCTTCGAGAACAAGGAGCTTTTCGAGGCTCAGTTCCCGGCACAGTTTATCTGTGAGGCGGTAGACCAGACCAGAGGATGGTTCTATTCCTTATTGGCGGAGTCCACCATTTTGTTCCATAAGGCTCCCTTTGAAAATGTCTTGGTGCTCGGCCATGTACAGGATGAAAACGGACAGAAGATGTCCAAGTCCAAGGGAAATTCCGTAGATCCCATGGAGGCCTTGGAAAAGCACGGAGCGGATGCAATCCGTTGGTTCTTCTATACCAACTCCGCACCATGGTTACCCAATCGTTTCCATGATCAGGCGGTAGTGGAGGGACAGAGAAAGTTCCTGTCTACTTTGTGGAACACCTATGCGTTCTTTGTGCTTTATGCCAACATTGATAACTTCGATCCTACAAAATATACCCTGGACAAGAAGAGTCTTACGCCTATGGACAGATGGGTATTCAGTAAGCTGAATTCTTTGATTCTTACCGTGGATACCAATCTTTCTCAGTTTAAGATTCCTGAGGCGGCTGCCGCATTGCAGGAGTTCTGTGAAGACCTTTCCAACTGGTATGTACGTCGTTCCAGAGAGCGTTTCTGGGCCAAGGGTATGGAGCAGGATAAGATTAATGCTTACCTTTGCTTATATGAAGCTTTAGTGACTTTTGTTAAGTTGGCTGCTCCGCTGGTGCCATTCATTACCGAGTCTATCTATCAGAACCTGGTATGCTCAGTAGATAAGAATGCTAAACCTTCCGTTCATCTTTGTGCCTATCCGGTAGCGGATGAAGAGTGGATTGAGCCCAAGCTGGAAGAAAGCATGGAAGAAGTATTGTCTTTGGTACGTCTGGGAAGAGCGGCAAGAGAGAAGGCTCAAGTGAAGAACAGACAGCCTCTTTCCGCCATGTATGTTTCCGGAGGACAGGCTCTTTCCAAGGACTGGGAGAATATCATTACCGATGAGTTAAATGTAAAGTCCCTGCAGTTTAAGGAGGATTTGTCCGACTTTACGGCGTACATCTTTAAGCCTCAGTTAAAGACTGTGGGACCGAAGTACGGAAAGCATTTGAATGAGATTCGCCAGTTCTTACAAGACTTGGACAGCAAGTCGGGTATGGCGGCATTGGCAGAGGGAGCTATTCGTTTTACCACAAAGGATGGCACGGAAGTTGCCTTAGCCAAGGAGGATTTGTTAATCGAATCCACAAAGAAGGACGGCTTTATTACGGAGGAAGATGCTAAGTACACCGTAGTGCTGGATACCAACCTGACGGAGGAACTGAAGGAAGAGGGCTATATCCGTGAAATCATTTCCAAGGTGCAGACCATGCGTAAGGAAGCGGGCTTTGAGGTTATGGATCAAATTACCCTCTATGCCGAGGATAATGACTTCCTTATGGGCTTAATGAATAAGTACCAAGAGGAGTTATGCAAGACCGTTCTTGCTACAGAGCTTCTTTGCAACTGCTGTGAAGGCTATGAGAAGGAATGGGATATTAACGGCGAGAAGCTTTGCTTAGCTGTAAAGAAAAACTAAGGGCGAAAAGCTTTGCTTAGTGACAAAGGAAAGCTGAGCTTTGAAATTTTTGCTTAGATGCAAAGAAAAAATAAACGGTGAAACCATTTTCCCGCTTCGGCGGGAAAAATCACTATATATTACTAAAAGGAATTAGTAAGGGATGTATAAGGAGGAAGGATGCAAAAGTTTGACAAAGCACTGTTTAAAAAAGAAGTGGAAAACAATGCCAGAAAGCTTTTCAGACGAGAATTAACAGAGCTAAACGAGAAGGAAGCTTTTCATGCTGTAGCGGCAGCGGTACAGAATCAGATTATTGATGACTGGATTCGTACTACCAAGGCGGCTGAGGAAGAGGATTGTAAGAGAGTCTATTATCTTTCCATGGAGTTTTTAATGGGAAGAGCTTTGGGCAACAATATTTTAAACCTGACATCTCAGGAGGAAATTCGAGATGTGATTAACGAGCTTGGTTTAAACCTTTCCGCACTGGAAGAGGCGGAGCCGGACTGGGCTTTAGGAAACGGCGGTCTTGGTCGTTTAGCGGCCTGCTTCCTGGATAGCTTGGCAACCCTGGGCTACTGGGCTTGCGGATGCGGTATTCGTTATAAGTACGGCTTCTTCAAGCAGCAGATTGTAGACGGATACCAGAAGGAAGTGGCGGATGACTGGTTAAAGGACGGAAACCCCTTCGAGATTCGTCGTGCGGAGCTTGCCAAGGAAGTTCGTTTCGGCGGTTGGGTAGAGACTGTACAGGAGGAAGATGGAAGACTGCACTTTGTACATAAGGGCTATCAGGCTGTAGAGGCAATTCCCTATGATACTCCGGTGGTGGGCTACAACAACCATGTGGTAGACACTTTAAGAGTATGGGATGCCAAGGCAACCGACACCTTCCGTTTGGATGAGTTTGATAAGGGAAATTACCAGAAGGCGGTGGAGTCAGCCAATATGGCCAGAAATATCGTAGAGGTATTGTATCCCAACGATAACCACTATGCCGGTAAGGAGCTTCGTCTTCGTCAGCAGTATTTCTTCATTTCCGCATCTGTACAGACTGCGGTAGCAGACTATGCCAAGAGACATAACGGCGATGTTCGGAAGCTTTATGAGAAGGTGGCTTTCCAGTTAAATGATACCCACCCCACAGTTGCCGTGGCAGAGCTTATGAGAGTATTAATGGATGATTATCATCTGACTTGGGATGAGTCCTGGGAGATTACCTTAAAAACCTGCGCTTACACCAACCATACCATTATGGCTGAGGCTTTGGAAAAGTGGCCCATTGAGCTGTTCTCCAAGCTTCTTCCCAGAATTTATCAGATTGTGGAAGAGATTAACCGCAGATTCTGTGAAACCGTTCGGGCAAAGTATCCGGAGCAGGCGGAGGAGAAGATTGCCAAGATGGCAATTATCTATGACGGACAGGTGAAGATGGCACACCTTGCCATTATCGGCGGCCATGCGGTAAACGGTGTAGCGGCTCTTCATACGGAGATTTTAAAGAAGCAGGAATTAAGAGACTTCTACGAGATGTATCCGGAGAAGTTCTCCAACAAAACAAACGGTATCACCCAGAGAAGATGGGTTTACCATGCCAATCCGGAGCTGGCAAAGTGGATTACCGCCCATATCGGAGACCAGTGGCTTACAGACTTATCCAAGCTGGAAAAGCTGGCAGTTTATGCGGATGATAAGCAGGCTCAGGCTGAATTTATGGCCATTAAGAGACATAATAAGGAGCGTCTTGCCAAGTATGTACTGAAGCATAACGGCATTAAGTTAAATGTGGATTCCATCTTTGACGTAATGGTAAAGCGTTTGCATGAGTATAAGAGACAGCTGATGAATATCCTTCACGTGATGTATCTTTACAACCAGATTAAAGATCATCCGGAGATGGAATTCTATCCCCACACCTTTATCTTCGGAGCCAAGGCGGCAGCAGGTTATAAGACTGCAAAGCTGACCATTAAGCTCATCAATAATGTGGCAGAGGTCATCAACAATGATCCTTCTATCCAGGATAAGATTAAGGTAGTTTTCATTGAGGATTATAAAGTATCCAGTGCAGAGGTGATTATCCCTGCAGCGGACTTCTCCGAGCAGATTTCCACTGCTTCCAAGGAAGCTTCCGGTACCTCCAACATGAAGCTTATGGTAAACGGTGCTTTAACCATGGGAACTATGGATGGAGCGAACGTGGAAATCGTACAGGAAGTTGGGGCGGAAAATGCCTTTATCTTCGGTATGAGCAGTGACGAGGTTATTGCTTTAGAGCATAACAACGAGTACCGTCCTATGGACATTTTCAACAACGACCAGGAAATTCGCAGAGTCCTGATGCAGCTGGTAAACGGCTTCTACAGTCCTGAGGATCCTGAATTGTTCAGACCTTTGTATGATTCCCTGTTAAATACCAATGAATCCGACAGAGCGGATCGTTACTTTATCTTAAAGGACCTTCGTGCTTATATGAAGGCCCAGGAAGAAGCAGTGAAGAAGTTCCAGGATGAAGAGTGGTGGGCAAGAGCGGCTATTTTAAATACAGCCCATGCCGGAAAGTTCTCCTCTGACAGAACCATTGAGGAGTACGCTAAGGATATCTGGGGATTGGATAAGATTGTTTTTAAAGACTAAAAGGATTAGCTCGGAGAAAGTCATGAAATAGGCTTCGAAGCCTTGTACTTCAAAGAAGGAAAGTAATGACTTTGACGAATTAGAACAGGAGAGAGGAATGGAAGTCGAATTACAACGAACTCTGTCTTTAGAAGAGGAGAGGGACTGTAAGACACTCCTCTCTCTTTGTAATTTAGAGGAAGAACATCCCTACGATACAGATTTGGATTATGATTTCTTTTATCTCATTCGCAATGAGGGAGAGAAGGAAACGGGAATTGCCGAGGGAATATTGGCACTGCTTATGGGCTATAAGCTTGGAGAACAGCAGGGAGGAAAGGATGTGCTCCTTTGTCTTGCCTTTGTCCATCCCAAGATGAGGGGGCAGGGCTTATTTACCCAGTGTAAAGAAAGTCTGATGGATGATTTTCGAAACTGTGTGTTTCGATTTATGAAGAAGGGAGAAAGGGAAGAGGAATTTTCCCTTTCCTTTCCTTATTTGTATACAGAATATTTTTTGGAAAAGAAGCTGGAAGAAGGGATTGCTTTTCCGGGAGAAAAGAGAATTTATCCTTACGGAGAGGTTTATTTTTCTCCCTATAATGAAAAAACACTTTACCTTTACGGACTTATGGTGGAAAATAGGTATAGAGGTCAGGGAAAGGGAGAGGCGATTCTTCGGGATTGCTTTGAAGAAGGAGAGAAGGGACCCTATACCGGGGTGATTCTTCAGGTAGATTCCCGAAACAGCCCGGCCATGAAGCTTTATCAGAAAATGGGATTTTTGGTGAAAGAAGCCAGCTCCTATTATCAGCTGAAAAAAAGAAAGAAAGAGGACTAGGACTTGGAAAGAATCTATAAAATCATGAGAAATGTAGGAGGATCCTCCATTGCCTTAGGTGTTGTATTGATTACTTTGGGAATTGTTACCGGGGTGCTATCCATTGTACATGGAGCCATCTTGCTAAAAAGAAAAGAGGATTTAACGTTCTAAATCTCGAAGACATAGGGGGCTAAGCATTCGGGCTAAGCTCCTGTTTTCGAAGATTACTACGTTAAGTATGGTTTATGCATAGAAAAGAAATGACGAAAAATCGTTGGTTGGGGGTATTCTTTTTCTGCCTTTACCTGATTTTTCTCTTTTATGTTTTGTTTTTTTCCGAGTTAAAGGGCAGAGGCTTTATGAATCGGGCGGAATTTTCCTATAATATGGAGCCTTTTAAGGAGATTTTCCGCTTTCTTTTTTATTGGAAACAAATCGGTTTTGCCCATGCTTTGGAAAACTTACTGGGAAATATCATTGGCTTTTGCCCTTTGGGCTTCCTGCTCCCCAGCTTTTCCAAGCGTTGTAGGATGTATTGGTATAACACGGTGATGTCAGGCTATCTTTTATCCTTCGGGGTGGAAGCGATTCAGCTTATCTTCCGTGCCGGAAGCTGTGATGTGGATGACATTATCCTGAATACTCTGGGAACTGCCTTGGGCTATGTTCTGTTTCGACTCATACAAAGGGAAAGGAGGAGAAGAAAATGGAAGGAGAAAAGCGTTTTAGCTACATCCGAAAAAAATGGGCAAAGGGAAGCCTGGGAGCCATAATCAGTTCCTTTGTTTCTCTCTGCCTTTTCTTTTTCTGTATTGGGATTTCCTTTTATGAAAAAGGAAACGGGCCTTTAGTGATAGGAGCATTGGCATTATTTTCCGTGAATTTTCTTTTGATTTCCCTTCGTTTTGCCTTACCTGTGGAAAAGGGAAAATTCATTGAAAGACGTCCGGTCTATGTGGCTTTGGGCGTGGATATCGTTCTTTTGTTCTTATGGCTGGCTCTTTTACTCTTAGGCTTAAGAATGTGACTTTGCTGTCCGGCCTGCAGTATAGTGGCTTTGCTGTCCGGCCCGATATATCGTATTTTTAAATATAGACAAAGAAAAAAATTAGGAAATTCCTTTCTTTTTTGTAAGAGGAAGCAGACTGATTTTTGTTATAATGGAGGAGTCATGGGAGAAAGAAGAAATAGCGCTTTAGAACGGATTCGGGAGATTCCCTTGGAAATGAGGGAAGATTCTCCGTATAAAGAAGTATTTCGTCCCTTGGCTTTCTTTTTTTTGGATTATTTTAAAGAGCGGGAGAATCAAGAAGCACAGTCTTTAGAAGTAGCTGCTGTGGAGGGAAATACGGATGCATCCGTTCCGATTAGTTCTTTACTAAAACGCTATCAGAGGGAACTGCAGAATTTTCTTTTCCCCGGAATTGCTAAGGAAAGGAGTCCTTTCGGCGATTTCTTTTCCATTTTGATCTTCCTTTCCTTCGGGATTGTTTTGGAGAAGGAGGAAGAGGCACAATCCAGAATTTTGGAGCTTTATTTACAACTTTATCTTTACAGCCAATCCGATGAAGCATTGGAGAGAAGCAGGTTCCAAGATATTTTCTATTCTCATTTTTATGATTACTGCTGGGATTTCCTGGAAGAGCGTTATGAAGAGGAGGAGAAGGATCCCTTTTTATATCGCAACAATATCCTTTTCTTCGGATGGATGCCCTATTATGGAAGCAGTCCTTTCTTTTCAAAGGACTATGTTGAAAGCCATCAAAGGGATGCTGCCATATTTTTAGGAGATCGCTTTCTGTCCCACCTTTATCAGGCTTATGAACAAGAGGAGAAGCTCTGGCATAAGCGGAGGGGGAAAAGCAGAGTCCAAATTTTAGAAGAACAGTTTAAAAAAAGAACGAATTTTCAGCCGGAAAACTATTGTATAGAGAACACTCAAGGACTTTCCTTCCACGCCCATCAGGAAAAACTTTGGAAGAGCTTTTTAGAGAAAACCAAGGATGCAAGGATAGACTTTGAGATAATGAGGGAAAGGACTTAAAGTATTTTGCTTAGTATGAAGGAAAAAAAAGGAAAGAGCAGGGGGAGGATTTTTTTACTCCTTTCTTTTTGTTTTTTTATTCTTTTTCATAGTGTGGTAGCAATGGCTGCCAGCTGGCCGACAGCAGACTTAACTGCGGAGTCCGCCATTGTGGTGGATGCGGAAACCGGGGCGGTTTTATATGAAAAAAACGGAGATGTGAGAGAATATCCTGCCAGTATTACCAAGGTGATGACGGCGCTTGTAGTTTTGGAGCACGCATCCCTAGAGGATAAGGTGACATTTTCCCATGATGCGGTATACAATGTGGATCGGGGATCTTCCAACGCCCAGATTGAAGAGGGGGATGTTCTGACGGTAAATGACTGTTTGCATGCCCTGTTACTCAAGTCCGCAAATGAGGCGGCAAATGCTTTAGCAGAGCATGTGGCAGGATCTCGGGAAGCCTTTGCGGAGATGATGAATGAGAAGGCGAAGGAGCTTGGTTGCACAGGAACTCATTTTCAGAATCCTTCCGGCTTGCAGGATGAGAACCACTATACCACTGCAAGGGATATGGCGTTAATCGGTATGGCTGCGTTTCAGAATAAGGATTTTTTGGAAATTGAAAAAAATCTGAGTCATACTTTAGGGAATTTAAAGCGTCTTCCGGAGGGAAACACGATTTACATGGAGCATAAAATGATGCTCTCCAACACAAAGTTCTATGACAAAAGGGTAGTAGCGGGAAAAACCGGTTATACCCAGATTGCGGGAAATACCTTAATTAGCCTGGCGGAGGATCAGGGAAGAAAGGTTGTTACGGTAGTTTTGAAGGATAAAAATCCTTCTCACTACACGGATACAAAGGCCTTACTGGATTTAGCTTTTTCGGAAACGGAAAATCAAACTTTAGGGGAACATCCCGGTGCTTTAGAGGCCTTACGAAAAGAATTGGTATCCGCCGGAAAAATCACGGAGGAGAATAAGATTCATTTTCTGGATACCGTGAAGATTTCTCTTCCTAAGGGAGCAAGTCAGGACGGATTACAATACGTTTTCACGGATATTGCAGAAGATGCTCCGGCTTCCGCCCTGGGAAAAGTGCAGATTTTACTGGATGGAAAAGTTGTAGGGAGCGGATATATTGGGAAAGATCAAAATATTCAGGTCATTTTAAACAATAAGGAAACTAAGAAAAAGGTAGCGGTTGCAGCGGTTACCGTCAGCGGCTTTACGATTTTAGCCGGCTTCGGATTTTTCCTCTTTGGAGGAGGCGCCTTGTATGGAGCAAAAAACCTTCATGATGAACGGAAAAGAAAGAAGAAGTGGAAGGAAAGACGAAAGAAAAATCTGGAAGAGTTGCAGATTTCAGAGGAAGAATTTAAGATTCTGGTAGAAAAAAGAAAGTCAGAGAAAAAGAAGAAGTAGTGCAAAAAGAGCAAAGGAGACTTTGACGTATGGATGAGAAGAATCAGCAGGGCGGCACTGAAGCAAAGGAAATGGATGAGAGGAATCAGCAAAGCAAACCTGAAGCTATAGAACCGAAAGAGCAGGCTAAACAGGAGAGTTATAAAGCTACTGCTCAGCACAGGGAGTTTGAGCATTACGGGGATGCTGAGGATAGGGAAGAGGAAGAAGCTCTGGAAAGAGAACGGCAGAGACTTCGAGAGGAAAGAAGAGAGAGAAGAAAGCAAAAGGAAGCTGCCAAAAAAGCAAGCCAAAGAAGACGACTGTTTCTGCTTCTTCTTTTCCTTTGTGTAGTCTTTGTGGCACTTTTCCTTTTTTTGAGAAAAGGAAGCCCGGCTCAAAGAGGAGAGGAGAAAACAAGCAGTTCTGTAGCGGAAAGAGCTCCAATAGAAGTGTATTATGTAGAAGATAAGGGAAGTACTAAAGGCGAGGAGTTGGGGACTTATCTGGAAAATGCCGGAGAGAATAACGCATCCGTAAATCTACATACCTTGATTTATGAAGAAGGAAAAGAAGAAGACTTAAAGCAAGCATTAAAAGAGGCTAAGGCAGAGCTGTTGCTGGGAGAAGGCAGTGAAAAGCTGGAGGCATTTTTGGAAAAATTCTCTGTGGAGGAAAAAATACCCTACCTGAGTCAGAGCAGCAAGAAGCTGGAACCGGGAAATAATCATTTTGTTCTGGAAAAAAGTCTGGAGGATCAGGCGGTAGACCTGGGATTTTTCGCTTATAATGAGGCCTTCCGGAAAATGGGCATTCTCCTACAGGAAGGAGATGAGAAGAGTAAGACCTTAGCGGAACAGCTCTCGGAAAGCTTTCCCGAGTACGGAGGAACGGTAGAAATTCGTAGCTATAAGGGAGAAGAGGATTTTCAGGCGAAATTGTCGGAGCTGGAGGAAGCCGGAATAGATCTTTTGTTCCTTCCAAGTCCCGGAGATCAGGAGAAGGCGCTTCTTTCCGAGGAAAAAGCCTATAACATCCTTTTGGGAAAAGATTGGGATCAGGAGAATTTCCCCGGGGATTTAGAACTTCCCTATCCGGTATATCTCTACGGAAGAGAGAACAAGGCGTTGCCACTGGCGGAAAAGGAAGAGGAAAGTTCCGATTCGTCAGGAGAAGAGGCACAGGAAAGCTCTGCTTCGTCAGGAGAAGAGCCGCAGTCGGGAAGCAGATATGACAAGGATTTGCTGGGGATTCTTAGCAAGTTAAGAGCAGAAGTAAAGAAGAAGAGTCTTTTGCAAACACTGGAAAGCATGAGCTATCAGGGAGAATGTGGAGAGTACCACTTCCTTCCCGGACAATACTGTTTAAAAGGGCAGGGACAATTTTATGAATATCAGGGGCAAGAAAAAAGAGACCTGAATCCATAAAATGAGATAAATTCAGTAAAAATCTGCTTTTTTTCGAAGAAGGGAGCAATCATGAAATTTACCAAAATGGAAGGTTTAGGCAATGACTATGTTTATGTCAATGCCTTTACGGAAAAGGTGGAGAATCCTGAAGAGCTGGCAAGACGTATCGCAGACAGACATTTCGGCGTAGGTGGAGACGGGCTGATTCTGATTGAGCCTAGCGACAAGGCGGATGCCTATATGCACATGTTTAATGCAGACGGTTCAGAGGGCTCCATGTGTGGAAATGGAATTCGCTGTGTGGCAAAGTATATATATGACCACGGTATTGTGGAGAAGGAAAGAAGAAAGCTTCGTATAGAGACAAAATCCGGCATCAAGGACATTGAAATTTTTGTAAAAGATGGAAAAATGGAGAAGGCTACCGTGGATATGGGAGAAGTCAAGCTGGACGGAGAACTGCCGGAGAACATCGAAGTACGTGGGATGGCTCTACGCTTTGTAGGCATTGATGTGGGGAATCCCCATGCGGTTTATTTCCTGGAGGACAATCCTGAGCTGTCCGTTTCTTCCGTTTCTGAATTGGACTTGGAACGAATCGGAAAAGATTTCGAAGAGCATCCCCGTTTTCCGGATAAGGTAAATGCAGAATTTATCCAGGTGCTTTCCCCTACGGAAATTCGTTTCAGAGTCTACGAAAGAGGCTCCGGAGAGACCTTGGCCTGTGGTACAGGAGCAACTGCGGCAGTGGTGGCGGGAATTCTTATGGGAAGATTAGAGGATAGGGCCACCGTACACCTCTTAGGAGGAGATCTGGAAATATCTTATGATAAAAAAACAGGTCACGCCTTTATGACGGGACCGGCCAGAGAAGTCTTTAACGGGGAATGGATATAGAAGTTCATGTGCTTTATGGCGTATAGGCTTAAATGAGGGCACGCTCTCGCTAACCTCGCCACGTAGCTGTACTAAGTTCAAGCGGCGTTTCACTTGCTTTCACTAAGTACAGACGGGCTCAGATTGCCCTTGTTTTAAGCATATACTCCATAAAGCTATACTGTAAAACACTATATCCCGTTCATCCTTTTAAAGAAGAAGCATTCCGTTTCCGGCACCGATACGGTCTGCACCGGATTCCAGCAATTCTTCCGCGAAGGCCTTGGTGCGGATTCCGCCGCTGGCCTTAATTTGCATTTTGGAAGATACGGAGGCCTTCATCAAACGAATATCTTCCAGAGTAGCTCCTCCGGTGGAAAATCCCGTGGAGGTTTTTACAAATGCGGCTCCGGCCTGCTCAGAAAGCTGGCAGGCTTTTTTGATTTCCTCCTTTGTCAGTAAGCAGGTTTCGACGATAACCTGTACAAGTGCAGGGGCAGAGGCCTCTACAACGGCACGGATATCCTCCTCTACTGCTTGAACATCACCATCCTTTAAAGCTCCGATATGAATCACCATATCAATTTCATCTGCCCCGTCTTCTACAGCACATTTGGCTTCAAAGGCTTTTGCTCTCTTGGACATGGCCCCAAGAGGAAATCCCACCACGGAACAAACCTTAACATCACTTCCTGCTAAAGATTTTTTTACCAAAGGAACATAAACACTGTTCACGCAAACAGAGGCGAAGCCATGCTCTCTAGCCTCTTGACAATAGCGGACTACCACATCCTTCCCCGCCTCCGGCTTTAACACGGTATGATCAATCTTTTTCGCAATATCCATCGAATCCTCCTAAAAAGAATTACTTACTTAGCTTCTTAATAAACCATAACCATAATTATAACAAAAAATCAGGCAGAATAATCACTGCCTGATAAAAATATGTCTGTCTATGAATATACACTATGCACTTTCCGCTCTAAGCAGTTTAAATGCAGGGGCAATCTGAGCCCGCGGGTACTTGCGAAAAACAAATGAAATGAAGTTTTTCGCTTAGTATCCCCTGCCGGGCGAGGTTAGCGGGAGCGTGCCCCTAATTAAAACTGCTTAGAGCGGAAAGTAATATTATTATGGAAGGCAGAGATTATGCCTGCTCTCTGATTTTGTTCTGCGCCACCGTCAGCATCAGCTTGATTCTGTTCAGCTGATTTACCTCGGAAGCTCCCGCATCATAATCCACCGCAATGATATTGGCACCGGGGTTATGACGCTTTAATTCCTTGATTACACCCTTGCCTACGATGTGATTGGGGAGGCAGCCAAAGGGCTGGGTACAAACAATATTGTCCACACCCTCGTCAATCAGTTCCAGCATTTCTCCGGTTAAGAACCATCCTTCACCGGTCTGATTTCCTAAGGAAACATACTGTCTTGCCTTATCCGCCAGTTCTCGAATATCTCCGGGAGCAGTAAAGTGCTTGGACTTTTCCAGTTCCTTTCTTGCTGTCTTTCGGAAGGATTCCAAAAGGCTAATCGCAATATTACAGAAGGTCTTTCCTTTCCAGGAAGCACCCAGATTCTCATACTTAAAGTTCTGGTTATAGAAACAGTAGAGGAGGAAGTCCATAAGGTCCGGCATTACCGCCTCAGCGCCTTCCTTTTCCAAAAGCTCTACAATATGGTTATTGGCAAGAGGAGAGAATTTTACCAGAATTTCTCCCACAATACCAACCTTTGGCTTCTTTAAATTTGTGTTCATGGGCAGGGAATCAAAATCTTTAATAATACCCTTTACGTTTTTTCCAAACTCCAGGAAAGGAATATTTTTCTTGGAAAGACTTTCTTGACAGATCTTCTTCCACTTTTGATGTAAAGCCTCTGCGGAACCCTCCTGCAACTCGTAGGGACGGGTGCTGTAAAGAAGACGCATAAAAAGGTCTCCGTAAACAATTCCCTGCATTGCCTTAGTGAGAAGCGGAATGGTCATAGTAAAGCCGGGGGTAGATTCCATACCGTTGGCATTTAAGGAAATAACCGGAATCTGTCCCATGCCGGCCTTGTCCAGTGCTCTACGGATAAAGCCGATATAGTTGGAGGCACGACAGCCTCCTCCGGTCTGGGACATAATAACCGCTGTCTTTTCCAAATCATATTTTCCGGAAAGCAGAGCCTCCATGACTTGTCCAACCACGATAATGGAGGGATAGCAGGAGTCGTTGTTTACATACTGTAATCCCGTATCGATGGCGGAACGGTTGTCATTGTCCAAAACCACCAGATTATAGCCCTCGGAACGAATAGCCGGCTCAATCAGCTCAAAGTGAAGAGGGGACATCTGGGGACAAAGGATGGTATAGCCTTCCTTCTTCATATCCTTGGTAAATAGGGTCCTCTTGTAGCTTTCGGAACGAATGGTTCTCTTATAATTCTTTTCAGCTCTCACACGGATAGCCGCAAGGAGAGAACGGATACGAATTCTTGCCGCTCCTAAATTATTTACCTCGTCAATCTTTAATACGGTGAAAATCTTATCGGAGCCGTTCAAGATGTCCTTCGCCTGATCTACCGTTACCGCATCCAGTCCGCAACCGAAGGAGTTTAACTGGATAAAGTCCAGATTTTCCTGGGTCTTTACAAAGGCTGCGGCCTTATAGAGACGGGAGTGGTACATCCACTGATCCGTAACAATGATGGGACGCTTTACCTCTGCCAAATGGGAGATGGAGTCCTCTGTTAAAACCGCAAAGTTAAAGGAGGTAATCAGCTCCGGAATACCGTGGTGGATTTCAGGGTCTGCATGGTAGGGACGACCTGCCAAGACAATTCCTCGATTGCCGGTCTTTTCCATCCACATCAAGGTTTCTTCCCCTTTTTCCTCAATGTCCTTTCGGGACTGTAAAAGCTCTTCCCAAGCCAGATGAGCTGCTTCTCGGATTTCTTTCTCCGTAAAGTTCCATTCTTTAAACTTTTCTCCGATTTTTTCCAGAGTCCAGTCTCCGGCAGGCTTGATGGAGTCCTGAATATCCTTGGGATGAACAAAGACCTTGCAAAGCTGGTCTGTTAAAATTTTTTCATTGGTGAAGGCAAGGAAGGGCTTCATAAAGAGAATGCTCTTTTCTTCCAGGTTCTCCACGTTGTTCTTGATATTTTCCGCATAGGAGGTGACCATGGGGCAGTTGTAATGATTTCCCGCATCCGGTGTTTCATTTCGCTCATAAGGAATGCAGGGATAGAAAATGAACTTCTGCTCCTTGGCGATTAACCATTCAATATGTCCGTGTACCAGCTTGGCAGGATAACATTCGGACTCGGAAGGAATGGATTCGATACCCATTTCGTAAAGCTTTTTGTTGGAAGAGGGAGAGAGTACGGTTCTAAATCCCAGTTCCTTAAAGAAAATAGCCCAGAAGGGGTAATTTTCATACATATTCAGGACACGGGGGATGCCCACTTCTCCACGCTTAGCTTCTTCGATACTTAATGGCTCATAACCGAAGATTCTTTTAATCTTGTACTTAAAGAGGTTTGGCACTTCGGACTTTGCCTTGGGCTTTCCTGCACCTCTTTCACAACGGTTTCCGGAAATAAAGCTTCTTCCCCCGCCGAAGTTGCTGATGGTCAGTACGCACTTATTGCTGCAAAGCTGGCAACGGCCCATGGTGGTTTCGTACTCCAGGTTCACAATCTTTTCCAGAGGAAGCATAGTGGTCTTTTTATAACCGCTGGCATCCAAGAATTCTTTGTCAGCTTCCCCGGCCAGAATTTCATTTTCCAGCTTGTCGGTTTCAATGCTGTAACGCTCTCTGGCAATCAGGGCCGCACCGAAGGCACCCATAATGCCGGCAATGTCCGGACGGGTTACATTTTGTCCCAGAATCTGCTCTAAGGCTCTGAGAACGGCATTATTATAGAAGGTTCCACCCTGTACTACGATATGCTTACCAAGCTCCTTGGGATTGGTAACCTTAATAACCTTGTATAAAGCATTCTTTACTACGGAGTAGGCAAGACCTGCGGAAATATCCGCTACGGTAGCGCCTTCCTTCTGGGCCTGCTTTACGTTGGAATTCATAAATACGGTACAACGGGATCCTAAATCTGTAGGCGTCTTCGCGAACAAAGCCTCCTGAGAGAAGTCAATGACGTTATAGCCTAAGGATTTTGCAAAGGTCTCCAGGAAAGAACCGCAACCGGAGGAGCAGGCTTCATTTAACTGCACATTATCCACGGTGCCGTCCTTAATATGAATACACTTCATATCCTGTCCGCCGATATCCAAGATACAATCTACGTCAGGCTCAAAGAAGGATGCGGCATAGTAGTGGGCAATGGTTTCCACCTCTCCCTCGTCCAGCTGGAAGGCGGACTTTAAGAGAGCTTCTCCGTAACCGGTAGAGCAAGAGTAGCTGATTTCCGCACCCTCCGGAAGTTTTTCTTTAATTTCCTTCATGGCTCTGATGGCAGTGGCAATGGGAGAGCCTTCATTTCCGGAATAAAAAGTATAAAGCAGTTCACCCTCTTCGGAAATCAAAGCCACCTTGGTTGTAGTGGAACCTGCATCAATTCCCAAGAAGATTTTTCCCTTATAGGAAGATAAGTCTCCGGTAGGCACCTTGGCTTTATTGTGACGAGCAATGAAGCTTTGGTAATCCTCTTCTTTTTCGAAGAGACAGTCCATACGCTTGATTTCACTGTCCATTTCAATGCCGGCACGAAGACTCTTGACCAGGCTTGCCAAGGGAATTTCTTTTGCGTTTTCTTCTATACTTAAAGCAGACCCCATGGCGGCAAAGAGGTGAGAATTATCCGGATTGATAATGGCATCTCCCTCCAGCTTTAGAGTACGAATAAAACTGTTTCTTAATTCCGACATAAAGTGGAGCGGGCCTCCTAAGAAGGCAACATTTCCACGGATAGGCTTCCCCTGAGCCAAACCGGAAATAGTCTGATTACATACGGCCTGGAAAATGGAGGCAGCCAAATCTTCTCTGGCAGCGCCTTCATTGATTAAAGGCTGAATATCAGTCTTCGCAAAAACACCGCAGCGGGCTGCGATGGGATAGATCATCTGGAAATTCTTGGCCAATTCATTCAGACCGGAAGCATCCGTATCCAAAAGAGAAGCCATCTGATCGATAAAGGAACCGGTACCTCCGGCACAGATTCCGTTCATTCTTTGGTCAATACCACCCTTGAAGTAGATGATTTTGGCATCCTCTCCTCCAAGCTCGATGGCAACATCTGTTTGGGGATAGAATTCCTTTAAAGAATTTGCTACAGCTACAACCTCCTGACAGAAGGGCTGTCCCATGTGCTTGGCCAGACTCAGTCCTCCGGAACCGGTTACCATACAAGTCAGGGTACAATCCCCCAGTTTTTCCTTTGCTTCCTCCAGTAAATCTGCCAATGTTTCCTGTATATTGGCAAAGTGTCTTCGATAGTCTGAAAAGAGAAGGTTCTTCTCTTGATCCATAATGGCGACTTTCACCGTTGTAGAACCGATATCTATTCCCAGTCTATAAGTTCCTGTCATAAATTCACCCATTTCTATACTTTCTAAGCAAGTGTGTAAAAAGCTGCCTTTCTCCCATAGGAAAAAGTTCAAGGACTTACTCTAACACAAAGGAAGGGGGGCAACAATAAAGCCTTTCTAAAAAAATAATAAAAAGAGCTGTGCTTAATAGAATTTTAATAAAAACCATAAGACAATCCTAATTTCATCTTGAAAAAGCCAGGGGAGACAAGTATACTCATGCGGTGCAAGAAGATAGCAAAAGACAACAGTGGGAGAGCGGGGGAAAAGAAATTTACTCAGCTTGAAAGCCAATCAAAGAAAGGTAGTGAGAATGAATATCTTGGACCGTTTAAATAGAAAGTTCGGACGCTTCGCCATTCCGAATTTAATGCAGTATATTTGTGTGATTTACGGAATAGGTTTTATGATTCAGGTGGTGGCACCGGAAATTTACTATTATTATATGGATTTGGATCCGGAAGCAATTCTCCATGGACATATCTGGCGGATTTTTACATTTTTGTTTTACTTTCCGGCAGGGGGAGGATTTTCCGGCGTGTTTTGGGCCATTATCGGTATTATGGTGTATTATAATATCGGAAAAACCTTGGAATTTCTCTGGGGAAGCTTCCGCTACACGTTTTTTATTGCCTCCGGTATCATTCTTTATAATGTGGTAGGTATTCTGATTTATCTGTTCACCGGCGTGTCTTTACAGTTAAATCCTACCTATATGAGCTTCAGTATTTTTTTGGCCTATGCTTTAAGTTTGCCGGATACTATGTTTTACATTTATTTCCTTTTTCCGATTAAGGCCAAGTACCTGGCGGGAATAGAAACGGCGTTGTATTTCTTTTTCTTTTTGACCAGTCCAAATATGGGAGAGAGGGTTTCTATTCTCCTGTCTTTTGCCAATGTTTTGTTGTTCTTCCTATTACAGAATCAGGGAAACAATAAAAATATCTTTCACATTAATCGTTATCGATAGGCTTACGTTTTTTGCAAAACTTGTCGATGTGATAGAGTAGAGTCTGAAAATGAGTGGAAAATAGTGAGTGAGTAAAGGAGAAAAAAATGAGAAGAACGAAGATTGTATGTACCATGGGACCCAATGAAAATGATTATGAGCTGTTGCTTAAGCTGGCAAAGACCATGGATGTGGCTCGTTTTAACTTTTCCCATGGAAACCATGAGGAGCATCTAGCTAGATTGGAAATGCTTCGGAAGGCCAGAAAAGAAGTGGGAAGACCCATTGCTGCTCTTTTGGACACCAAGGGACCGGAAATCCGTACCGGTGTTTTGGAGGGAGGCAATAAGATTACTCTTCAAGAGGGAGATGAGATTACCCTCACTACCGAGGAAGTGGTAGGGACAAAGCAGAAAATTTATATCAACTACGAGCACCTTCATGAGGATGTAAAGCCCGGAAATGTGATTTTGATTGATGACGGTTTAATCGGTTTAGATGTGCTTTCCGTTAATGGACAGGAAATTCACTGTAAGGTAACTAACGGCGGTGAGCTTGGGGAGAGAAAGGGCGTGAATGTACCCAATGTTCCCATCCAGCTTCCCTCTATTACCGAAAAGGATATCGAGGATATTCGTTTTGGTATTTCAGAAGAATTTGACTTTATTGCCGCTTCATTCGTTCGCTCCGCAGATGCCATTCGTCAGATTCGTGCCCTCTTGGATGAGGCCGGCTCTCAGATGAAGATTATCGCTAAGATTGAGTCCCAGGAGGGATTGGATAATCTGGATTCCATCATTGACGAAGCAGACGGAATCATGGTGGCCAGAGGAGACTTGGGCGTAGAAGTGGAAGCTCGTCGTCTTCCTCATTTGCAGAAGGAGATTATCGAAAAATGTAACTTCCACGGAAAACTGGTTATTACTGCGACCCAGATGCTGGATTCCATGATTAGAAATCCAAGACCTACCAGAGCGGAGGTTACCGATGTGGCCAATGCAGTAGAAAACGGTACGGATGCAGTGATGCTCTCCGGAGAAACTGCTAACGGTAAGTATCCCGTAGAGGCTGCGGAGACCATGGCTTCCATCGTAGAATATTCCGAGCAGTTTTTGGATTATAAGCAGTTTAAGACAAGACTTGTGGAGAGAACCGTATATGAGAGCATCGGCAATGCGGTTTGTGCGGCTTCCGTAACCACCGCCCACGAGCTTCATGCCAAGGCAATCGTTGCACCGACACTTACCGGAATTACCGCCTCCATGATTGCCAAATATCGTCCCAGAACGAATATCTTCGCTCTTTCTCCCAGTCAGGTAACCACCAGACAGATGATGCTGTACTGGGGAGTAACTCCGGTCTGGGCAAGACGTGCGGAAACCACCGATGAGCTATTTGAAAGTTCTTTAGAAGAGCTGAAGAGCATGGGCTATGTGGATTCCGGGGACCTTTGCATCATTACTGCAGGAGTACTCAATCGTCTCTTAAAGCAGCAGGTTGCCAACAGCACAAATATTATGCGAGTTATGGTTGTTCCTAAATAAGATTTCACAGGATTCTCACTTGAAAAGTCCCTTCCTTATGTTTAAGATAGGAAGGGACTTTTTTTATTTTTAATGAGTATCTCATTTTTCGAAATTGATAAAGTAGGATGTATGGAGTAGGAGAAAAGATGAAAAATGCGTATGTAAGTAAAGAACAAGTGGAAGCAATCGCCAAGGAATATCCCACACCTTTTTATCTGTATGACGAAAAGGGAATTCGGGAAACTGCCCGAAAGCTGTATAAGGCCTTCTCCTGGAATCCGGGCTTTAAAGAGTACTTTGCCATTAAGGCAACCCCCAATACTGCTATTTTACGAATTTTAAAGGAAGAAGGTTGCGGGGTAGACTGCTCCTCTAAAGTGGAATTGACCATGGCCGAGGCTTGCGGTTTCAAAGGACAGGAGATTATGTTTTCCTCTAATGATACTCCGGAAGAGGAATATATCTTTGCCAGGGAGCTGGGAGGAATCATTAACTTGGATGATTTTTCCAATATTGCGGAAGTGGAAGAAACCCTGGGAACCCTGCCCAAAACCATGAGTTTGCGTTTTAATCCCGGAGGCTATTTTAAAATTGCCAATACTATTATGGATAATCCGGAAGAAGCCAAGTTCGGTATGACGGAGGCTCAGATTCTGGAGGGCTATAAAATTTTAAAGGAAAAGGGTGTAGAACATTTCGGAATCCATGCTTTTCTTGCCTCCAATACTGTAAGCAATGAGTATTACCCGGTTTTGGCAAGACAGCTTTTTCAGTTGGTGGTACGGATTAAGAAGGAGCTTGGGATTTCTCTGGATTTTGTCAATCTTTCCGGAGGAATCGGCATTCCTTATCGTCCGGAGCAGGAGCCCAATGACATTCTCCTGATTGGACAGGGCGTTAAGGAGGTTTTTGAAGAAATATTAGTACCGAACGGTCTTGGACATATCCGCCTTTGCACGGAGCTGGGACGTTTTATGCTGGCACCCTACGGGGCTTTGATTACCAAGGTGATTCATTTTAAGGAGACCTACAGACACTATGCAGGGGTGGATGCCTGTGCGGCAAATCTGATGCGTCCTGCTATTTATGATGCTTATCATCATATTACGGTGCTGGGAAAAGAAGAGGAAAAAGAGACGAAGACCTATGATGTAGTCGGTTCTCTTTGTGAAAATAATGATAAGTTTGCGAAAAACAGAGAGTTACCGGTACTGGAAAAGGGAGATTACCTTTTCTTCCACGATGCGGGAGCCCACGGTTTTGCCATGGGATACAATTACAACGGAAAGCTTTGGTGTGCAGAGCTTCTCTTAAAAGAAGACGGTACAGTAAAGTGTATCAGAAGAGCTCAGAGGGATACGGATTATTTTGCCACCCTGGATATTGATGAGGATTTTCAGAAGTATTTGCAGAACAGAAAGTAGGAATTATGGCATTGAAGAAAAAAGCTGTAACAGGAATGAAGGATATTTTACCGGAGGAGATGGCCATCCGGCAGAGAATTCTTTCCGCAATCAGACGGGTTTACGGACGCTTCGGCTTTACGGAGATTGAAACCCCCATCGTAGAGCATTTGGAAAATCTTCTCAGTAAGCAGGGAGGAGACAATGAAAAGCTGATTTTTAAGGTGGAGAAGCGAGGGGAGAAGCTGAAGGAAGCCATTGAGAAGGGGGATTTTGAGGCCCTTTCCGATGCAGGGCTTCGCTATGACTTGACCCTGCCTCTTTCCCGTTTTTATGCGGAGAATCAGGCGAAGCTCCCCAGTCCCTTTAAGGCCTTACAGATTGGACCTGTATTCAGGGCTGATCGTCCTCAAAAGGGAAGATTTCGGGAGTTTTGGCAATGCGATATTGATATTTTCGGAGATTCCTCCTTCCTTTCGGAGATAGATTTGCTTTTGGCTATGGGAACCCTGCTACAGGAAATCGGTTTTGGAGAACAGTATCCCTTCTATATCGTGGTAAATGACAGAGAAATTCTGAAAGCAATGCAACGCTATGCAGGATTTCCGGAGGGGGATTTTGAACAGATTTCCATTATCCTGGATAAGGAAGATAAGATTGGAAGAGACGGGGTAAAGGGGGAACTGGCAGGTCTTGGCTATTCCGAGGAGCAGATTTCCCGTTATACCGAGCTTTTGGATCAGGTTTCCGGAAAGAAGGAAGACCTCCTTTCTCTTGGGGAAAAGCTAAAGGATGTTTTAGAGGAAGGTGTTTGCCAAAACCTTTATAAGATTATGGATTTGGTGGAAATCTCCGGAAAGGGAAAGATTCCTCTTCGTTTTGATCCCAGTCTTGTGCGAGGCATGGGCTATTATACCGGGCCGATTTTCGAAGTGCGTTCCACATTATTTTCCGGCTCTATCGGTGGAGGCGGTCGTTATGACAAGATGGTAGGAAAGTTTACCGGTATCGATACCCCGGCGGTGGGATTTTCCATCGGCTTTGAGCGAATCATCACCATTCTTATGGAAGGGGAGGCTTCGGAAGTCAGGGCGGAGAAGAAGGCGATTCTTTTGGAGAAGGATTTGCAGGAAGAGGAGCTGAAGAAGGCTCTACTGGATGCGATGGACAGACGAGCCAAGGGAGAAGTGGTATTGCTTTCCCAAATGAATAAAAATAAGAAATTCCAGAAGGAGCAGCTGAGCAAGGAAGGCTACAGCGAGTTTATAGAATATTTTTCAAAAGCTTAAATAGGAAAATGGAGTTAAGGTCTTTAGGAAATGGGATATTTCCGGAAGCGAATCCGCTAAGCTGTTGCAAGAAAAGATTGAGAGGGTAAAGTTATGGCTGAGTCAATGAGAGGTTTACACAGAACCGCAAGATGCGGAGAATTGGGAGAGGAGTATATCGGAAAAACGGTCTGCATGATGGGCTGGGTACAGAAGTCCAGAAATAAGGGAGGTCTTATTTTTACAGACCTTAGAGACCGTTCCGGAATCCTACAGATTCTTTTTGAGGAAAATGAATGCGGTGCAGAGGTTTTTGAAAAGGCCTCCAAGCTAAGAGCGGAGTTTGTTATTGCGGTAGAAGGAGAGCTTCGAAGCAGAGGAAAGGATGCCAATGCCAGCCTTGCTACAGGAGCTGTGGAGCTGGTAGCAAAAAGTTTGAGAATCCTGGCAGAGGCGGAGACGCCTCCCTTCCCCATTGAAGAAGACAGCAAGACCAAGGAAGACTTACGCTTAAAGTACCGTTATCTGGATTTGAGAAGACCGGATTTGGCGAAGAGAATTATGACAAGAGCCAGACTTTCCCAGTTGATTCGTGCCTTTTTATCTCAGGAAGGATTTTTGGAGATTGAAACACCTACATTGATTAAGTCTACCCCTGAGGGAGCCAGAGACTTCCTGGTACCATCTCGCCTGCATCAGGGTTCCTTCTATGCCCTGCCCCAGTCTCCTCAGCTTTTAAAGCAGCTCTTAATGGTTTCCGGTATGGATCGTTATTTCCAGCTGGCAAGATGCTATCGTGATGAGGATTTAAGAGCGGATCGACAGCCTGAGTTTACCCAGGTGGATATGGAGCTGTCTTTCGTGGATATGGAAGACGTGTTGGAGGTAAACGAGAGACTTTTACAGTATATTTTCAAGGAAATCTGTCAGGTGGACATTTCTCTTCCCTTACAGAGAATGACCTGGATTGATGCTATGGAAAATTACGGTTCCGATAAGCCGGATCTTCGTTTTGACCTGCCTTTACTGGAGTGTACCGAGGCGGTACGGGGCTGCGGCTTCTCCGTATTCAGCCAGTGCGTGGAAAATGGCGGTAAGGTCAAGGGTATTCTTTTAAAGGGACAGGCCTCCATGCCCAGAAAGAAGATTGACAGCTATGTGGAGCTGGTAAAGGGCTATCAGGCAAAGGGATTGGCCTGGTTCGGCTACGGGGAAGACGGCTCCGTAAAGTCTTCCTTTGCCAAGTTTATGTCCGAGGAGGATATCAAGAGATTAACAGAGGCTACAGGCTTAGAGCAGGGAGATCTTCTCTTCTTGGTATCCGATGAGAAGAAGCAGGTGGTATGGAACAGCCTTGGAGCTTTACGTCTTGCTTTAGGAAAGGATTTGGACTTAATTCAGAAGGGACAGTGGAAGTTCCTCTGGGTTACCGAGTTCCCCATGTTTGAATATTCCGAGGAATTGGGAAGATATCAGGCCATGCATCACCCCTTCACCATGCCTATGGAAGAAGACCTTCCCTTGGTGGATGAAGAGGATTTGTCCAAGGTTAGAGCCAAGGCCTACGATATTGTTTTGAACGGAACGGAGCTGGGTGGCGGTTCTGTCAGAATTCACCAGTCTCATGTTCAGGAGAAAATGTTGGAAAAGCTTGGCTTTACGAAGGAAAGAGCCACTGAGCAGTTTGGTTTCTTATTGGAAGCCTTTCAGTACGGTGTACCTCCCCATGCAGGTCTTGCCTACGGCTTAGACCGTTTGGCGATGTGGATGGTGGGCGCGGAGAGCATCCGCGATGTTATTGCTTTTCCGAAGGGAAAGGACGGTTCCGATGCTATGATGGATGCACCGGCAGAGGTCTTTGATCCCCAGCAGCTAAAGGATTTGCACATTGCTATTACAGAAGAGTAAGTGCAGCTTATAGCTTTACAAATATTTCCGTGTCTTTTGGACTTTTAAAGAGAAAATAGAGCTAAGCTAAAGAGGAATATATGCTCAGCCCAGGCTTTGCTTGAGTTTTAGGAGGAATAGGTGAGGAAAGAGGAATTTATTCGGGAACTGGTTTTAGAATTAAAGCAAAATGTTTCGGAACAAGTTATTCTGGAGCAAAAACGTTTTTATGAAGAGTACATCCTGACGGAAGTGCGGGGTGGAAAAACCGAGGAAGAAGTTATTGCTTCCCTTTCTGAGCCAAGGCTTTTGGCAAAAAGCATTATTGATGCTGCAGAGGCGGGAGGAGATCATGTAGCCAGAAGCACTCCTTTCCGTTATGCGGAAAGTGAGATTAACTATGCCTCCGACGAAGAGGATTTACAATATAAGGGAGCGGAAGAAGATAGCAGACAGTCTCAATCCTTTAGGGAAAAGACAGGCTATACCCAATATAAAGAAGAGGACATTCGGCAGGATAGACAGTCGGACTTTGAAAATGCAGGAGGACCCCGTATCATTCCTGTCAGTCCCTTAGGCTGTGTGATTTCTCTTGTGATTTTCTTCCTGATTATCGGGGGAATTATCGCGGTTTTTGCGGGAATCATTTCCGCTTTGGCACCGATTTTACTCCCTGTACTTGCGGTGGCGGTAATCCTTTGGATTTTGGCATACCTTTTTCGATAGGAGGGAAGATGCAAAGAATGGAACTGGTGGTACCCTGCCACTTTGGACTGGAAGCAGTCTGTAAAAAAGAAATTCAGGATTTGGGTTATGATGTGCATACCGTTAGCGACGGAAAGGTGCATTTTATCGGAGATGCGGAGGCTATCGTCCGTGCCAACATTTTCCTGAGAACAGGGGAAAGAGTTTTATTAAAGCTGGGCTCCTTCCATGCGGAATCCTACGAGGATTTGTTTCAGGGTACCAAGGCTCTTCCGTTGGAAGAATATCTGCCAAAGGATGCCTCCTTCTGGGTGACCAAGGCCAGCTCCGTGAAATCCAAGCTGTTTTCGCCCAGAGATATTCAGTCCGTAATGAAGAAAGCCATGGTTGACCGGATGGCATCCTACTATCATCAGAGTTTTTTTGAGGAGCACGGAGCCAAGTACCCCTTCCGTGTTTCTCTGTATAAGGATGAGGTTTTACTCTGTTTGGACACCAGTGGAGACTCTCTGCATAAAAGAGGGTATCGTTTAAAAATGGGAAAGGCGCCCATTAAGGAAACCTTGGCTGCCTCCCTGATTCTCCTTAGCAAATGGAGAGAGGATGCCCCCTTTGTGGATCCCATGTGCGGTGCAGGAACCTTCCCCATAGAGGCGGCTATGATTGCGGCAAAGATTGCTCCCGGAATGCATAGACATTTTACGGCGGAAGCCTGGGAAAACCTGATTCCTAAAAAGGAATGGGACTATGCTTTGGAGGAGGCAGGGGATGAAATTGACCGTAGCCTATTAGAAACTAAGAAGAATTCCTATGGAAAAATGGTGGATATTCAGGGCTATGATATAGATCCTGCCATGATTCCGGTTTGCCGAGAAAATGCGGAGCGGGCAGGGGTTGGAAAGCTCATCCATTTTCAGGAAAGAGAAGTGGGGAAGATGTCCCACAGTAAGCGGGGCGGTATGATTCTTACCAACCCTCCCTACGGAGAGAGAATAGAAGATAAGAGAAATCTTCCACTTTTATATACGGAGCTTAGAGAAGCCTACGAAGATTTGGATGACTGGCGGCTTTGTTTAATCACCGCTTACGAGCAGGCGGAGAAATACCTTGGTAAGGCGGATAAAAACAGAAAGCTTTACAATGGTATGATGAAAACCTATTTTTACCAGTACAATGGTAAAGGGAGAAAATAATGCGGATTTTATTTGCCACCCATAATCAACACAAGTTAAGAGAAATTCAGGAGATTCTGTCTAAATTCCCCGGAACCATTCTCTGTGCCAAAGATTTAGGCATGGATCAGGAGGTAGAGGAAAACGGGACAAGTTTTCTGGAAAATGCGGAAATCAAGGCCAGAGCCTTATATAACTTTGTGAAGGCAGAGGGACTTTTAGAGGAAGATGACCTGGTTATGGCGGATGATTCCGGCCTGTCCATTGAAGCCCTGTCCTTTGGTCCCGGAATATATTCAGCCCGATTTTTGGGGGTGGATACACCCTATCCCGAAAAGAATCGTCGTATCCTGGCTATGATGGAAGAAAGCAGTAGTAAAAGCAGAATGGCTTATTTTACCTGCGCCATTGTTGCGATTTTTGCGGATGGAAAGCTTTTGCAAACGGAAGCCAGATGCACGGGAGAAATTGCAAAAGAGCCCGGTGGAGAAGAGGGCTTCGGCTATGACCCCATTTTCTACCTTCCGGAATACAGAAAAACCGCTGCTGAGCTTTCCAGAGAAGAGAAGAACAAGGTTTCCCATAGGGGAAAGGCTCTTCGAAAGATGGAAAGAATGATTCAAGAAGAGCAGGAAAAAAGAGATTCTGCCCGCTTTTCGAAAGCAGGGCGGGAGCAGTCGGGAAAAGGCAAGGAAGCAAAGGCGGAGCACAAGCCGGAGAAAGAATCCGGGGAAAAGCCGGAAAAAGAGGAGGATGCCGAAAAGAGACAGGAAGTTGTCGAAAAGGGACAGGAAGCTGCTCGGGAAGCGAAGACTAAGATAGCCGGCAGAATCGATCCTTCTTCGGAGGAAAAGATTTTGGTATTTTCCGATAACCATAGAAGACTGGACTATGTGGAAAAGGTTCTTCGTCTGCATCCGGATATATCCATGTGTATTCATCTGGGGGATTCGGAGGGAGAAGGAGAGGTACAGGCGCTTTTGCCTAAGGGCTGTGAGTCCTATTTTGTACAGGGAAACAATGACTTTTTTTCCTATTTGCCCAAGGACGTGGAAGTTCGTATCGGAAAAGAACGATGCTTTTTGACCCACGGCCATCTCTATGGGGTAAACTTCGGCTTGGAGCGTCTTTCGGAAGAGGCAAGAGACAGAAATTGCAGTATGGCATTCTTCGGACATACCCATAAACCCTGTAACAAAGTGGTGAACGGGGTGCATTGTATCAATCCGGGATCCATCAGCTTTCCCAGACAGGAGGATAGAAGACCATGCTATAGCCTGCTGTTTTTGGACCAAAAAGGAAATCTTAGAGTGGAAATGCATAAAATTTAGGAGGATAAAATAATGTACATGGCAGAATTTGTGGAGAGAATGAAGGGAATTCGGATTTGTCCGGTTTTGGTAATTGAGGATAAAAATGACGCCATTCCTCTGGGAAAGGCTTTATTGGAGGGAAAACTGCCGGTGGCGGAGGTTACCTTCCGTACGGCGGCAGCAAAGGAATCCATCGCTCTAATGGTAAAGGAATATCCGGATTTATATGTGGGTGCGGGAACGGTGATTACCCTGCAGCAGTGTAAAGATGCTGTGGAAGCCGGTGCCAAGTTTATTGTAAGTCCTTCCTTTTCCCATGAAGTGGCAGCTTTTTGCAGAGAGAGAGAAATTCCGTATTGTCCCGGCGTTTTGACTCCTACGGAAATCAGTATGGCCATGTCTTATGATATTCCTGTGGTGAAGTTCTTCCCGGCAGGACAGTTTGGCGGCGTACAGACCATCAAGAGCTATGCGGCAGTGTTCCAGAACCTGTATTTTATGCCCACCGGTGGAGTGAATCTTCAGAACATCGGAGAATATCTTTCCTTCTCCAAGGTGCTTTGTGTGGGAGGAACCTGGCTGTGTAAAAAAGAATTTTTGGAAACCAAGGATTTTGCCTTGATTACCAAGAATTGCCTGGAGGCCTATGAATTAAGTCACTAAAGCTTTGCTGTTTTGTAAAGAAAGGAAAGGGGCTATTTTTACGGCTCCTTTTTTGAAATTCAAGCAGAGAATAAGCCTTTGTAAACAGCGAAAATTTTTTCTTGACAAAGTATTGGGGATTCGCTAATATATGAGAGTCGCACAAAATGCGAAATGATTCAGTAGCTCAGCTGGATAGAGCAACGGCCTTCTAAGCCGTGGGTCGGGGGTTCGAATCCCTTCTGGATCACTTGCGAGACGGTTCTATCCGTAACATGGTGGCCATAGCGTAGTTGGTTATCGCGCCAGATTGTGGTTCTGGAGGTCCCGGGTTCGACTCCCGGTGGCCACCCTATTTTTCTCGCACGAGGTTCTTATCTCATAGGGCCATCGCCAAGCGGTAAGGCACAGGCCTTTGACGCCTGCAGTCGTTGGTT